>JBOHVS010000053.1:0-21431 GCA_050735975.1 Binatia bacterium | reverse complement strand
GCGACCGCATGGCCACGTTGGAAGACCCGTTCGGCCATTCCTGGTCGTTCGCGACGCACATTGAAGACGTCTCGCCTGAGGAGATGCAGAAGCGCGCAGCCGCCCAGCATAGTTAACCACTGGAGCCCGAGTGAAGTGAAACGTAATCTGGGCACCGCGCTCCCGGATTTCGCTCACGCTCCATCCAGGTTACACGGCTCTCTGCCGGGCAACGGTTGGTCTGCCGCTGCCGGCAACAGGAGGGGACAACGATACGGACGTGGCGCTTCATCACACTTGTCCTTTCGGCGCTCATGCTGACTCTGACGTCGGCACACGTGCTGGAAATGCCGCAGAAGATGGCGTACGAGGCAGAGCTTTATTCGGCGGTTAACACCACGCTGTATCGCTACTTCGCAATTGTGGGTGGTTTCTACACGATTGCCTCAATAATAGCCGCGTTCGTGCTGGCGTACTTGGTCCGAAAACACCGGCCATCGTTTCTATGGACACTGGCCGGTGCTTGCTGCCTGCTGCTTGCGTTCGTAAGCTGGCTCGTACTCGTCGCGCCGGTCAATGCCGAAGTGGCCGAGGCGATGACATCCGCGCCGGATTCCGTGCCGGCAGTTTGGATGCGGTTGCGAGACCGTTGGGAATACGGGCATGCCACCGGATTCGTGATCACGCTCGCCGGGCTGAGCTTGCTCCTCATTTCCATCCTTGTGGACACCCCGAAATCATCTCGCTAACGAGAGACTGGCCGTGGAGCGGAACTGATGGCCAGGAAATATTTCTACACGGCTGCCAAAAACCAAGGTCTGATTTAGCGGAGCGTCTATCAGATCGACGCGCAGCCCTGCAGGCTCACTCGGCGCCCGGCTCCCGCCGTCGCCCGGGTTTCGTAGGTTTTTAAATCCATGACGCGGTTCTTGGCGCCAACATTCTCAGGTTTTCAAAAGGTGTCATCCCCCAGCTCTTCGATTCTAGTTGTGGTCCTGCTTAACGCGGCACGTAAAAAGAAATCAATTATACCGTCTCCGGAAATCGCTTGCATCAACATTTACTGTTTGATGTTCAGGAGCGTGGGTTGAAGTGTGTCATCAATAGATGGGCTTGTTTGCACGCGCCCGTACTTGCTATGGAATCGTTTGAACAGACAACTTTGGAAGCAGCGCTTTGGCACCCCGTTAATTGCAAGGACGCAAGTCGCTCGGGATGCGATATTGACCTGCCTGCCATTTGGCATTAAGATGAATGCCAAAGTGAGTCCAACGGGGGGCATTTATCGATGTTACACACGGAAGCTCTGGTTGAAGCGCTTGGAGGCCGAAAGGTTTTGAAGCGCCGGATAAATAATCTGGACGAACTCAGGGAGACCGTTAAAGCCGGCCTGCCCTATGCCTCTTTTGAGGCTCTGATAGTGAAGTTCGGACTTGCGCGCGAAGAGGCGGCGGCAGTTCTGAATCTGCCGCAACGAACGATCGCGCGGCGCAAAAAGCAGCAGAAACTCCAAGCCGATGAATCGGATCGGCTGCTGCGACTTGCGCGAGTCAGTGCCCAGGCAACGGTCACCTTAGGAAGCGAAGAAAAGGCGGCTCAATGGCTGCGAAGGCGCAATCGGGCGCTGGACAACCAGCCCCCCCTCGATCTTATCGACAGCGATATCGGTGCCCGGCAGGTTGAGGAGATCTTGGGCCGAATCGAGCACGGCAATATAAGCTAGTGCGGGTCTGGCGCGTCTGTTCCAAGAAGCACCGGTTGTTTGATGGCGAGGGCGCTCGCCTCTATGGTGGACGGTGGAATCGTACAGAAACTTCCCTGGTCTATGCTTCCGGTTCGTTGTCTCTGGCTGCTCTGGAGCTTTTCGTCCATGTGGACATCGATATAGTTCCCAACGATCTGGTTGCCATTTATGCTGACGTTCCCGATGGACTGACAGTCGAAACGGTAAAAATCGACAGCCTTCCAAAGGATTGGCGCCGCTACCCGGCGCCAGAAGCTCTGAAAGATATTGGCACATCCTGGGTAGCAAAAATGTCAACGGCGGTATTCGCCGTGCCATCTGCGGTAATTCCGGAAGAGCGCAATTATCTTATCAATCCGGCGCATCGGGATTTCAAGCGGATTCATATCCGGAAACCGGTACGGTTCCATTTCGATCCGCGGATGTGGAAATAGATCATATAAGAATTCTCAGGTAACAAGAGACGCTTCCAGCGCATCCACATCGTTGGCGGTGCCGAAGCTGCCGTCGTGTGTGAACTTGTGGGTGTCCTGCCGTGAGCTTGAACTTTGGTTAGCCCATCCGATCTGCCGGTTCTAGGAATGGCCGCTTTCTTGGCCTCGTTGCTGGGTTCCGTCGCGGGTTCCGGTGGCACGGCACTGCTGTTGCCGGTGCTGGTGCTCTACGTGGGTGTGCGAGATACTATTCCCATCCTCACAATCGCCAACCTGTCCTCCAACCTGGGCCGGGTCTGGTTCAACCGGCGGGAGATCGCGGCTCCGGTGGTAGGCTGGTTCGCTCTCGGTGCCATTCCGTTAGCGCTGAGCGGCGCTATGCTATTTATCATCACTCCAGCGGTCATCTTGATCCGGATTCTGGGAACATTCTTGCTGATAAGCGTAGCTTGGCGGCGCCTCGGCCCCGGGCCCAGGCGCATCAGTTCGGCGAGATGGTTCGTTCCTTTGGGTGCGGGCTTTGGCCTATTGGCCGGATTACTTGAAGGCGTGGGCCCGCTCATGGCCCCTTTCTTCCTGGGCTATGGCCTTGTACGAGGGGCCTACATTGGCACCGACGCCCTGGCCACGGTGCTGATGCAGATCTCCAAGCTCGCGGTATTCGGCGGCAGGGATATTGTGGACCATCGGATCCTGACATCCGGTCTGATTCTGGTGCCGTTCATGATCGGCGGCGCGTTTACCGGCAAGAGAATCGTGGATCGCGTCTCGGAGTCGGTCTTCGTGCTAATCGTCGATATCACCCTGATTGTGGCCGGAGTGAGTTTTTTGCTAACGGGATAAGGGACCACTGCAAAGATAATGAAATGAGCTTTCGAGTTGCAACACTAAATCTGGAACAGGACCATAAGCGCTGGGAGAAACGGCGGGAACTAATCGTCCAACAGTTGAACAGGCTCAGGCCAGACGTTTTTGCCCTTAATGAGATTTCTATCCCACTGCAAACGGCGCAGTGGCTCCAGCAAGTTGCCAGAGAGCGACTTGGAATTGGGTATATTCTTAATCAGCAATCCAAGGTCAATGCGGCCTCCCAGCTCGAAGCTGAAGGGATCTTGACGCGCCTTTCAGTCATCGAAACTGCGAACCTCGATTATCGCGCCGGCGACTCGGTCGCCCAGGTGGTTCGCCTCGAGTTCGACGGTCGATATATTGATCTGTATGTGACCCATCTATATAAATCGCGTGGGGCAGATTCACTGCGCCAGTACCAGGTTGAGCGACTCCTTGATTGGATACACCGCCGAGACGATGCCGCGGCCAGTATTGTCTGTGGCGATTTCAACGCAACCTTGGACATGCACTCAATGCAACTCATGAGCCGAAATTTCCGTCCCACGCAAACTCGGCCGACGGCTTTTACGCCTCTACGAGGTGTAGACGGAGTCCCTTCGCATCCTTACTGGGAACGGTTGGACAGATGCATCGACTATATCTGGATTACGGAGTCCTTGACGGCGCGAGCCAGCGGACTTTGTTTCGACGAACCTGCGTCCGACGATTCAACGCTGTGGCCCTCGGACCATGTCGGCGTCTGGGCGGACCTGGAATTTGTTGATTCCGTGGACACGCCTGTTTAGATCGTCTAGCGTTGAGCAGGAACCTGAACCCTGGTAAGCGATACTATGAAGTTTGAGGCGGTCATTTTCGATTTGTTTGGGACATTGGTGGATGACTTTGTGTCGTCCGTCGGACCAGTCCATATCGACATGGCGGACGCCCTGGAAGTGCCCTATGACCAATTTACTCCGCTGTGGAATCAAACATTGGAAATGCGGATAGTCGGCGCCTTTGAGACTGTGGAAGCCAATATAGAATATGTTTGCAATACGATGAATCTGCGTCCGGCAGCGGAGCAAATCAGGAAAGCAGTTGAAATCCGAATGAGTTCCATAAAGCATGCGCTGCAACCCAGACCGGACGCGGTAAGTACGCTGACCCAACTCAAGAATCAGGGCTATAAGATAGGACTTATCAGCAATGCCTCGATCGAGATACCGATTCTTTGGCAGGAAACGGCCTTTGCCAATTTAATCGAAACACCGATTTTCTCTAGTCGGGCACATCTCAGGAAGCCGGACCTTCGTATCTATAATCTCGCATGTGAACGCCTGGTGGTAAGACCTGAATCCTGCCTCTATATTGGTGATGGGGAAGACTACGAGTTAAAGGGTGCTGCTGAAATCGGCCTGAACCCTGTACTGATTCGAACATCCTCTCGGCCGGGTTCCGGTTCGCATCAAGAGGCTGGAGAATGGCAGGGCGTCGCTGTTGCCAATTTGGCTGAGGTGTTGGAGCTGGTACGGGACTAACCATGAATAAGAATCAAGTGATCGAATTTGAACCTAAAGAACGCATTCTCGAGAAAGCCAAAAAATATGTCGAGTCCATCGAATCATTCTTTGATGATGGCGACCAGGCCATTCGTCTGCTACTCAGGGCTTTGAAGCTTGCGGACAGAGATCTTAAACACGAAATCATGATCGTTCTCGGTAGCTTTGCTAAGCAAGAGGTCGTCTGGCCTCTGTACGAGATGATGACGGATCCTTTAGAGAATGAAGAGGTCCGGCATGACGCCGCCATCCAGTTGAGCGTGATCGGGCCATTCTTGAAAGATTCGCAGCCTCTGATCGATCGATTGCTGAAAGAGATCGAAAGCACGGATGCTGAACGGAGGCTTCATGCAACCTTCGCGATAGGGTGGGAGGGAAATTTTCAGGCGGCGACTTCGTTGATCGGCGGGCTTTATGATACCGATCCTCGAGTTCGGGAAACGGCCGTCAATGCTTTGTGCAACCTCAGAGACAATAGGATATTAGACTTGCTGCTGGACCGACTCGAGCATGGCCCGGTAGAACAGAAGAGGAGCATCTTATTTAACCTATGGCGATTTTATTCCAAGTTAGACAAGGTCACAGAGGTGTATCTCCATTACCTGGAGCACGAGGATGCCGAACTCCGCTTTGATGCTCTGGTCTGTTTAGGGCCGGTCACCGAGGTTCGAGAGCACGTGGAGGTTTACCGAAAGTGCTTGCGAGATAAAGACCCCAGAATCCGAGAATTGGCGCTAAGGCGATTAGCCGAAGAATCCGGAGAGACTGCTCTGGAGTCATTAGGAGCAGAGGTTGAGGTTTTTCTCGATGACCCGGACATGAAGATTAAAAGAGCCGCTTTGCAAATTCTTAAGAAAGCGAAAGAATAGGTGAGATAATCCTGAAAATATAGCTTTGACAATCAAGAGGATAGACAACGACCGGCGTCCGGCGTACAGCCATTATAGTAATCGCATCATGCGGTATAGTCCCAAGGCCTTAGAATGAGACGTTTAGCCACACCTAAGTCCTCTAAAAACAAGTTGGCGGTTGCCGACGTGTAGGAGCTTGTTATTCGCCTCTTGAATGATTATCATTCAAGACATGAATAATCTGCATAGCCCCTTCATTCCGCGATTGCTTGAGCCGGTTGTTGATGAGGCGCTCAGGCAGTTTCCGGTAGTCGTCGTCACTGGAGCAACGCAGACAGGAAAGAGCACCCTGGTTCAGAATCTTCCCTCGGCCGGCACACGCGTTTATCTTACCCTGGATGATTTGGACATATTGGCAAGGGCTGAACGATTTCCGGAGGCCCTGGTGGAACAAGCGGATCGCATGACACTGGATGAAGTCCAACGGGCGCCCGAAATTCTCCTCGCTATCAAACGTGCTGTCGATAAAGATCGACGAAAGGGACGCTTCCTCCTCACAGGTTCGGCCAACCTTCTCTTGATGCGCAAGGTATCTGAATCTCTGGCTGGTCGCGCCATCTATCTCACTCTGCTTCCCATGTCGGCGCGAGAAAAGCGGGGCGCTCCTGATTCGGGCCCTTGGTCAATGCTTGTGACTGCCAAGTCCATAAAAGAGCTCGGGGCGAATGTGAAAGTTAATGACGGAACAAAGCAGGATTGGGCGGAATCGGCCATCATCGGAGGCTACCCTCTTGTTGTCCTAGCCGAATCTCAAACCGAGCGGACGAGATGGTTTGAAGGATACGTGAAAACCTATCTGGAGCGCGACCTGCAGGACGTCGCTTCGATTAGCGCCTTGGTGGATTTTCGTCGCGTGATGGGCTTGAGCGCCTTGCGTCTCGGACAGATCATCAACCAGTCAGAGCTTGCGCGCGATGCGGCGCTCAGTCAGGCAACTGTACACCGGTATCTCAACTTGCTCGAGGCTTCTTATCAGATCATGCGCGTACCCGCCTTCACTCGCAGCCGCTCCAAACGTCTGATCAAGGCTCCTAAGCTCTACTGGATCGATACGGGACTGGCGGCGTTTCTGCTCGGCATCGCCAACCGGGGAGAATTACGCAGCCATAACCTTGCCGGAGCCCTGCTAGAAAATTTGGTTTATGCTCAACTGCTCGCGTGGAGAGAAACGGAAACACCGCGCCCTGAAATCTTTTACTGGAGGACCGCTTCAGGCGCGGAAGTGGACTTCGTCGTTCAATCCCGGCAACGCCTTCTTCCCATGGAGATCAAAATGGCTTCCCGCGCGCGAGTGGCAGACATCCGGTCGCTCGAATCGTTTCTCGACGAGTATCCAGAGCAAGCGCCAATTGGCCTGCTGTTCTATGGCGGAGACGAGACTATTCCCCTTACCCCCCGGATCCTTGCGATTCCGGTTAGGACGATTTTGTGAGAGGTATTGGGTGGCTGAAACCGGCGGACATTATTAACCGGAGAGACCGATGAAAACGATCGGTATTATTGGCGGAATGAGCTGGGAGTCCTCGGCGGAGTACTACCGCCTGATCAATGAGAACATCAAAGCTAGGCTAGGGCCTACGCATTCCGCAGAACTGGTCATGTACAGCATGGATTTCCATCCTATCGCACAACTCGAGCTGGAAGAACGGTGGGCCGACCTGGCAACGCTTCTGATCGGAGCGATAACGCGGCTCGAAAAAGCGGGTGCGGAGTACGTAATCATAGCGTCGAATACAGCTCACAAGGTCGCTGAGAACGTGCGGCGATCGATTAATATCCCGTTGCTACACATCGCCGATGCCGCCGCGGACGAGATTGGGAAGACCAAAATCTCCGCCGTCGGCCTATTGGGGACGCGATTCGTAATGGAAGAAGATTTCTATAAAGAAAGATTTCGCGCTCGAGGAATAGATGTTGCGGTCCCCGACCGGGCGGCGCGAGATTACGTCCACAACGTTATCTATAACGAGCTGTGCCTGGGGAAGCTGAACGCCGAATCCAAACAAAGGATGGTTACGATCATTCTCGACCTGAAACGAGCGGGAGCGGAAGGAGTGGTGCTCGCTTGCACGGAGCTTCCATTGCTCATCCACGCTGCGGGTAGTCCGGTCAGGTTATTTGACACGATGGCGCTTCACGCCAGCAAAGCCGTTGCTTTGGCATTGGAAGGCTGAGGCTTAGACAGCCACTTCGAAAGCATGGGCACTGGAGTCTGACCTTTTATCTTTTTCGTCGGCCAACAGATGATATACGAGTTTTCGATGGGTCCTCGATAAGCGCCACGTGGCCATTGAACCGGCGCTTGGCGTGGCTAAGATGAATGGATTCTCGTGCGCTGAATGTTTTTGGCGTTGCGACTTGATGCACTCTCCGGGGGCTTCGCTAAAAACATCACACCTTGAACAGTACCCGGAATCGGACGCTATGGGGTAACCTGCAGCCGCTGAAGGTTCTTGACCAACTGTCCGATTTCTCCGCGCCTGAGCATCAAGCATCGACCGTAGATCCTGAGGAGAGTTATCACGGCGGGACGTCGCATCCGTAATGGAACCAACTGCAATAACGACCATGTGAGAAGCAGATGCCACGTCTTTCGCGTCAATAGAGTTTGCGGGTAGAGACGGATGCATTCCGCCAGTTTCCGCCCAGCCCTTTTCCAGGACTCGAGACCTGTCGCGCGAGAGAGATATAAAAACGCGACATACTGCTTAACGTTCGAAAGGCTCTCGCTGCGTTTCTCAACAGGAAGCAAGCTTTCGCTGAATGCCTTATTACAGATCAGCAGGCAGGCTTGCTCGCATCGTTCTGCATCAGCAGACATGGCGCTCTCCGAAATCCGATAGAGAATCTGGTAGCGCGGGACCAGCGCGAACGGCCAGCGAGTCGCGACTCGCAGGCAAAAATCCCAATCCTGGGCCGCTCTAAGGGTAGTGTCGAAGCACCCGACCGCGACCGCACAGTTCTTGCGAACAAGGATGTTAGAGCCGCTCGCCAAGAAGCAGTGCCGGAGCAGCTCAGGATAGACGTCGCCTTCGAAGCGGGACGGCTCCTTAGCAAACAGAAACTTTCCTGTCTGATCCACGAAAGCCGTCCAACTGTATGCTAATGCCGCGTTGGGGTGGCGGCGCAAAGCCTCAAGCTGCAACTCCAATTTCTCGGGGGTCCAGAGGTCGTCCGCGTCAATGAACGAGACAAACTCGCCAAGTGACTTTTCTATTCCGCGGTTCCGTGCCGCCGCGAGACCTCCGTTTGGGTAGTTGAAAACCCGTAATCGTGGATCGTGGATAGCCTGTAAGCGACTCAGGGTACTGTCGGTTGAGCCATCATTGATGACGATAATTTCTAAATTCGAGAACGTCTGGCGGCGAATTGAATCGATCGTGCCCGGCAGTGTCTCTTCCGCATTGTAGGCGGGTACGACCACGGAAATTACTGGCGCGTGTTGATCCAGAACTTCAGTTTCTCGGCCGTTCTGAATCGAGGTGGTCATCGCGCGATTTCGGTAGCTTCTTCATCATCCGATTGTCGATGTAAAGTATTGCGCGTGGTACTTAGTAGAGGCGCGCCTTCCAAGTACTCCGGGAGTGGCGCGCCCAACAATGCGAGGATTGTCGGAGCTAGATCACGCACGTTGCCTTCTCGTAGAGTGGACGCTCGCTCGTAGCCAGGCGCCTTGATAATCGCAAATCCTCGGTTGACGTGTCCACCCGTGCGCGCGTACGGGACGGGACCGATCCGCCCGAAGCTTGGGCTGTCGACGACATCGACCGGCGTCGATTCAAAAAACACGATCAGATCTGCATCCGGCAAATTGCGATTGCTATCCAGGGGGGCCTCGCGTGTGCGGATGATCTCTTTGACAAGTTGCTTTCCAGTCCTGGCGTCGCGCAGGGCCCTGAGATGGCCGCTCAGCTCATCACAAAAAACGTTGTATTCCGAGGGCGGTACCATTCCTTCACTTTCGCGACCACGCACGTTGATCCTAATGTATCCATGCGCGATGCTAGGGAGCGCGAAGCACTTCATCTCACGCCAGAGCGGACTGTACCACATGGTCGGCTGATGAAATAAAGCCCCGAAACGTTTAGGGTACATGGGGCCCGGGCCAGGGCTGCTCCTCCTCTCCCACCAGGCCGCGAACTCCATCGGTAGCCAGCGGCGCAGTCGTCGTCGCAACGGGTTAACATCCGTCCGAAGCGCATAGATCTCTCGATGCCAGCCCAATGCTTTCGGTAAGCTGATCGGCGGAGGGGGAGGAGTACCGGCGCGATCGCCATGGGCCAGACCTCCCGACGGGCCGAAGTTGAACCGATAGAGCAACTCGGTTAGGAAGACGGTGCTTGGCAGATCCACCGAGTTCGCTTCCATGCCCTCCGGAGAAAAGAGAAGCGTGTCAGCATCCGGGCGAATGGACAGGATCTGTCCAATGGCCCGATCAACGGCTTGGAAAACACCCAGCATGGGATCACCTGCGACAAATCTATTCCAACGGTGCATTGGGTGGTCCTGGCTGAGGTGCCAAAAAAAGTGTCCCGCCGAGTGTGTCTCACCGAAGACGGTGAAGAAGAGATCCCATGGTTCTCGGCTGAGAAGGTCCTCACAGATCGCGGCTCTTCGTGCGATGCCCTTATGGAGTGCTCTCTTTAGCCAGGCGACGGCGACGGGATTCCAATAGCTGGCATGATCGCGATCGAACGCGGGATGTCGTCCGTGTTTTTGAATGAGCTGCTCGAGTAATCCCGGCGGTTCAGAGTCGCTTGTCGTCCTGGCGGACCGTGCCCCCCAGGCGAGAACCTGGATACCGTTAACGCGCTCGCACAGCCTCGTTTGCGGCACATCGAAGATAGCGCAGCGGTACGCAGGCCCAAGCGCATAAAACGGAGAATACCGGGCGAAATGATAGGCGCCCGTATCGTTAAGCTCATAGTTGCGAGGATCGAACTTCCAGCGACTCCAGTAGCCCGTCTGTGTAGCCTCGCATCCGGTCGTTACCAGTGTCCACGCCTGTTCGGACAGGTACAGGTTCGGCCCTCGGAGAGAGCAGTATGCGCCCTGCTCGCGCAGGCGAGAAATGTTGGGGAGGCGCCCTTGGCTCGCCCAGATATCGAGAAGCCGAGGGTCGGCTGAATCCAGCCCGATTGCAATCAGTGTTCTTCTCATCGACGAAAAAATTCTTCAACAACCAGTTGTGTTCGAGCTCTCACTGATTCCCAGCCTGGGTTAGCGAAGTCTTACTTCTTCCTGCCGTTTCCTGAGCTCCCACTGGTCCGACTGAAGTGGTCCCCAAGCCTTCTCCAAAGCAGAGCGGACGATTTCACGCCATTGCTCTAGCGAGTATGCCCGTGCCGTTCGGAGCGCCTCGATCGACATGTTTCGGTAGCGCTCGGGATCGGACAGACAAGCTGTCACGGCCGCGGCGAGCGCCTCCGAAGTCCCTTCCTGCAGTATGATTCCGCAGCCGTTGCGCATCAGCATCGGCGCGATTGACGTTCGCGCTGTTACTACGGGAAGCCCGCAAGCGAGGGCCTCATGCACCGCTTGTCGGAAGGATTCTGTCTCGGCGGCCGGCAAGCAGCAGAAGAGGTCAGCCTGGCGCAGAAGCTCGATAACACGTTGATGGTTCGGTGAGCCATGAAACGTCACGCGATCGACCACCTTCAAGTCTTTCGCTACGTGCTCGAGCTGAGAGAGAACCGCAAAATCGCCCACGACATCGAGAGTGACATTAGGGAATTCACACGCGAGAAGCGGCAGGGCGCGGAGAACGACCAATGTTTCCTTTGTTTCTGCCTCCCGTCCCACAATGATAAGGCGAGCATGTGGTGCCCGCGCCGGGCTGCGCGGGACTGCGTTGGCCGCCAGCTCGCGTTCGGACACTGTTGTGCTGAAGATCCAGCGGATCGCGTGATTTCGGGTCGAGGGTGGCTCCTCGGAAATGCCGGTCGCGAAAACGACGTTCTTTCCGCCCGCGATCCTCTCGAGTAGCGCGCGTTCCAGCCGCCAGAGTAGTCTTGATTCTGACCAATTGTTCAACTGTCTTGTAAGGAGGGATTTCCGAAAGATCAGAGTAAGCACGAGTCCGATGATACCGATGGGAGATGGTATAAACGGGAACACGGCATCGGCGCTTGAGATCTCTTGTGTAAGTTTGAGACCGTTGCGCGCGAGCCAGAACGGCAAAACCAGCCACGTAACCCAGGGCGACCTCGGCAACCACGTCAAAGCAACAACCGAAACGTTGTTACCCGCAATGGCAGTCTCGCCAGACTGATCGTTGGTTCGTGAGCAGGGCCCTACGATGCGTGTCGCATCGAACAACTCGGAGAGAGCTTCAACCTGGCGTGGGAGGCCGCCAAACCCAGGGTGACCTAAGCAACCACGGCTCGCGAATCCTGTCGGAGAGTGGGGAGAAGACCAGAAGGGCTTGTGCCAGACCACCGTTAGCTTCATCCCGGACGTCCCTCCCTTATCGAGCCGAGAAAGGCGTTGATACGGAGGGGAACCTTCTCACAAGGGTATAGAATGCAGCGTGAGCGATCTTCAGGCCCTTTCTCGGCGTCGCAGCAGACCTCTGTCCGTTAACGCGCAGGGTGCTTCGCCTTACAATCCGTGGAGCAACTTCCAGTGGTCGACTCGCTGCCCACTAACGCGAGGCCCCGTAAACAGCGGACGAAACATATACCTAGCCTCGTTCGGCAAGTCAAGCGCCGCGGCGATCATACGGCTTCCCAGCTGTTATGTTTTCTAATGGTATTTTGATCTGTCATTCCGAACGCATGTGAGGAATCTAACCGGGACAAAGATTTCTCCCTTGCCGGTCGAAATGACATAAAGAAGTGGTCGAAATGACACATCCGGCCTAACTCAGTGCGCGCGCTGCAAGACTTCTTCAAGCAAAGAAGCATACTTCTTGTCGAGTTCAGCCTTAAGCTCCGGACCTACGGCATTGACTGCGGGGAATTTGTCGCGCCATTCATACGGCCGGGTGGCGTCAATGAGCGCCCGCGAATTGAAGCCTTTGCGTTCCACGGGAATAGCCGGATCGAGCGGCCCGCTCCAGGCGCGGCGAATGATGTCGATGTTCTCCGGTTCCGACCGCGTTGCAATCGCCCAGATGACATCGTCGGGATTGTAGATATCGACGTCATCATCGACAACGACAACGTACCGACCCAGATAGGCGCCGGGGCGGCATTGGGTCACGCCGAGTTTCGGATCGGTGCCCATCGCCAATGCGAGTCTCTCGATGGTATCGATCTGGCTGCAAAGGATTTGCATATCTTGGCGAGCATCCGGCATGTTTTCGAAAAGCAACGCAGGCGGATGCTTGCTCCGCTCCAGGATCATCTCCAGCAGTCCACCCAGGTCCTTGTCCCACGGAATACCCTGGATTCGATGGAGTTGGTTGATGGATTCAACTTCGCCCATCCAGGCGCGCAGGTCGTGATTTGCCAAATTCATCTTGACGCTCCGTGGACGGCCGTTGAAAAAGGCTCACCTGCTTCGTTGCGCTCGTCCGACTCGCTCCAACGTATCCGAAGCAGGTTGAGGTTAAGGCTAAGGTTTAGCTCAACCTCAGCCTTCCCAGCCCGCCCCGGAGTACGCCTTCGCTCGCCAGTCTTCGCGCGCCTCGCATCTGAGACCTTTTTGAACGGCCTAAATTTTATAATCCCATGTTGATTCTTGGTTTCAAATCTCGTGTCCCGGAGTAATTCGAACACTGAACTGCTTTTAGGTTTAACTCGCCAGTTCGAACGCCGCGCGGTGCATGACGCCGTAAAGGTCCACCGACGCGATGGCGCAGTATTCGAGAGTGTAGCCCTCGCGCACGTCGGCGTAGCCGTCCTCTAGAATCCGCTGCATGACCATGCGATTGAAGCTGCCGTGACCCATTACACCGTCGTCGTGCTCTTTCAAATCGGCTTCCTCATGAGTCGAAAAATAAACCGCTTGCTGGCGGCTGAAGCCATAGTAAGTTGTAAGGGTCTTAAACCAGCTTGCCGCCCAGTGCCCGACCGGCTCCTCTGTAAGCATGGAAAACCACCACTCGGCGACGGTGCCTTCCCACAAAAGTGAACGTTTGAAATCGAGAATCGCGCGCGCCTCCGGCAGCATGGGCCGGCGCAGAATCTCTTCCTTCGTGAGACCGAACGCTTTGGCGGTCTGCAGCATCACAAGCACATGGCCGGGAGGCTTGGGGTGGATGAATTCATCGGCGATCTTCGCTCCTAACGGTCCCAGAAGATCCGGGTGGCGTTTAAAGAAGCCGATGTGCTTGTGATACGAGGCGGCGATGAGGGTGTTGATCTCGACGGTGAAATTGCCCCAGTTGCGATAGAAGAGCTTAATCGCGGACATGGGCAACTTCCCTTCGATGAAGCGGCTCATGAACGGGCCTTTCGTGACTCGCTCATTCCAACGCTGGATGACCTTTCTATTCAGCCCGTCGACAAAAGCCTGGGCTTCGTCCGGGCTCATCTTTATGCCGAGCTTCGGTGCCAGGTTGCCCATGCTTCCCTCACCTTTCCCCTCTCCCGTGGGACACTGTGTCGCAATAATCTGCTAAATACTTGGATTCGCATATAGTCCAGCCCGTTCGTGGTGATCTTGTCGAACCATGGACGGGATTGCGACACAGTCTCTCGAGGGAGAGGGAAAACAATGCCCTCCGATTACGTTGGATACAGATTATCGATGAAGCCGCTGTCATCGATGCGCCGCAAAAAATGAAAGTCCCAAATCGACATCGGGTTCGTTTGCTCAGCCGCCTTGTCTTGCTGCTTGGCTTCCTCATAGACGTTGCTGATCGCCTGGATCGAAGCGTAAGGTTTCGCCTGCAAAATCGTTTTTAAATCATCGTAGAGGTGAGTGGCTGCTTCGTCGTCCAGGTCACCCTCTTCTTTGTATTTCTCTTTGATGATCTTTATAGATTCGACCCGATGGGTTTTGAAATAAGCGATCCCTTCGCAAATTCCTTTGAGAAACTTATCGACTATGTCCGGGTGTTTTTCCACAAAGGCAAAACTGCTCGAGACCGTCGTGAACCAGACCATGGGGAGGAATCCGACGTCGATGACCTTCAGTCCGGCTCTGCGTGCGAAGGTATCCGCAGGGGGCGTTACAAACGCCGCGTCGGCTTTGCCGTCACGGACAAGCTGCCAATGCGGCGTCTCGCCGCGGAAACGTTCCAGCGTGCATTCTCCGTCAAGTCCGTTCTGCTTCAAGAAGAGCCAGGTATTGAGTCCGGGATGTTGACCCTTGGCGGCGACAATTTTACCTCGCAGGTCGGCGACTCTCGATATGCCCGAATCGGGGCGCGCCACCATCCGGTGGTTCAGCAGGCTGACGCTTTGCCCGAGATAGACCCAGCGGTCGCCTTTGGGCCTCCTGATGTAAGGCGAAAGGTGATTGCCGCCGACAAACTCAACGCTGCCGTTGGCAACGTTGTTGTGCGCGTCTTCGGAGCTGATGAAATAGTCGTACTCCACATCCAGGCCGTGTTTCGCCCACGAGCCCGACTCGCCGACGACGTGAAGAAATGACAGGTGGCTGTCAGAGCGATAAGGGAAATGTACTTTGTCCATGCGTTCCTCCTCCTTGGAGCGGAAATATCACCTTAATGCGAACGTGACAACTCCGTGAAAACGCGATTCCACTTCGTTATCACTTCTTGACGTTTCCCGGCGCTGAACTTGTTCGACAGCGGAAAACGGTCGCGCCAGGGAAACGGCTTAGAGGCGTCGATGAGCATTCGGCTCATAGTGAAGTCGCCCTGTTCGCGTTTTTCGGGCGCTAAGCGCGGATCCAGGTCGGAGGTCCAGGATTTAATGATCTGTGTGGAATCCGCGGGATCGACACGCGTGCACATGGCCCAGATCACCTGCTTTAAGTCCACCGGATCGATGTCATCGTCCACCGCGACATAGTAACGATACATGCTGGCGCCGGTTTGAATTCCCGCCATGGCCGTGAGCGCGTGCATGGCATGGCCGGCATAGCGTTGCTTCAGCGACACGACGATCATCAAAGTGTGGCAATGGCACCAGACGCCCTGAACGCCGGAGACGCCCGACTGCTCAAGATGATCCCAAATCCGCGCCGCGAACAGCGGGATGCCGTAGCGTTCCGTAATTGGCAGCAGGGGAGGGTTGCCGAGGAGAATCGGGTCGTTTCTGTGCATGATTCTTTTGACGCGAACCACCGTCTCCCTGCCGCTGTGCGTGTAATAGCCCGGCCACTCGCCAAAGGGCCCTTCCGGCTCCGACTCTTCTTCAGGCGGGGGAATTTCTCCTTCGACTACTATTTCGGAAGTCGCCGGCACCGGAAGGCCGGTGAACGGGGCTCGTATCACTTGCACGGGTTCACCGCGCAGCGCCCCGGCATATTCGTACTCGCTCACGCCAGCTTTGGCCGCGGATGGCGCCGCCATCCAGGTCGCCGGCTCGCAACCGAGGACAACGGCCACGGGACAGGGGCGCTTTGTTTGCCAATACTTGCGCGCTATTTGTTTGCCATGTTTGTGATCTATGATCCACAACGTAAGCCGGTTCTTGTCGACCACGCACGCGCGGTAGGTGCCAACGTTAATCCAGCCGCTGTCCGGGTCTTTGGTGACGACCATGTCTCCGGTCCCGATGTAGCGGCCCCCGTCGTGTTCGTGCCATTTTGGCGTGGGAAATTTCTCCAGATCGATGTGATCGTCCTCGAGAATATTTTCCGTCACCGGGCCTGAGACAACTTCAACGGGCGAAAACGGTTCTAATGCGTGAATCTTGTCTCGCCAGGCCCGGAGAATTTCCAACTTTGAAGACTCAGTGGGCAGACCCAAGGCCAAGGCGAAACGACGCGCGGTGGCAAGAACGTTGGTCGCGATGCGAAAACCTTTCGGATAACCCGCAACGCTGCCAAAGACGAGCAGCGGTCCGTCCTGCTCCGCCATCAGCTCGGTGAGACAACCGATTTCCAGATTCCAGTGAGCGCCATCGATTGATTTGACTTCGCCGAGAGCGGCGGCGGCGTCGATAAAGGCTCTTAAATCGTCAAACGCCACGAGCTATTCCCGCGCCTCTTCACGAAAGAATCCCAAGGCTTCGATGGCAGGCCGGTCATTAATGGAAAAGAGGATCGCGGATTCGCGAGACGAGTTCTCGTGCGAGTGCCAATGCCATAGCGGGACTACGAATGAATCGCCTTCTTCCCAGTCAAAGCGTTGGTCGCCAACCCAGGTCGTGCCGCTTCCTCTGAAAGCGTGGTAGACGACCGTGTAGGTGTGCCGGTGGGAGCGCCCCTTTTCGCTCGGTCTAAGAAGCTGAACCTCGCACGACATCGTCGGCAGAGTCGGGCCGCCGGACAAGGGGTCGACGTAACGCATCAACACACCATCGAACGGATCGCCCGGTCTCTCCGCCTGGCTTTCCAGAGCCTGCCGCGTCTCCTCCCATGCGTAACGGTAGGGCGGCCGATAATGGCTGGAACAGCTTGACCCAGTTGTCGCGCGCGGTCTTAGCGCATGGCAGGTGTGCTGCGACCAGCCGGCGGGTTTAGTGAGGTTTTGTCGCGGCTGATCAAAGGGATTGGCGAAGCCGATCTGGTAGTAGTGGATCATCGGGCCGTTCGCGCCGTCAAGCCAGATGATCGGCGCATCGCCTGAGTTGATGTGATCGTGCCAGCTCCAATTCGGAGTCGTAAGCAAATCGCCGGGCTCCATCGGCAACGGTTCGCCTTCGACAACCGTGGCCGCCCCCTGTCCCTTCACCACGAAGCGGATTGCTTCCATGGTATGACGATGGGCTGGAGCGAATTCGCCGGGGCAAACCATTTGCGCTCCCATCAAGAGCGTGTGGGCGGTTCCCAGTTTTAAAGCCGGATGCTGAAAGCCGATAAATCTACGGAAGGCCTCCTCCGGTCGAATATATTGAACGGCCTTGTGGAGCGCGTCATGAATCTCGCGCCATTTCCAGAGAAAAGGCCCGAAGTTCGGTTCCGGCTCGCGAAAGCCCGTACTGGTGTTAGGGATGGTCCAGTAGCCGATGAGGTTCTTCTCTTTGAGTTCTTGGTTGAGTTGGTTCAGCGACATATTGTCCTCGCTAACGCTCGGAAGCTCAAAGTCTTCGCTATGCTCAGAATCTCATATCTCAGATCGCAATCTCAGATTCCATTTTGAGATTGTATGTGATCTTGGATCTGCAATCGAAGGCATTCTTCGGTCTAGATTGCTGAAAAACTCTATTGCAGGCTGCTCAAAAAGATCTCAGATGCGAGGCGTGCGAGCTTCGGAAGGCTAAGGCTTAGGCTTAGATCGAACTAAACCTTAACCTGAACCTCAACCTGCATAAGGAGCGAAGCGATACCCATCGACTAGTTGGAGCGAGGCGATTGAGCGCACGAAGCATATGAGTCTTTTTCAGCAGCCTGTCAATGGGTTGCGTTATAGCAGGCGTTCATCATCAGCGCATTCAGATCCGCCGGAGTTACAGCGCAGTACTCGGCGGAGTAACCGGGCCGTTCGATGATGCCTTGCTGGAGGAGTCGAACTAAGACAGTCCGTGTCACCGCGCCGTGCGCCTTTCGATCGTGATGGTCCATAGTGTCGGCTTCGTGGTGTTTGGAAAAGTAGCTCGCCTGTTCGGCCGTGAGACCATAGTGGGTCGTTAAGGCGCGGAACCAGTCCAGGCAGGTTTCGCCAAAAGCATGCTCCCACAACACGGAAAACCAGTACTCCTGAATCTGCCCGTCCACCATAAGAGTCCGATGAAAGTCGGGAAGCGCCCGCGCTTCAGGCAACATCGGCGAGAGCAACGTTTCCTCAACGCTCAGTCCAAGCGCTTCCCCGGTGCCAATCAGAATTTGAATATGACCCGGAGGACTAGGATGGCCGAACTCGTCGAGCACTTTCTGAGTGTAGACTTCCATGAGGTCTACATTTTTCACGAAGAACCAGAGGTGCTTGTAGAACGCGGAGGTGTAGATCGAATTGATCACAGGGACAAAAGAGCCCCAATTCTTGTAGAACAGCTTTATCGTCTCTTTTTTCAGTCGTCCTTCTTTAAGCTCATCCATGAAGCGAGTCTTGTCGACGGTCTGCTCCCAGCGGTTCTCCAGCTTTCCCGTGAGCTCCGCGATCAAGTCTTGCGCTTCCCGTTCCGAGTACTTGATCATTTTATTCCCGTCTCCGTTCTCGTCATTTGATCGAGGGTTTACAACCAGCTGAACCATATTTAAGTAGCTAAAACCTGTCAAGCGTGCCGGAACCGGTTAAAGTGCCGGGCAACTGTCTCCGAGCAGCCAGTTTGCCCTCCGACAATGATCTGAGTTAAGATCAAATGTTTCGAACAAGCTATAAAAGCAACCTAAAGGAGGCAGCATGGAATTTACAAATCTGGATGACAAGGTGACAGAGGCCAAGAGCAATAAAAAGAGAAATCTCCGCCTTTTCGGCAGCGAGAATTTTCGCTCGTGGATGCTCTACTTTGTGCCCGGCGACGGAACCGACATGCACTACCACGCCAACCCCGAGACGTTCCTGGTCTTGGACGGCAAGGGTGTGGTCAAGGGCATCAAAGGGGAGGAGCGCTCGATTCAGAAGAACGAGGTAGTCTTCTTTTCGGCCAAAGACTACTATCAGATCACCAACACCGGAACAGAGCCGCTGGTGCTCTTTGGCAATCGCTCTGAAGCTTTCGGCGGTCCGCATATCAAGGCGGACGGAACGGACCGAAACGCCGCGGCGAGATAGTTCGCCGCTACTCCAATTCGGCCCGCAGTTGGAAAAACGGCTCAATTGACAACCCAGGGAAGAGTGGTTAAGTTGCGGGAGATTTCTGTAAGTTGAGGATTTTGCATGCCTATTTACGAATATCAGTGTCAAAAATGCGGCACCTTCGAGGCCACCCAGAGAATCACTGAAAAGCCATTGGCCAAATGCCCTACCTGTAGGGCCAGAGTCAAAAAACTAATCTCTAACACTTCTTTTCAGCTTAAAGGCACAGGGTGGTACGTAACTGACTACGCCCGAAAGGCTCAGGACGGCGCGAAAAAAGAAAACGGCTCCAAGTCCGGCGCGGAGACCAAATCAGAATCCAAAAGCGAACCCAAAAAAGAGCCGACCTCAACTAGCAACGATAAGCCCTCCCCAGCGTCCAGCTCATCCAGCTCTACGCCGGCATAACAGTTCCCGCGCAAACTGCTTAAACGATTCAAACCATTCAAGCAGTTCAAACGTACCCGCGTAGTAACTCGTAAAGCGCAAGGAGCAAGAGCGAGGAGCATGGGGCAGGGAGTCTGGAGCTAAGAGCAAAGGGCAAAGAGCAAAGAGAGGACAAGACGCTTTGCGCTATGCGCTTAGCCCTTAGCGCAAGCGCCGCTTGCCCATGCGCCCGGCCGCTGAGATCTCTTTGAGCAACCTGCTAGACAATCGCCATACTCCAACCCTCCGTTGTGCCGGCGCCTGATTCCTTTGTTGCTCCCTTGTCCTAAGCCCACATTTTAATCTATCGCTTGTCCGTTTCTTTTCTCGATCAAGCTATAATTTTTTCGGCGCCACAAAGCTCTAGATTTGCATTTTGATTTTCGCTATAGGGGAGAAATACCAGATAGAAAAATGAAAGGAGATTACCAATGGCTCAAACGGTAGATCATATCGTTGCTCCAAGTGATGCAAGTCTGAACTCCGAGACCGTGCAATTTTCCGGCAACGCGGGAAACGTGAGCGCCTACGTATCAAGACCGAAGGACGGCAAGAATTTGGGAACCGTCATTGTGATCCACGAGAACAGAGGTCTGGTTGATCATATCAAAGACGTTGCGCGTCGGTTTGCAAAAGAGGGCTTTGCCGCTATTGCCGTAGATTGCATGTCGCGGCTTGGCGGCAGCGATCAGTACAAAGGCGGCGATGCAGCTATCGAGGCCATTAAAGGCGTCAATGGCGGAATGGTTGCCGAGGACTTGACCGCGGCGCTGAACTACATGAAGAAGCAGAACTACGCGAACGGCAAAGTGGGAGTCGTGGGTTACTGCTGGGGCGGCGGCCAGTCACTCAACTTTGCCACCAAGTGCAAGGACCTGAACGCCGCCGTCGTTTACTACGGGCGCAACCCCGATCCGCTCGATTCCGTCGCTAACATTCCTTGCGCGGTGATGGGCAACTACGCCGAAGACGACCCCAACATTATGCCCGGCGTGGAGCCGCTCAAGGGAGCCTTAACCAAAGCCGGCAAGAAATTTGACCTCAAAACGTATCCCGGAGCGAAGCACGCGTTTAATAACAACACCAACGCCGACCGCTACCATCCGGAAGCCGCTAAGGATGCATGGGCGAGAACGGCCCGCTTCTTTAAAGAGAATCTAGCCTAGCTAGCGAGGGCAACGGGCAAGGGGAGGTAATAGCTCCGGCACGGTGCCTCATTTTGATAGGGTGCGCCAGTGCCCCATGCCGCTTAGTCGCTGTCGAGTTCCGGCCGTTCCCCGACGGCCGTCTTCGCCAGTTCGGGAGTGATGATGTAAGGTCCTTGAGTTGTATCGCGCCAGATCTGGTTTGCCACCTCGCCGTTGCCGCCGAAAAAAAGCAGTGAAGCGGCGCCGGTGATCAAGCCCATGGAGACTGAAACTGCTTTTGCCGGCAGGAACAACGCATTGCCAACGGTAAGTCCAATGGCGACTCCCGCCTTTTCGAGCGGCTCCTCCGCACGGGCGAGCGACGGGGCCAGGCCGCCAAGAAGGAACATGAGACCGAATACTGCACAGTTTTCTTTGATGGGTTTCAACATCGGCTAACCTTTGACTGCAAGGAATTTTGAGCGCTGCACGTCAACTCCGTGGGTTGGATTCCAGTAGCGCCGCACGCCGAAATAATAGCAGCAGCTCTCGTTATCCAGGTCGTTATTGAAGCAGCGAAGCTGCCCGTCCTGAAATCGAATGCGCGCTAGACACGTGCCACCGGGCACAGACGACGTCATCGTTTCCATCACGACTCCAA
>JBOHVS010000052.1:0-23400 GCA_050735975.1 Binatia bacterium | reverse complement strand
CTACAGCCCCCTCGATCTGGTTCCGTCCGGCCAGCAGATTTATGATTCGTCCCGCATCGATGACGGTCACAACTCGGCTGACGCGCAGTCGCGCGATCTCGGGCATCCATGTGACTTCGACGAAATGACAGCCAAATGAATGCATTGAAAACTTCGGATTTGGATCGCCAAATTTTGCTTCGGACTTCCCGCTGCCCGTGACCAGACGCAGGTTGGCGCGCTGAAGCAAATCCGCGAACGGCACGCCACCAGTCCCGCCACCACCCTTTACAAACACGCTGCCACCCTCGAAAGCTATATCCCCGGACTTGCGCCTCTCAAACGGCGAGTCCGGGGTTGTCGTTGCGATGCCAAGCAGGGATTCGATCGCATTGTCTGCTGCCTCAAATACCGCGGGCACTATCGATGGAGTCGCCAGCGAGCCACCCGAAAGAGGACCTTTCGGCAGCGACGTGTCGCCGAGCGCCACTTCGACTTTCTCGAGCGGGATGCCGATCTTTTGTGCTGCAAGTTGTGCGAGGATCGTATACGTGCCGGTGCCGATGTCCTGGGTCGCGCATGCAACGCGCACCGTGCCATCGTCACGAAGCTGAATATTCGCTTCTGCAGCGAAACGTCCGGCAAGCCATGAGCATCCCGCCATCCCCCAACCGAGGATCAAGCCATCGCGCTTCATTGAACCCACTTGAGGCGTACGATTGGACCAACCGAACTTTTCCGCGCCCAGTTCTAGGCATTCGAGCAGATGGCGCGACGAAAACGGTATTTTCAACCCCTCGTCGATTTTCGGCTCGTTGATGACACGGAGTTTGACCGGATCGATCTTGAGCTCGTCGGCCAATTCATTCATCGCCGACTCGGTTGCATAGAGGCCGGGCACGCGGCCGGGACCACGCATATCGGCCGCTGCACCAACGTTGCGCTTGGCCCGTCCGAACGCCACGCGGAGGTTGGGTACGCTGTATTGGAACGGAGTCGCTTCGCCGCAGTCCTCGTGATGGCCGTCGAGTATTGACCGGTGGTAGACATAGTCGTGCTGGAGCGAGAGGAGTTTACCCTCCGGAGTGGCCCCCAACCGTACGCGCTGCTGCGTGCGCGGCCTGTGACCGACCGTTTGGAACATCATCTTGCGGCTGAGCACTAGTTTTACCGGCTTGCCCAACTGGCGCGCCGCCTCGGCCGTGAGCGCACAGTGACTCCATGGAAAAAGTTTGCCGCCGAAACCCGAGCCGACGAACTTGGTGATGACGCGAACGTTCTCTTTCGGCAGCCCGAACATTTGCGCAAGTATGCTCCGGCAATTGACGACCCCTTGTGTCGAGTCGTACACAGTCAACATCGGACCGTCCCACAGCGCCGTAGTCGCGTGGAGCTCGATGGGATTGTGCGTTTCCGCTGGCGTGACATAGGTTTGGTCGAGTTTGACCGGCGCGCTCGCAAACGCGGCAGCGGCATTACCGCGTTCGCTTTGCAGACGGCGTTGAGGACCGAAAGTGGCGACAATCACCTCGGGATCGTCGTCTGCTTCGAGCTCGGTCGCAACGTTCGGCTGCTCTTCGCTGTATTTGACCCGAACCGCGTCTGCTGCCGCTTTGGCGGTCTCGAACGTGTCCGCCACGGTGAGCGCGATGTATTGGCCGTAATAGCGAACTACATCGTCCGCAAATGGCGGCCGACGCTCTTCGCAGATGCCTTCGACTCCCGGCTCTGGAACCGACCGGAATATTTTCCCAATGTTCTCGCGGTGAAAGATCGCGCGCACGCCGGGCATTTTTTCGGCCGCGGCCGTGTCGAGTTTGACGATGCGGCCGTTGGCGATCGTTGCCTCGACCGGAACGGCATAGAGCAGGCCGGGAAAGTGGAAGTCGGAGGTGTACTGCGCTCTTCCGCTTACCTTCAATGGGCCGTCCACGCGGGGCGCGCTTCGACCGATCGGCCCTGTTGTTTGGGTTTCTTGGGTCGTTGACATATTCGCTCCTTCAATGAATTATGCCGTCGCCATCTGAAGCGCGTGGGTGAGGCACCGCTTGCCTAGTTCGATTTTAAACCCATTCTCACTCCGCGGTTTGGCGTCGCGCAACGCCGCCTCCGCCGCTTTGCGGAAGTTTGCTTGGTTGAGAGATTGGCCGGCGAGTGCGGCTTCCGCTTCAAGCGATCGCCATGGCTTGGTCCCCACACCGCCTAAGGCTATACGCGCCCGAGAGATTTGCCCATTTGCAACCGAGATCACCACCGCTGCGGAGGCAAGGGCAAACTCGTAGGACGTACGGTCGCGCAGCTTCAGATAGACCTGCCTGCTGCCCGCAACAGGGGGCGGTAGGGTAATATGTGTGATAAGGTCACCATGTTCGAGCACCGTTTCGCGATCCGGCGTGCTGCCGGGTAGAAGATGAAAGTCCCCGATGGGGATCGCACGCGTACCCGTGGCGCCTTCTACATGGATCGTCGCTTCCAGGGCCGCCATCGCCACGCACATATCGGAGGGATTGGTTGCGATGCAGTGTTCACTCGTGCCCAGGATCGCCAGCATGCGGTTGGCGCCGGTGATCGCGGGGCATCCGGTTCCCGGTTCTCGTTTGTTGCACGGCATTGCGGTGTCGCGGAAGTACACGCAGCGAGTGCGCTGCAAAAGATTGCCGGCCGTGGTCGCCATGTTGCGAAGCTGGGCCGATGCACCCGCGAGAATTGCTTGCGACAGCACGGCAAAATCGCGTTGCACCGTCGGATGATTGGCGAGATCTGAGTTTCGAACCGTGGCGCCGATTTTCAGCCCGCCCTCAGACGTTGCTTCGATCTTATCGAGCGGCAAGCGGTTAATGTCGATGACCCGCGAAGGAGTCTCGACGTTCAGCTTCATCAAATCCAGCAGCGTCGTCCCGCCGGCGACGAACCGCACGTTGGCGCCCTGCTGCGCGGCGGTCGCCACCGCCGCCGCAGAATCTGCTGCTCGAAGGAATTTAAAGGTATGCATAGCATCGCTCCTGCTCGGGGCTAACGGTTTTTGCGGACTTGTTGGATCGCGGCCACGATATTGGCATAGGCTCCGCAGCGGCAGATGTTGCCGCTCATCAGTTCCTTTACCGCCTCATCGTCGGGACCGCAGGGTTCTTTGAGCAATGCAACGGCCGACATGATCTGACCCGACGTGCAATATCCGCACTGATAGGCATCGCAGGCAACGAATGCCGCTTGCATTAGGTGCAATTGGTCGGGGGTGCCCAAGCCCTCTATGGTTGTGATTTCTGCCCCGTCATGCATCAGAGCCAGAGTGAGACATGAGGTCACACGCCGGCCGTTGACATGCACCGTGCATGCGCCACATTGCCCGTGATCACAGCCCTTTTTGGTGCCGGTCAAATGGAGTCGCTCGCGCAGCAGATCCAGCAGCGTTGTGCGAACGTCCACCGTGATCTCCTGCGGCGCGCCATTTACTGTTAACTTGAGAGTTGTCTCTGATGGAATATCAGTCACTGGCATTGTGTTTTCTCCTACTTCTAATCGGTTAATGCCGAAGCCGGAAGCTGCGACACCAATTCCCCCCGGACCCGGATCTGGAGCGATTTTTCTAGAAATTCACGTCGGGTCAAATCTCTCATGCCTTACTCTCATTCGTTAGACTTGGATCTTGAGTTAAATTTTCCTTGTCTTACTCCTTGATGAACGCGAGCAGATCCGCGTTGATCTGGTCCTGATGCGTCGAACACATGCCGTGCGGCAGACCCGGGTAAACTTTCAGCGTCGAACCCTTGACCAGCTTGGCCGACAGCATTGCGGAAGCGCCGATGGGCACGCCTGGTCGTCGTCGCCGTGCATGATCAGCGTCGGCACGTCGAACTTTTTCAAATCTTCGGTGAAGTCGGTTTCCGAAAATGCCTTGATGCAGTCATAGGTGTTTTTGTGGCCCGCCATCATTCCCTGTAGCCACCATGAGTTAATCATGCCCTGCGATACTTTCGCACCCGGCCGATTAAAGCCGTAGAAGGGGCCGCTGGCCCCATCGAGGAAAAATTGCGAGCGGTCGGCCAAAAAGGCCGCGCGAAACCCGCCAAGCTCGTTCATAACTTCAGATTGCGGCTGGCCGCTCAGGCGAATGACCGTCCATCGTTGCTGGAATCCGTTTCAATCGGGCAATTTATTTTATGATTGTTGCGATCGCGACCCTCACTAGACAAACCTAGCGAAAAATTATCGACAATCTCATGAAAACACAAGAGTAGCGCGAAATCAGCTGTCGAATTTTCAGCAGCATATCGATTACTCGGCAGAGCAACATGAGTCGCACTAGCGCGACCAGAATAGGGCCAGAACTGAATTGCCCACCATTGTGGTCCAAGTGAATTCAACTTGGTCCGATGCGCAAGCTCTTCGTTGCTAGATAGATCTCCCGGAGGAACCATAGCAGGCCAAGAAAGAAGCATAACATCGCCGCGATGAATAGCAGAGCCACCGGAACCGACGCATCGAAGCTCAGGAAAGCGCTCAGGAAGAGAACCGCAATCATGGTGCATATGAGGAGCGCCGTCGTCGTGCATAGCGTGATTGCGTAGCTGTTCAGTTTTGCGCGGCGTGACAGCACCGCAAGATGCTCGCGCAGCGCTGCGAGTGATTCCGGAGAGGCTCCCTCGAGCCTTCCCTCCAAAACGCGAGCACGATCGATGACGCGCCCTAAGCGGTTAGTCATAACGCTAAGGATCGCGGCGATGCCGGTGAGGAGAAAAACCGGCGCGACCGCTAGTTGGACTGCATGGGCAACAGCGACGTCAGAGAATTCAAGCACACGCGCAAGTTCTGTCCTACGCCTAAACTATTAATAAGTGAGCCGCCGTATGTTGCAACAAAACCCGGTCGGCTTATCTCTTTGGACGGCTTCTAGCAACAAGACTCAAATCGGCCGCAATATCCCTCTACCTCCCCAGCTTGTCAACCCAAAGTTGGCCTACAAAATCCGACCGAAAGCGACGGCTTACCCTCACTAGCGATAGGCGCGGGTTATTTCAACTAGAAGACCAGATCCGAACTCAGCACCGCAGGGTTGAACCAAAGGACGCTACGGCTCCAAGTTGCTAGAGCAGGGTATCCGAGGATTCAAATGGATTTTAAATTCAATTTAATCGTGCGTTAACGACCAAGCTCAACACCGGCCGGCCGCCACAGTGAGCGACGAACTCCAAGAAACCGACACGGCGGCGGCCGTCTGCTGTAGCGGGTGGTTATACGGCGGGCCGGACTTCCGCAGTTACCAATTCACATCGTGGTGGGCGTCCTGCATTATCGACCCACGGCTTTCCGTCGGGCTTCGAGCGCGTCATCAAAGATGCGCTTCACCGGCCCCAGCGCCTGAACGAACTCGAGCTGCTCGCCTTCGGGGCCCTTGCAGTAGATTAGCCTCCAGCCATTCGATCGGCCTTCAGTGATACCGTTGCTGTTGGCCTCGATCGGCGCCGCCAGTCGCTCTTGATCGGATGTCACGGTGATCACGCGGTTGGCTTTCACCTGCGTCATCCCGCGCCGGACCGACTCGGCTTCCAGATCAGCGATGAACTTGTTGAAATCGACATCATCGCGGATGTGAAAACAGATATGCATCATTCGCGGGAAGGCGGGGCTCATGTGATCAAGCGGCTCGGCGAAGCTTGAGCCGCTGCCGGCGGGTTGCTCAGCATCGCGGTACTGCAGCAGCTCAATCACCACGTTGTCGAACTGGATGAACCGCACGTCCAGGCGCTGCGCTCCGCCTCTTAGGTCGGGGATGCCCATGGTCCGCGGATTGACCCGTCGAACTCGCGCTTCGATTTCCTGGTCGGTCAGCAGGGTGTTGTGGATGCGTTCGCCTTGAAAATCGCCGTCGCGCATGATTTCGGTACCGTCGAGCACTTCCGTATAGAACGCGAAGGCGCGGTCCATGTTCTGCACGGTGACCCCGAAGTGCTGCACGCCCTGCAGCCTGGCGCCGAGCGGCCCGCTGTTTCGGGCCGCCGCGCTGATCGGGCGCGTGTCTTGGGCCGCCGCCGGTCGGGCGAACTTGGAAGCAGCAAATCCGGCAATCATCGCGGCTCCCGCGGTCTTAAGGATCGCTCGGCGTTCCAGATCCGTTTGCTCACTGTCCTGATGATCGCTCATGTGCATCTCCTTCGTGGATGTTGAGCATGCGACGAACCTGTCCGTTGGAAGGGTTTGTGAAACCCACCTTGATGTCTTTCTTGGCGAATCGTGAGATTCGTGCGAGATTCGTGTTCCGGCTCAACGGAGCGCACGGTCGGTCCGGCGTCCCGGTTATTGCGCCAAGTAGCCGCCGTCGATCACCAGCTCGGCGCACTGAACGGATAGGTTTTAACCTGTGAGCCGAGAGCGATTGGGCAGCAGCAGTTGGGGTCGGACGCATTCAGGATACCTTGCCTGACACGAAGCGTCATGCGCGCTGGATCGATGTCAGTGATCTTGAGAATGACTAACTCGCTGACTCGTAGACCAGCGAGTATACGGTCATCAATAGCACACGCTGCTTGAGACCTCGGACGGCGCGGATGAGGCGCACGACTTCCTCGGGGCTGAAGACTTCAGCCAGAGGGGAGGATTTCCTCCGCGGGGGAATGAACAACTTGTTTTCGTCCCACTTTAAGGTCTCGTTATAGAAAAAACGCAGTCCCGAACAGTAGCCGGTCAAACCATTGGACGATAACTGCCGCTCCACCAACAAATGCAAAAGAAACGCTCGGATATCTTCCTTACTGAGTTGATCCGGCGCTTTGCCATAATATTTCGCCAGCCGCCTCACCGCGTAGAGGTAAGTCTTTTGTGTTGCAGCAGAAAAATTCCTCAGCTTCATCTCCTCGATTATTCGGTCCCGTAATGCTCCCATGACAGCCTCCTTGAGTGAAAATTTTCACTGAGGCTATCACTGCACCGAGGCACAACGTCAGAGAAATGATAACTGTAACTAAAGTAGGAAGATCGCCAATGGCAGGATTCCGGTTCTCCGCCCTATCGCGAAGCGGTTTAGTCCAACGACGCTACAGTATCAAGTGGCTAGAGCAGGGCATTTTTTATAACTAGCCTAACTGGGTCCTCGCGCGTTCAGCGCGGGTGAAGCGTTGACTGTTGGCGTGCGCGTTGAAGTCCAGTGCTCGCCGTTCTCAATTTGTTGATGAATAATGGCATTGTTGATGACGGTGTATGACTTACACATTTTCTTACACATTCACAGCGTTACTCATTAAATAACTCGTATATTCAAGCTGTTGTGAATGTACAAAGAGGACTCAAAATCCGGTGGGGGTAACCCCGTGAGGGTTCAAGTCCCTCCTCCGGCACCAAACTTGTACCGCAGGGTTCACGACGAGAAAAATCACTAAACAACTTGGGGCATAGCGTCTGAAGTGGTGAGGTCACTGCTTGCACGAGCATCATGGGAAGAGGTTTCTGACGGTGGCGTTATCCTGGGTCCAGGGCGGCGTTTTGATCGCCGGGTTTTTTGATAAACGGCGGCGTAAAATCGTTGGCGAGCAGCCGGATTCACGGCCAGCGCGTCGGCGCGATCATCCGTGATCACCATTGCCGCGAGGGCCTTTTCAAATGCCTGGCGATTGAGAAGATCGAGGGCGATGTCCGGCGTAGACTCGACGGTATTTCTGGCGCGGACAATGATGGTGTGCGTTTTTTTGTACATCCCGCCGGCTTCACGTTCTACCTCGTCGCTAAAAATCACCGGAATGAACTGGGATGACGAGGCTGCGAGTTTCTTCAGGGTCTCCGGCGAGGAAAAGACCAGGACTTTGTCCTTGTATCCTTCAGCCTTGAGATCGTCCGCATCGAACAGGCACGCAAGGAACGCGAGGGCTTCAGCTTTGGAATCGGCGGAAATAATAAGCGGCGATGTGGGGGGCGTTTTGAGCCATGAAATTAATGTTTGTTTATGCGTCTCGATGGAAACCGCGAAAATCTCCTTCGAGAGCTCCGGCTCGGTGACGGAGGCCCACGTCTCCCAAAATTCTTCGAGCGCGTGAACGCCCTCACTCGGCATGCCGATATGCTTCGCAAGCCAGCCTTGTACGTGCAGGGATTGTTCGAGCCATTGCTCAAGATCGCTCCCGTCATAGGCCCGCAACGACTTCCATTCGTGTCACGCTACACAATACAATTAAATGCTCTATCTGCAGCGTCAAGTTCCTACAGCCTATTTAGTTCAGAGTGAGTTATCATTTTTCACGAATAAACGTCTTGAATAATCGTTTTTCAGCCGTTAAGATCATTTTTCATGTGAATGTTATTTTATGCCAGATTTTCACAATTAGGGTTCGGATTTCATGAGTGATGCATCAACGTATCGTTTTTCAGGCTCGGTGATCGTTTTTCAGGAAAGACGGCTGCCTGAGACAGCTACCCCGGCTGGTTACAGCGCCTTGATCGACGCTTATCAGCTTGCCGTGCCGTTGCCCCGCATCCTGGCCGCTATCGGTAAGCACCACCGGATCATCGAGGAGGGCGGCTGGCGGCTTATGACGCCCCGCCATGCGCCCCATCCCACGCTCGAAGGGCATCTGACCTTTGCTCTCAGATACGAAGGGCTTGATCTTGCCGTGCTCAAGCGGCTCTTCATGACAACCGGTCCCGCCGAGATTGAGGCGATTGTGCTCAGAACGCCGACCGGCGGCTATGCGCGGCGCATCTGGTTCCTATATGAGTGGCTTACAGGCACGAGGCTCGAACTCCCGGACGCCGATGCGGGCCGTTACGTGCCAGTGCTCGATCCCGCGCTGCAGTGGGCGGCCGATGGCGAGAACGTCTCGCGTTACCGTGTGAAAAACAACCTGCCCGGCACTCCTGATTTCTGCCCCCTGGTTTCCCGGACGGCAGCGCTTGACCGGTATATTGGCCTCAATTTGCCGCAGCGTGCGCAGGAGATCGTCGCTGATGTGCCTCGCGACATCCTCGCCCGGACAGCTGCATTCCTGCTGCTCAAGGATTCAAAATCGAGCTATGCGATCGAGGGAGAGCGTCCGCCGCAGGACCGCATCCAGCGATGGGGCCGTGCGATCGGCGAAGCAGGGCGCCAGCGGCTTGATCGCGAGGAATTGCTGAGGCTGCAAAAGATCGTTATCGGTGAGGCGCGCTTTGTGAAGCTTGGATTCCGCGAGGGCCGGGGCTTCGTTGGCGAGCACGACCGTGAAACCCGCATGCCGCTGCCGGACCATGTCAGCGCAAGGCCGGAGGACCTGCCGGCCCTCATTGACGGCATGATCGCCTTCGACCGCGGCCCGGCTCAGGCGATGAACGCCGTCATCGCCGCCGCCGTCCTCGCCTTCGGGTTCGTCTATATCCATCCGTTCGAGGACGGGAATGGCCGGATTCATCGTTATTTAATCCACCACGTTCTGGCCGAGCGCGGATTTAATCCGGCGGGCGTTGTCTTTCCCGTCTCCGCAGCGATCCTGGAGCAGATCGACGAATATCGTAACGTTCTGGAAACGTATTCGGCGCGATTACTGCCTCTGATCAAGTGGGAGCCGACCGAAGAATTCAATGTCCGCGTTCTGAACGATACGAGCGATTTCTACCGCTTCTTTGACGCAACCCCGCATGCGGAGTTCCTCTATGCCTGCGTGCAGAAGACGATCGAACATGATCTGCCCGCCGAGACGGACTTTCTGCGGCGCTACGATCAGTTCCGCCAGCAGGTCGAGTCTTTCCTCGAGATGCCCGAGCGGTTGGTTGACCTGCTGTTCCGCTTCCTGAACCAGAACGGAGGGCGGCTATCGCAAAGGGCTCGGGAACGCGAATTTAAAGAGCTGACCGATGAAGAGGCCGGACGGATTGAAGCGATCTATCGCGAGATTTTCACGAGCGGTTAGCTGTATGCGCAATATAGTTGCGCATAGGGGTGCTCATGGTTGCGCATAGATACCCTATCCCCGTCCGCACCGTTGCCTGGAGCTTGTTCAGGGCGCTATTCAAGCATTGCGCGTCTGGCCGATCTCATCGAGTTTGAGAATCGTGGATGAAAATTCCGCTGTCCAGTAGGATTTTCATTCGCCTTATCTCAAATGATCACCGTTCCTGGCCTGTGGATTCCTAAGAGGCTGTTTCTGCTTAGCCAACGCGCGTCAAATCTTCGTTTGGCCGGTAGCGAGCACTACTGCGTCGCACGCGCGTCCGTTCGCTCTACCAACCGCAGGCGCGCGCGCAGACCGCCGACGATGCTCTCAGCCAGCTCTTGCGGAAATCCCGCCGGCAGATCTTTCATGACTTTATCTATAGCGGCGTCTCCGGCTTCGAGAAGTTCGTCGAAAATAGCCTCCACGAGCGCTGCGGGAATGCCGCTTTTTACGGCCGTCTGCACGAAGTGCCGCGGCATGATTTCATGGACCACATAATGGCGGTTATCGCCGGCCGCAAGGGCGAGCTTCGCCTGATTCCTGCGGAGCTGGCCGGCATCGAAGGCGGGTTGGACTGACATCACGTCGTATAGAGGCGTAAGACGGAACCGGCCGCCGGGTTGCAGAAAGATGCTGAAGTTCTTGGCGTGACCGTCAGTCGCGCCGATAAGCCAGAAGATGATCTGAGCTTTGAGAAATAACCGCCGGTCCGTCTCCGGGTCATCGCTGCCCTTGAGAAGATCCAGAATCGCGGCCATGCCAGGGCCGCCATCTGACTCGTATTTGCGCGTTGGCGGCACGGACAGAGCCTGGCAGCAATCTTCCTGCGGCAATCGTAGCAGCCGTTCATCGCGTGTCCAGAGCCGGTCGAAGCGCTCGACCACAAGGACACGGTTGCCTTTGAAATCGGCGATCGCAACACCGGCGCTGGGCAAACCGAACGCCTGTGTCAGCTTGAGGCACAGATATTCGTTCTCAACGCTGCTTGTGAGATCGATGCCGCTGGGCAATATGCCGATTTGCGGTTTCAGGATATGCGTGGTGGCCGTTGTGCCATGCGGCAAGTGCCATTTCTCCTTCCAGAAGAGGAGCGCGGTTTTCTCCTGCGCGCCCGCAAGAGAAATCCGGAATTCCTCATCCTCATCGACGCCAAGAGGCGTAGCGGTGAGATCGCCGATCTTTCGGGCGATGTAATCCTCGTCGACGGGCCGCCCTTTCACGGCGCCCGCAGGTCCCCGCTCACTGCCGTCGGGCAACAACTGGAGCGCGCCCACGCAGTCGCGACCAACCTTGGCAAGAAGGCTATAGGCATCGGAGCCCTCTGCGTGGACCCGCTCGGCCAGGCGGCGGCGGATCGCATCGCTGTCAGGGAGAAGGTTGTCGAAAACCGCGATCACGGGATCACCTATGTAGCGATCCTCGCGCATGGGCAGGGAGAGCGATATTGGAAGAGCATGCTCCCATGAGAGCCAGTCCGGATCGTATTGGAAATCGATCGCACCGCTCGCCTGCCGGCGGAGCCGTCCGACCAGCCGGGCGTTCAGATAGACATTCAGAGGAATGCGTGTCCGGGAGCGGGCCATCAGAACAAATCCTCAATCTTGTCTGCCGCCATCGAACGCTCACGGACCACCATTTCAAGGCCGAGTGCGGTCATTACATCGATGAGGGTGCGCAGTTGCGTGCCTGCCTCGCCATGCTCCAGTGCCGATATAGTCGCCTGACGCAGATTGGTCTTGGCTCCCAGCTCAGCCTGGGATAGGCCTGCGCTACGGCGGCGGCGGCGAATGACAGCGCCAAGCTGCTTTGAGGTTCTGACAATCTGCTCCACTGCGTAAACTCCTATTTCGTTACTTTATACTGTTTAACGTATATTTGTCAATATACGCTCCGGTGTATTAAACAGGTTTATACGCAACAGCGTATATTTTATATTTATACGGATTAGCGTATGAAAGGTCCGAGATTTACAGTCAAGGTTGGGATGGAACGCAGAGATCGAATCGATTTCGCTCAAGCCGAAAACAAGGCCAAATTGTGTGTTCCACCGAAAAAACACTGCAATCGGCTATCAAGCACGATCGCAGGGTTTCCCCGTAGTTTTATCACAGTTCGACGGATGCGATTTTTTGCTCGGCACTCCGTGAGTCATGGGTTGAGGAGGTTGCAGCAATGCTTGTCCGCGACCCGGTCTCTCAGCAAGGAAATTGTAATCGCACGTATCACAAAGAACCGCTGAGAGGGGGAGCTGCTCGGCGCAGCTCGGGCATGGCTTCACTGCCGGACTACGTTGGCTTTCAAAAAGGCGACCGGAATCGGTAAAAGGGTCCCGGGCTCGAAAGGATTTGAGAAAGCCGCCTCGTTTTCTGTTTACATTCCGCGCCGTGAGAAGAACCAGTATCAGTACAGCTAAGCTGATAGGAAGCCTCTCCAAGCCGTCGGCTATCATGAGGTTGCTACCATAGGTCAATACGAGATTCGCTAACGTTGAAAGATTTTCCACAATGGCTTCGTCCATCGGCTTCATCAACTGGGCGATGTAGAGCAACAGTAGTGCCCAAAACGAACGTGTACTGTTTACTTGAGGATAGCGTCCATATCCGTAAATGTTCCAATCGCGTCGATTATCGAACCGCCTCAATTCTCCCTAGGGATGGCACAACGGGTATTTAAGCCCGGCCACGTTAGGGATGGAGCGAAGTTTCACTCGGAAGATCAGGTGAGCCTCCCCATGGCTACAAATCCTCAATCTCCTGTAAACGACGCTCATGTGGCAAGGCGAAAGCAAGCGGACTAGGGGTCTCCTGCGGCTTGCGACAGGGCGCATCAGGGTGGTAAAAAAAGGCCGCAATGCGGGTTCAAAGTCTTACACACTTTCTTCCAAACTTTAGCTTTTTTTTCACGCGCCAGTCACTCTACTGGTCGACCAGACAATCCTGGAATTCTCTTCCGACCGCGCCCCGGATAACATTAAGCCTGCTTCAATAGTGAAAGTCGGCACTGCAAACCTGAGTTTTGTCAGAAAAGCTAGCAATTTTTGTAGATCGGTCGTGTCATACAATGAGGCCCGCCGTTACCTTTGACCAATTGATCACCGTTGATACCGATTATCTCCAAGCCTTTCGATCTAAGAACATCGTTGATTCTATCTGTCATATTGTAAGCGACGAAGGCTCCATCGCCCAGACATGCAAAATTACAGGCTTGCTTGAAATACGATTCTTCTCGGGTGGCGTCGATAACTGTGAATCCCCAGGTCTCGAAAAGATCCAATGGATTGATCTGTTCCGCATAGTCCGATCCAAGGAGAACGCCTCCCGTTATGCTATCGCGATGAGCCACAGCGAGAGTCTCTGAAACAGGGAAAAAGCAACCGTCTATATTAAGTCGCCATTCAGCGAGCTGGAAACCAATGATTTCGTCAGCCATACCGTCTCTCACGAGCGTCTCACGGAGAAAAAACAGCGTCTCCACCGAAGTTCTTGGACCATAACCCACCAGGAATACTCTTTTGCCGTCGTGGAAAAAGGGAATGACATCTCCGCCCTCGAGATACAAGTGCGGCGGAATTCTAATAATCTCATGGAGTCCCAGCACGCGCGCAATCCTATCCAGCACGACCGGTTCGGTGCTGCGAATCTCCTTTTTCATCCGTCCGAGTAAATAACCGTCTGGAATCCAGGGCACTGTAATCAGCGCGTCATGCGTGAACATGTGATTGGGGTTTCTTGTCAGATAGTCTCTATACAATGGCAGATTTGAAGCCCCCAAAATCTCTGCAAGGTACGCTACTTTGACTCGTTCGCCCGCCGCGGCCACAAACTTTACGTGTTGGGCATGCAGTTCTTCTACGTTCGGGTGTTCGCGAAACAAAAATTTCGCCAACAAATCTCTGCCGTCATTAGCGCAAGCAAACTCCCCAAACGCGCCAAAATCGGTTGGGTCGTGAACAATCACCAGCTGGGGTTTGACGCAATATTCGCTCAGGTCTTTTGAGCTCATCATGGGCTCGCGCTCAACGTGCTTATTTATCCCAACAGACGTAGATTATAGCAATTGTTGCATCGCCCGAATACCGGCATTTGACGCCCGTCAGTCGTTGTAATAAAGCCTTCGCCAGGAGAGCCTTATCGTGGCCAGAAACGGATTCGAGATTCTCGACAGCGATATGCACGTAATGGAACCGCCCGATCTTTGGGAGCGGTATATCGAACCCGAGTTTAAGAGCCGGGCGCCGCGCGGGGTCATCAGCCAGAACGTGAGGGACTTGCGCATGATTTATCCGGACGGGCGCGAGTGGGGGCGCAAGACTACCGAGCGCAATCGGTCCGACCGTGGTCAAAATTTCGAACGAAACCAAGATATTTATCGATCCTACGCCGAACGTGGTTGGTCTACGGAAGTCCAACTCGAAGCGATGGAGATTGAAGGCATCGACATCGCGGTTCTTTATCCGACGCGCGGCTTGAGAGCGCTCGTCGAAGACCGGATGGAGCCGAGTTTTGCCGCGGCCATTGCCCGCGCCTACAACAACTGGCTGTTTGATTTTTGCCGGGCCGATCCTAAACGACTCGTCGGCGCGGGCATGATCTCTCCCTACGACATGGATGACGCGGTGAAGGAGGCGCGGCGATGCGCCAACGAGTTGGGCTTTCGGGGGGTATTTCTACGCGCCAATCCTCTGGTCAAGCACAAGTGGCACGATTCCTATTACGAGCCGCTCTGGGACGTTTTGGAAGAACTGAATCTCGCCCTTGGATTTCACGAGTCTACCGGAACCGGCAAACAACATATCGGCGAACGGATGGAGCCCAACCTCATGCTCCGCAGGGTCTTTGGTCAACCAATGGAACAGATGCTAGCGTTGGGGAGTTTCTGCGCCGGCGGGGTATTGGCGCGTCACCCGCGCCTGCGGGTTGCTTTTTTGGAAGCCAATTGCAGCTGGCTCCCGTGGCTGTTGTGGCGCATGGACGAAGGATGGGAGCGCGAAGGAGACGTTTGGGCCAAGGATCTTACGATGGCGCCCAGCGAATATTTTAAGCGCCAATGTGTGGCTTCCGTCGAGCCCGACGAAGTGACGGTCAAGCAAGTCATTGACAGCATCGGGTGCGGTCAAATCGTTTTCTCAACCGATTATCCGCACGGCGACTCCAAATTCCCGGAATCCGTAGCTCACTTTCTCAAGCTGCCGATTCGCGACGAGCATAAGAGAAAGATTCTCTGGGATAACTGCGCTTCCCACTACGGGCTGTAATAAGAGAGGTAAGAGCAGGGAGCAGGGGGCATGGAGCCAAGGAAAGAGGGCGCGGGGAGCAACGAGCTACTGACTTCTGATCTCTGACCTCTACTCCCTGCTCATGCTCCATGCTTCCTACAGCAGGTCTTAGCTGCGGCGCGAATCGGTTTTGACGTCGAAGCGGTCGCCGTGGTTTTGCGCGAGAGCGCTCGCGGAGTATCCGTTGGCGGAGTGATGGCGATTAAAATGCCTGTGGTGACGCCAATGACACGCGGTCAACGGCAATAGACCCGCTATCAACAAAGCCCAAATGGTTAGTCTTTTCATGCTCTCCTCCCTCTGACCCTAAGAAAAAGACAACTGGACTGGCTGCTCTTTCGCTCGGCGCCTTAGGCCGAGTTGCATGCCCCCTTAGACGGGTGGAATATCGAATTTGTTAATGCCGCGAGAGAGGAGTCAAGGTGAGAGAACGTGACAGTTTAGTCGCGGTCTTTGAAACGGCGTGAATTCTTTCCGCCCTCGCGGTCACGGCTATCGCGTCGCTGAAGGTCGTCATAGCGCTGGCGCAGCTTGTCGCGCCTGTCTTGAGGCAGATTCTGCCAGCGATTCCACTCTTCGCGGAGCCGTTCCTTATCTTGCGACGGAAGGTTTTGCCAGCGTTGATAATTGCGCCGAACATTCTCTTTCTCTTTCGGACTGAGATTGCGCCAGCGCTCTCCGGAATCCGCCGCCCAAGCCGAAATCGGAAAACACAAGACCAAGAAGAAAAAGAGCGGTCTAACTATTTTTTGAAAGGTTCGCATTGGTTTTGTCAAAGATTACAGCCTATGCTCCAACGACGGCTCAACATCAACGGGAATCCTCGAAGTGAATTGATCTTCCGTTCGCCCCTTCGACGAACTCAGGGCAACCTCTGCGGAGGGACGGGAGACGACTAGATTGCATGCGAGCTGCCGGCATTTTTCGATTCTAACTTGGAACTGTCCATCGCTTCGAGAACGCGCAGCGATTCTACCAATTCCATCGACTTGAAGAACTCCACTCTGTTCGGATCGCTCAAAATTTCTTGTGGTATCGCCATTTGCTTCGGCTCGCTTAGCGGATTCCAGCCGATTCCATCTAATGTTAGTGTCAGACCAAAAACCAAGACCGCCGCGGCCCCGAACGCCGGAACCGCCCACAACCGCATCGGCACGAACAGGTTCCGCCACCAAGAACCCCGCTCTTCTTGCTCGGCGAGCTTATGCATGACTTCTCGGTGATAGTTGTCCCAAAACCCTTGCGGAAGTTCTTTGGGCTGGGTCATCTGTGGCAGCAACCGATGCAGGTCATCGGAAAAACAACGGCAGCGTGAACAGCCGGCGAGATGCGTCTCGACCCGATTCCGCTCGGCTACAGAGCCCTCTCCGTAGAAATAAAGCACCAAGTCTTCTTCATAGTCCCTGCACGCCGTCTTCAATGTACCGGCAACCTGTTCCATGGCTATTCTCCCTAAACGAACTCGAGCAAACTCTGTCTAAGCGCAGCTACGGCCCGGTGAAGATAAACCCGAACCGTTCCCTCGGTGGTTTCCATCACTTTGGCAATGTCTGCAATGGAAAGTCCCTGTTGATTCCGTAGTAGAAAAACGGTCCGCTGCCTCTTTGGCATCGCCTCCAATGTTTGGTCGACCTTCCGCTTCGTTTCCCCTGCGATCGCTTCCTGATCCGGGCACGATGAGGTATCTGTCAACTCCCGGGGTTCCATGTTATCGTCCCGCTCTCGGTCGAGGCGTTCCCACACGATCTTCCCCTTTCGTCGTCTATAATCCAAACAGATATTCACGACCAAGCGATAGAACCATGTATAGAAGGATGATCGACCATCAAACTGCTTAATCCGCGAGAAGGCGCGCAGAAACGCATCCTGGGATAAGTCCTTAGCTTCCTCCACATCGTGAGTAAAGTCCATGGCGATCCGGAATGCCTTTTCCATGTAGCGCCGCACCAAAATATCGAAGACCTCGCTCTTGCCCTGCTGGCACAACGCCACGAGCTCTTCATCACGCGCGCTTTGAAGAGGGGTTTTGTCCATCGGAATTTACGCCGTTCTTAAACTATTTCTTCCAATACCTTTGGATCGCCCTTTACTGACTTAGACGAGGTGCATGGTGAAAGGTTAACGAATTCGCGAGGATGAGGCTAACTCGGCGACTTAATTAGCGAAATCGGCAGGTCGAAAGTCAGCCATCAGGTCAGAAGTCAGCGAAGCAAAGAGCGCCCACCGCTTCGCCCTTAGCTCTTAACGCTTTGCTCTTAGCTCTAGCTACTGGCCCCTGCTCCATGCTCCTTCGCGCTATCTAATCGCCGATACCGACGATCCTGATGCTCCCGTGCTTCGACTTATATTTCCGATTGAGATGAATGATCACACCGGTGAGCCCTTCTATGACATAGGCGTTGCCGGCCGGTCCAGCATCAAATGTGCGCGCGCCGATTTGCCGAATAATTTCCATCACCTTTAACTTTGCCTCTTCCCTATCACCGCACACCAGAACGTCGCCCAAGGGCGAATCAACGTCGCCGAGATCCACCGCCGAAATATTATGCAGGGCGCCGATCACGGGAGCTTCGTCACCGAGTATACTTTGGGCTTCAAGTAAGGCGGAGCCGGCGGCTGGAACGAACGGCTTTCCTTTTCTCAGCGGCACCACGGCGTCGATGACGATTTTGCCGCCCAGCTGGCCTTTGAGATCCTGGATCATCTGTGCATGACCTTCGTATGGAACGGCAATCACGACAAACTCCCCTTGTTTCACCGCCTCCTGGTTCGTCATCCCGACGAGTTCGCCCGCCGGCATTTTAGACCCGAGCGTTTCCACGACGTTTTGCGCCTTTTGCGCATCGCGTGATCCGATGATGACCTTGACCCCGGGAGCCCCAAGTCTAAGCGCCAGCGCCGTGCCGAGACTGCCCGTTCCTCCCACGATGGCGACCGAAAACTGTTTCTCCATAAACCACTCAGAAATGGCGAAAGAGATCCTCCGCCTCCGGGCGAAGTAGCTCCTTGACCGATCCTTCCTCCTTTTCTAACTCGCAGCCGCGCGCGACAACGATGGGAACCCCATCTCTTTTTCCCATCACCAGCTCCGCGGCAGCGGCAATTTCGTCGGCAACGGCCGCCACGGCTGCCTTCAGCTCGTATCCGTAGCGGTCTTTCAATCCCCTTTCGTCTTTGATGGGCCTGATGCCAGCTATTCCGACAGCGACGTCCACGGTTCCCACTCGCCAGGTCCTGCCGAAGCTGTCGCTGATGATCACCCCGGGAATTTTACCTGAATGCCGTTGAATCTCGTTCCGTATTCGCCGTGCTGACCCATCAGGATCTTTAGGCAAGAGCGCGACATGGTGTTCGCCGACGTTTGACTGATCCACGCCGGCGTTGGCGCAGATAAAGCCATGATGCGTTTCAACGATCATCGCCCGCCCGCCAATCTTGACGATTTCCCGGGTCTCGCTGAGAATCACTTCGATGAGCGCCGGCTCTTTATCGAGCTGTTTCGCCAGCTCGATCGCCCGCTCCGATGGCTGAACATCAATTAGGCGGACAATTTGCCCTTCGGCTTTCGACACGATCTTTTGAGCAACAACTAAAACATCGTCGTCTTCGAGGGCAATTCTTAGCCGGGAACAGGCATCACAGATTACTTCGCCAATGGAATCCCCTGGTCGGAACTCCCCAATACCCTCAAGCCCGATTAACTCCAGCCGCTTCATCGGCCTCCGGAGCGCCGCTTATTCCCGGCTTCTCGCGCCTGCAATATCTTGCGCGCCGCCCGAAAGCCTTCGCCGGCCTCGTCGCCAAAGGCTAAGAAGCGTTCGAGATCCCTCGGCTCGTCGATATCGAGAGCAATCCGCTCATTTTCAAAAAATCGCAGCGGCAGCCCCTGGGCTGACACTTGGCTCATGTGGTAAGTAAAGCTGTCGTATCCAAAGCGCAGGTTGATAATATCCGGCGGCGCAAGCAGCAGAGCGTTGGTACCCATCCGGTCGTGTGAAGGAACGAGCAAAGCGAAAGGCGCGGCGGCTCGGGCGGAAACCTGCGACAAAACCTGTTCGATGTCTTCGCTCCGAATCAACGGCATGTCGCCCGGAACGATAAGCACCGCTTCGTATCCCATTCCCATCAGCTCGGCGCGGGCGAAATCGACCGCGTCGGTTTCACCCGTTTCCGCCTGTTCGTGGATAACCTTGGCGCCGAGAGAGCCTGCGATCGCCCCGACCCTCTCATCGCGGGTCACAACGTAGGCCTCCGTCAAACCTCGCGCTTGCACCACCTGGCGCACCACGTGGCGAAACATGATTTCGGCGAAACACTCCCGCTCCGCTCGATCGAGCAGCGGGCTCAACCGTTGTTTGGCGTTATGAAAACCTTTGATGGGAATAAGTGCCGAGACCTTCATCGCAAAGCGCAAATAGCAAAGGGCAAAACGCACAGAGCTGGGAGCACGGAGCACGGAGCAAGGAATTGCGAATAGCGAATTGCGAATTGCGAATTTAGGAATAGCAAAGAGGACTCCTTGTTTTTTCTTCGCTGACGTCTGATCTCTGACCTCCGACCTCGGAGCCGGAACCATTTTGCCCAACCTGATTCCACATGCTACAAGACCCTACCCAAAAATTGTCTAACACTATTTTCCAACTAAGGCCAAGACCTCGCGCGCGAGGCGCCGCTTGTCGGTCAGTGAATTCATGCGAATCGAAGAAGCCATCACTTTCATCCCTAATCTCTCGATTGTCTCCTTCAACCTTGTATCGTCATTGTCAATGACGAAAATGTCGAGAAAATCGGCGTAGCTCTCAGCGACCGCGGCTGCTGATGGCTCCCTGCCAACAGCGCTCATCAGCTTGTGAGCGGGGCCGCTGACCGCCGTGTTTCCGATGATCGGGCTCACTGCCATAACCGGAGCGGCAGTGTTCTTGAGCGCGTTGCGAATCTCCGGAACCGAAAGAATCGGCCCGATGCTCGTCACGGGGTTGCTCGGACAGATAATGACGGCCGCGGCTTTTTGAATAGCCTCGAAGACGCCTGACGCCGGGCGGCAGCAGTCGATCCCGGCATAGTAGACCCGTCTCACTGCGGGCTGCCAACGTTGCTTTACGAAGTATTCCTGGAAAGAAATTACCCCGTCATCGGTTCCGACTCGAGTCTCGACTCGATCGTCGGACATCGGGAGAATCTTGGCGGTTATGCGAAGCGCGGCGCAGAGCCTCTCCGTGACTTCGGATAATTTGAGGCCGCCGCCTAGCAGTTTAGTACGCGTGATATGCGTGGCCAGGTCTTTATCGCCAAGCTTGAACCAGGTTTCGCAGCCGTATTTCTCAAGCTGCTCCAGAGTCGCGAACGTGTCGCCGCGAATTCCCCAACCCCGACTGTCATCGCTCAGCCCGGCAAGCGTGTACATGATCGTATCGATATCGGGGGAAATTTGCAGGCCATGGAGGATGAAATCGTCGCCGGTGTTGCAAACGATCGTTAAGTCGGCGGGATCGACTTCTTGGCTCAGCCCTTGAATGAGCTTGGCGCCCCCGGTCCCGCCAGTAAGGACTGTTAACATCTTAACCCGAATTCAGGTTAAGGGTTAGGTTGAGGCCGAGCCTGAGACCTCCCCTCAACCTTAGCCTTAACCGCAGCCTGGCTTAGATGTCCAAGCGGTCCGCCATTCTTGACCAAACCATCGTCGCCGCACCAACGTTCGACAAAAGACAAGAGGGCAGCGGGCAAAAATTCGGCACCCGTCTTAATGAACTCAGGATAAACCGGCAATCGGGCCTTGAGCTCGAAGCCGGCCGCGGCAGTCTTGTCCAACAAAACCTGCAACCTGGGCCACGGCGCTTCCGGGTTGATGAAATCCGGAGTTAGCGGAGACACCCCGCCCCAGTCGTTGATCCCGGCGCCGAGGTAGCGATCGTATGTGTCCGGCGTCAGATTAGGCGGCGCCTGGATATTCATATGCCCGCCGAAGATAAGCCGGCCCAGTGCAATCGTCTTGAGCATTTCTTCATGAGAAGGCTCAGGGTGATCGCGCATCGGAATATCCGGTTTGGCGCGAAAATTCTGGATAATGATCTCCTGAATGTGGCCGTAGCGTCGATGCAGATCACGAATGGCAAAGAGCGACTCGATCCGTTCCTCCCAACTCTCGCCGATGCCGATCAGGATTCCCGTCGTAAAAGGGATTCGAAGCTTCCCCGCCTCTTCCATCATGCGCAGCCGAAGTGACGGCTTCTTGTCCGGGGCATTATCGTGCGCCCCCCCAACCAGCATCAGTCGGTCCGCAACGTTCTCGAGCATCAGGCCCATGCTGGCGTTAACCTCTTTGAGGCGTCGCAGGTCTCTTCTGCCCATGAGGCCAGGGTTGGAATGGGGCAATAATTCGGTCTCTTCGAGCACGGTCTTGCACGCCTCGTATAGGTAGTCCAAGGTGCGCTGCAGCCCAAGTCCCGCGAGGAAGCTTTTCATTTCAGGATAAATCGCCTCCGGCTTATCCCCCAGACTAAAGAGTACCTCCGTGCACCCCAGCAACTTCCCTTGTCGAACGACTCTCAGGACATCCTCAATCGTCATGGTCTTTGCGCCCGGCTCGCCCGGCGCTTTGCGGAATGTGCAGTAGCGACAGAAGTCCCGGCAAAGATTGGTCAAAGGCACGAAAATCTTTGGCGAAAAGGTGACTACCCTACCTTTGACGCGGTCACGTAGATTTGCCGCCGCCAGAAGCAGAGAATCAAGCTCCTCGCCCTTGACTGCCGAAAACCCTAGCGCCTCGGATCGCGTAAGCGTCTTTCCCTGAAGACAGTCGTTCAGAACACCTTTCATCACTCTTGGTTGAATATCGGATCAACTGCGCAGGGTCAACCGTCGCTGCAAGCGCGCCTGCCGCCTTGACAGAACTATTGACCCTGCCTAAACTGCCGCCAACTTAAAATGGTCAGCCCAACTTGAAGGAATTACCTGCCATTCGAGGGAAGTACAAGGAGATCTGTTTGGATCGACAATCAATCGAAAAGGAAGATAGCATGGACAATTTCGATGATGTTCTGGTCGTCGATGCCGACGGCCATGTCTATGAAGGCGATGTCAACCTGGAGAGCCGGATGCCCGCGCAGTGGCGTTCTCAGGCGCCTGTGCGAATGAAAGATAATCAGGGTAACTCCCGGATTATGTTAGAGGGTCGGATCTGGTCGGCCTCCCAAGGACCCGGACCGGGCGTCTCCGGACCGATGACCGAAAAAGCGCGCAAAGCGCGCCCTGGAATGACCGATCCTGCGGCGCGGCTCCAGGACATGGATCAAGAGGGAATCGACGTCGCCGTTCTCTTCGGCACTCAGGTCGCGCTCACGGTGAATGGCTTGATGAGCAGTGAATTGGCCAACGTTCTCTGCCGGGCGGTTAACGAGTGGCTGCTGGAATATTGCTCGGCCGATTCCAAACGCCTTCTCGCTGTTGGCTTGATTCCCTGCCAAGCGCCGCAGGCAGCGGTCAAGGAACTCGAATATCTGGCCAAAGCCGGCGCGGTATCGGCCATGCTGCCAACCAACGTCTACGGCCGGAACATGGGCGACCCTATGTTCGATCCGATTTACGAGTGCGCCCAGTCGCTCGGCATGACTTTGAGCGTTCATCCCCAGACCGGCCATGACGGCGTCCCGGGAGTTTCCGGCGTCATGGGCGCGGGTAGCGAGCGTTTTTTCAAATACGTCTACGTTCACATGACGGCCTTTCCGTTCGAGTTGATGATCGCCATGATGCACATGATCGGCGAAGGGGTATTCGACCGCTATCCGAGACTCAAAGTCGGTTTTATGGAAGGCGGCGCGGGCTGGCTGCCCTTTTGGGCCGAGCGCTTTGACGAGCACATCGAGAAGCTGGCGCCGCAAATGCCGGAGTTGAGACGCAAGCCGAGCGAGATCATCAAAAGCGAGCAAATCGTTCTGACCTGCGAATCCGAAGAGAGCGGTCTCGATCGCGTCTTGGCCGCTAACGGCGAGGACACCGTCCTTTATGCATCCGACTACTGCCATTGGGATTGTCATTTCCCGTACTCAGTGAAAGACGTCATCGATTGCAAAGACTTGTCATTCGAGCAAAAAGAAAAACTTCTCGGCCGCAACGCCGTTACTTTTTTTGAATTGCAAAATTTCCCGCAACCCGCGGCGCTCAAGATCGCGCGCCAGAGCTGGCAGAATGGGGATCCAAAAATCGCCGCAGCCCATGCGAGGTAAACACGCATCGCCTGAAGTCGGGGAATTTGGT
>JBOHVS010000051.1:0-5643 GCA_050735975.1 Binatia bacterium | reverse complement strand
CGGATCTCATCCTCATGGACCTTGGCATGCCGGTGATGGATGGGTGGGAAGCGACCCGTAAAATCAAGTCAAATAACGGGCTTAAGCATATTCCGATTATCGCGGTCACTTCTCACGCCATGGTCGGCGACGAAATCCAGGCACGCGAGGCCGGATGCGACGATTATCTGCCGAAACCGATCGATGAGAATGAGCTGCTCCGAAAGATCAAGAAGTTCCTACATTGAGGGGTCGCGCGGGCAGACAGACGGATCAAATAACAGGGCGCATGGACCAAGGGGCAAAGAGCCGGAAACACACGTGAAGAACCGTATGAGAAAAAAAGCTATTGGATTTGCGCTTAGCGCTATGCTCTCTGCTCTTAGTCTTCTCGGCGCCATGCTCCTTGCGCTTACCTTTCCAGCCCAGGCGCAGGTTCGACCCGCGCGGATCGCCGTACTAGGCGCCCCGGAAGAGCCGCGATTTTCCGAGATTGTTAACGGATTGAAGCAGGGCCTACGCGACCTGGGCTATCGCGAAAACAGTTTCGAAATTCTGGAAGGGCGCGTCGCCCGAGGAAAAGAACGGGATCGTGAGCGGAGTGTTATCGAACAAGTAGCGCGTAAGAACGCTCAGATACTCTTCGTAATCGGCTCCCGATTGATCAAACCGGCGCGCCAGGTTTCCTCAGAGTTGCCGATCGTCTTCATTACTCCGGGAGATCCGGTAGCTGGAGGGTTTGTATCGAGTCTCGCGCGTCCCGGAGGCAACACAACCGGGGTTACCTTCGAATACCCGGAACTTTCGGGCAAGCGGCTTGAGATCTTGAAAGAGATGATTCCGGGGATCCGTCGCGTTTTGGCGTTCTATGATCCGCGCGACGCATCCCCTACACAGGGCATCGCCGCCGCCCGCGATGCCGCTTCAAAGCTGGGAATAACACTTTGGGATCGGGAGATTCGGTCCGACCAGGAAATCACACAAGCACTGTCTGCCATGGGAGGCGCAGAGGCGTTTCTTGGCATCCCCGGCGGCCTTCCGACGGCCCGCTACCGGGAAATCATTCGAGCGGCCGGCTCCAAGCGACTCCCCACCATGTTTCACGCTCACACGGGCAGCACAATGGAAGCGCTCGCAAGCTATGGAGCCAGCGATGCGGTGGTCGCTCGCCAATCGGCGCGGCTCATCGATAAGATTTTAAAGGGAACCAAAGCAGGAGAGCTTCCTGTAGAACGCCCTACGAAACTAGAGCTGGTGATCAACCTGAAAACGGCCAGGCAGATCGGCCATACCGTTGCGCCGAACGTGCTGGCAAGGGCAGACAAGGTGATCAGGTAATTTTAGATTTTCGAGCATCGGAAATCCAAAATACGCACATGCCGAACAAGATTCTGATCGTCGATGACGAGCCGTTTAACCTGGACCTTCTCGAACAGGAGCTTCAGGACGAGGGCTACCAAATCGAACGAGCCAACGACGGCGCCGAAGCGTTGGAAAAAGTTTCCTCGTTCTTGCCCGATGTGATCCTTCTGGATTACATGATGCCCAGGATGAACGGGTTAGAAGTTCTCAAGCAGCTTAGAGTAGACGAAAGGCACAAGAGTATCCCGGTGATCCTTTTGACCGCGAAGGCAACCCAGGAAGACAAAGTCAGGGGCCTGGACGCGGGCGCGGACGATTACGTCACCAAGCCGTTCGACGCCTTCGAGCTGTTGGCGCGGGTCCGCGCCATGATGCGGATCAAGCAGATGCATGACACGCTGGAAGATTGGAATCGGAGCCTTGCCGACAAAGTGAAGCAGCAAGTCGATGAGTTGCAACGAATGAACCGGCTCAAACGCTACCTTTCACCTCAGATCATCGAAACGATTTTGGCAGAAGACGAGAGCTTATTTAAGAACCACCGGCGTGAAATCACCGTCGTTTTCATCGACCTGCGCGGCTTCACGGCCTTTTCAGACAGCGCGGAACCCGAGGAGGTCATGGAAGTGTTGCGCGGCTATCATGCGGAAATGGGCAAGTTGATATTCCAGTTTGACGGCACGCTGGTGCGTTTTGCCGGCGACGGGATCATGACCTTCTTCAATGACCCGATTCGCTGCGTTGATCATACCGAAAAAGCCCTGCATATGGCGCTCCAGATGAAAACCCGGGTTGGGCAATTGCGCAACGGTTGGATCAATAAAGGATATGACCTGGACCTAGGCATCGGCATTGCCGCCGGCTACGCCACGATTGGAAATATAGGATTCGAAGGCCGAGCCGATTACGACGCAATTGGTAACGTTACCAACCTGGCCGCTCGTCTCTGCGGCGAAGCCAAAGGCGGGCAAATTCTTATAGACCGAAAGACCCTAAGTAAGGTAGAAGATCTTGTCGTGGTGGAAACCCCGCAGGAACTCAACCTCAAAGGTTTCGGCCGCCCGGTGGCTGCCTTTAACGTTGTCGGATTTAGACATACGGGAGATGAAAACCCACAGTAAGAACCGAACAGATTTTCGCGTAAAGTTTTGGGGTGTACGGGGGAGCTATCCGGTCTCCAACCCAAGAAAACTAAAATTTGGCGGTCACACTTCTTGCGTCGAAGTGGAAGCTGGCGGGCATCACCTTATCTTCGATGCGGGCACGGGGATTATCCCGCTGGGCAAAAGACTGCTGCAGGGGCAAAAATCCCCGCTCCATATATGCGTCTTTCTCAGCCACACGCATCACGATCATCTCCTCGGACTGTACTTCTTTGAGCCGTTACTGAGAGAAACCACAAACCTCGCGATCCTTGGTCCCAACTCTAAGCAGAACTCGCTCAGAACAACGCTCAAGACCGCGATGGATCGGCAATTTTTCCCTGTAGGCCTCAGAGACTTAAAGGCGAAAACAAGGATTCATTCGCTTAACGGCGGCGAGAGAATCCGGCTCAAAGCGGGGAGCTGGAAACCGCGGGTGGAAAGGAAAAGTTGGTTGCCTACGGCAGCATTCGATGGGGTAACGATTGACACCCACAAGAGCCCGGCCCATCCTAGGAACGGTGTGTTGCTGTATCGGATCGCCTACCGGAACAGAAGCGTAGTTTACGCCACCGATATCGAACAGCAGGTCGGTGGCTATCCAGACGTGATCGAGTTCGTCCGCGGCGCAGATCTGCTGATTCATGATGCTCAATACCTGACTTCGGAATACGTTTCGCGCTCAAATCCACGTAGGGGATGGGGACACAGCACTGTAGAGAGGGCCGCAGAAGTGGCCAAGAAGGCTGGAGTCAAACGGCTTATACTCTTTCATCATGAGCCCACGCATGACGACAAGACAATAAGAGAGATGGAGAAAAAGGCTCAAGCCTTATTCCACCCTGCGGTCGCCGCCTATGAAGGAATGATGTTGAATCTCTTGTAGACCGCAGTTCAGCTAACGCTGACCAAGAACTGAACATGTTGAGACGAGTTGCAATAATGACCCTTTTTCTCCTCGTTCCAATGGCCGTGGAGGCCCAGCCTCGGATTTCGCGCGTAGGTATCCTTATTCCCGAGCTAAGCCGGCCTCAGTCCCAGGCAATCAAAGGACTCACCGATGAACTCGAAAAACTCGGCTACGAAGAGCGCAAAAACATCTTCTTGGAAACGCGAAATGCCAAAGGAAATCGGGCCGCGTTGCAGCCGGCGGCTCAAGAGCTCATCAACCAAAAAGTTGACGTTATCTTTACCACCGGAACGAGAGCTACAGAGGTGGCAAAGTCCACGACGCGCGACATCCCCATCATCTTTATTCATCCCGCCGATCCGGTCGCGTTGGGTTTGGTAAAAAGCATAGAGGGATCCAATGTAAACTTAACCGGAGTGGCAGGTCTCGCGCTGCAAATGACCGAACCACGGATGGGAATCCTAAAAGAGATCTTACCTGAGCTACAGCGAGTCCATGTCTTTTATGATTCGAACAACAAATTTTCTCGTGCTAACTTTGCACTTGCCGAATCAGCCGCGACAAAAACAGCTCTGCAAGTGGTGGGGCACGGAATTAAGTCGGCGAACGAATTAAGGGCAACTGCCGGTATTTCTCAATACAGGCAAGGCGACGCGCTCTTCCATGTGCCAGACGATTTGGTCGAGAGCGAGGCAGATTTCATCATTGAAATGGCCAGACAGAAGAAGTTGCCCACCATGTTCCATGAGGAGTTGTGGGCCATAAGAGGAGCGATGGCGGCCTACGGACCAAGTTATTATCAGATGGGGCGGCAAGCTGCCCGATTCGTCGATAGCATACTCAAGGGTAAAAAGGCGGAGACCCTGCCGATAGAACGCGCTAGCAAGTTTGACCTGGTCATCAACTATCGCACCAGCAGATTTATCGGTCTCACAATCTCCCCGGCAACACTCAAGAAAGCGGACAAGGTCATTCGTTAAACCACCACGGCGGTTATGGCCGATCTGATCGAGACTATAAGGAGCATCCCTCTATTCTCCGCGCTTTCACGTGAGGAGATCGCCAAGGTCCTTGGCAAACTGGAAGAGAAGTCTTTTCCGGCCCAGACAACCATATTTGCTGAGGGAGATGAGGGAGATTCGTTCTATCTGATCGAAGAAGGGGCGGTCCAAGTGGTGTTACGATCCGCTGGCAGCAAGCCGGAAATCATGGCGGTCCTTGGAGTCAAGGACTGGTTCGGTGAGATGGCCCTGCTCACGGGCGAGCCCCGTTCGGCGACGATCATAACGCTCAAAGATACCGTCGTATGGAAGCTTAGCCGCGAAGACTGGCGTGAGTTAATCGATAAACATCCCAGTTGGTTGCTCCATCTCTGCGCGGCGCTCAGCAAACGGCTCTCCCATTTAGACCGGCAATACTCCCAAAGTCGTGACGCCTTCAACTCCCTGGCCGAAGAGTTCTACAGCTCACGATCTTCTGAAGAGCAGGATTTTTTGCGGCGAGTGTCACTGCTCAATGTAATCGACCCCAAGTTGATCGGCTTACTGGGCATGGATAAAGCGCCGCAATTCATTAACGCTCTCGAGGGGAGCCAGCTTCCGCTTATTCAGCATCTGGATAACGGGCGATATCAACTGCAGTTTTTTTTTAGAGACTTTCTAGTAGAGAAACTCCTTACTGTCGAAGGCCCAAAGGAAAAACAGGCTTTACATGCCCAACTATCGACCTTCTATGAAGCGCTGCAATCTTGGGAAGAGGCGATCCACCACAGTGTGGAGGGACAGGACTGGCCCGGAGCTGTCAGGCTTCTTATTGCTTACAAAGAGAAGTTGCTCGATGGCTCCTCTTCTTTCGTAAACAATGTCCTCCAGAAAATTCCCCCGGATTACTTTTATTCCGAGCTTCGATTGGTTCACCTTCAAGCCGATACGCTCGTTCATCTCGGAGAGTTCGACGCCGCGATAAGCACTTACAAGGAGATCCTGGTTCAGAAAACTTCCGGGTCAGAAGAACCCGACGCTGTGGCCCGCTACCGAAAAATGGCCGCCGTTCTCGCTCAGAAAAAGGATTATTCTCAGGCGCTGAGCTGTTTGCGCAGCGCGGTTACGCTTTTAGAACAGGAGGGGCCGCTTCTTTCGGGCGAGATGTGGGAGCCATATCGGGAGCAGAGCAAAGCCAATCAACCCCAACCTCCGGCCATGGATATTCCGGCACAAAATCACATTCAGACCCCGCGATTCTCTTTTTTGG
>JBOHVS010000050.1:0-5898 GCA_050735975.1 Binatia bacterium | reverse complement strand
CGGTCGGCAAGCTCGAAATAGCGGTCATCGTGGGTAATGACCATCACTCCCTTGCCTTTAGCCTTGAGCTCCGGCAACAGCCGGCTGTAGAATACTTTCTTAAATTGCGGGTCCTGGTCCGCGGCCCACTCGTCAAAGACATAGATCGGGCGATTTTCCAAATAGGCGGTAAGCAGAGCCAGGCGTTTTCGCTGTCCTTGAGAGAGGGCTGTTGTAGAAAGAGAGCCGTTGTTGACCTCAACCTTATGCTCGAGCTGCAGAAGCGTCAGGTAATCCCGCGCGCGCTGGTCGAGATCAGGAGAGTCGAGGCCCAACAGGTCGTCAAAAACATAGAAGTCCGAGAAGACGACGGAAAAGTGTTGGCGGTACCACTCTCGGTTCCCCTCAGTAATAAGCTGACCATCCAGCCGAACTTCTCCGCCCTCGGGAGCATAGAGACCGACGAAGAGCTTTGCCAAAGTCGACTTGCCGCTGCCGTTTCCGCCGACCACGAAGACGACCTCTCCCGGCCGGAGCACGAAGTCGATCGGTCCCAGGATGAAATCGCCATCGCGTCCGTCCTGGCGATAAGCGAAATGGACGTTGTTAAGCTCCAGTTGCTTCCATGACTGAGGAGCGGCCAACGCACCGCCATTGGTATCGGCGCCGCCGGGGCCCAGCGAAAGTCCCAGATTTTCGATTTTCTTGAGAGCAATGTCGGCGCGGCCAAACGTCGGAAGCGTATTCAGGCACTGCCGCAAGGGGCCCATCGCATACAATATCGTAAGCACGTAGCCGGTCATTACCTCGCTCTTAATATTTTCCAGGCTCGGTAGAAATACGATGACCAAAGCGATTAGGATCATGAAAAAAAACTGATTCCAACCATGGGCAAAAACAAAACGGGTGGAGGCTTCAATGTTATGGTTCTGGAAAGCTTCGGTGCAACGAAAAACATTCTTCGACAGAAACGTCTCTTTGCGCCCTCTGTGAATCCTAAGCTCCTTGATGCCTTCTGTCATGGCGCGGAAATGGTGAAAAAGCCTGTTTTCCTCCTCACGCGCCAATCGCAAGGAGCGAAAAGCCCTTTTCAGGAGCCCCTTGTGAAGCAAGATCCCCACAGCCGTGACGGCCGACAATCCTGCTAACATCGGCAACGACAGCCATGCCAAATAGGCTATGCAACCCAGCAGCATAGCGATGTCAACCGCAAGGGAGGGAATAGCCCTCAGCGCGTGAGAAACGGCGCCTACGTCCTCCGTCAGAGCCACCATCTGGCTGGGAATACCGACATCTTCTAATTTGCGCAGGGGTGTGTTGAGGATCTTTTGGCACAGATCTCTGCGAAGTCGAGTAGTGGTTTTTTGCGCGAACACGCTGAGCAGATATTGGGAACCGCCCGAGCAGGTGACCTTAGCCAAACCGAGACCGATAAATCCCGCAACCAGGAGAACGGTTGAAGTCACGGTATTATGCAAAGCAGCGTTGACCATCACAAGGAGACCCGCGTTGGAAGCGCCGCCAAGCACCCCAAGCGCCGCCGCCAGGAGAGCAATGACCCATGAGCCATGCAGGAGAAAGGATATAAGTTTCATCTGGGGTTAATTGACCTCTGTTGACTGCGCTTTGTTTAGGCAAGGTTTTAATTTTTCGACGACGATACGAACTTGAGGCTCCCTGATAAGAGTATGTGAGTGCGAGCCGGGGATCTCGTGGATCTCCATTTGTCCATTCACAAGCCCGCCCCACCCTAACTTGGGATCGGGATGACACCCCAATGGTTGTCTGCTCGCCCGGAAGAGGGTTACCGGACCCAAGTAAGGCTTGGGACGATATTCGCTGTGGGCTTCATGGTCGGCGTCGCGGACGCGCAGGTATCGGAGCGAGGGCGGAAGCGGCAGTCCCATCCGCACGTAGAATCTGCAGACCACGGTCAAGATCCTCTCTTTCGTTCTCAAGACCCTCTTCTTGGCGCGAATTCTGGTTCTTCTCTTGACGATCTCGGCCTTTTGCAGAGCGAAAGCTGCTTGCGCCCTGGGGTCCAGCCTCATGAGTCTGCGCAGGTTCTTGTAGATTCTTTGCGTCTGCCGTTTAGCTTTGTCGCACGCAAGCCTCACGAGCGACATGTTTGGATAATCCGGGCCGTACGTATCGAACAACACCAGCAGTCCTACTTTCTGCCCCTGGGCGCGGAGTTGTTGCGCCATCTCGTAAGCCAGTATGCCTCCGAACGATAAGCCTCCCAGCAAGTAGGGCCCCTCAGGCTGAACTGTGCGTATCTCATCGATATAGTGTCCCGCCATCTCCTCGACGCGGGTGTAGGGGTCCTGGTCTCCGTCCAGTCCCTGGGCCTGCAATCCGTAAAACGGCTGATCGGCCCCCAGGTGGCGCGCCAAATCGCGGTAAAAAAGGACATTGCCCGCGGCCGCATGAACGCAAAAAAAGGGCGGCTTTGAACCGAGCGGCTGGATCGGCACCAGGGAAGACCAAGGCGCGTTCCATTCTTCTTGCCGGAGGATCTTCGCCAACTGCTCGACGGTCGGCGCCTGGAACAGAGTCACCAGAGGGAGCTTCTTGCCGGAGAGCTTTTCAATCTGGGCGAGTAGACGCACGGCCAGCAGCGAATGGCCTCCCGTGTCAAAAAAGTTATCCTTTATTCCAATAGGCTCGATGCCCAGGATCTTTTCCCAAATCGTCGCCAGCTGAATTTCCAATACGTCCCGCGGCGCCACATAGGTTCGTTCGAGATCGGTCCGCTCGGACCCGGGCGCCGGTAAAGCTCGCCGGTCGATCTTACCGTTGGGTGTGAGCGGGAAGGCCTCGATCGTTACGAAAGCCGAAGGGGCCATGTACTCGGGCAGGTGCCTTTTTACAAACGACCGTAGCTCGCTTTCATCCGCCTGCTGGCCGCCGGCAACGACGTAGGCCACCAGGCGCTGGTCTCCGGGCGCCTCTTCTCGAATAAGGATCAAAGATTTCACGACCGCAGGATGCTGCGAGAGGACTGACTCGATCTCGCCAAGCTCGATACGAAAACCGCGCATCTTTACCTGATGGTCGATGCGCCCGAGGAATTCGACGGCTCCGTCAGCCCCGTATCGAGCCAAATCGCCCGTGCGATACAGGCGGGATCCCGGCTCGGTGCTAAACGGATTGGGCAGGAACTTCTCAGCCGTGAGTCCCGGGCGATTCCAGTATCCGCGCGCCAGGCCTTTGCCGCCAAGGTAGATCTCGCCAGTAATTCCGACCGGAACGGGGTTCCAATTGGCGTCGAGCAAATAGATCTCGGTGTTGGAGACGGGACGGCCGATGGGGACGTTTCTTCGATTGGCGTCGCGCCCACAAGTCCAAAAAGTGGCGTCAATGGTCGCTTCGGTAGGACCGTAAAGGTTGTGCAGATCCCCGCCGAGACGATTAGAGACACGCTCCTGAAGTTCGATAGAAAGAGCTTCTCCGCCGCAGAAGAGCCGGCGCAGGCATCGACATTTGCCAACCTCCTCTTCTTCCAGGATCAATTGGAGCAGTGAGGGAACGAGTTGCAGAACGGTAATTTTTTCTTGGGCAATAAGGCTGGCGAGGTAAGCTGCGTCGCGATGGCCTCCGGGTCGGGCTATAACCAGCGGAACTCCGGAAATCAAAGGCGCGAAGAATTCCCAGACTGAAGCATCGAAGCTAAAGGGCGTCTTCTGGACAACCCGATCCTCCCCGGATAATGGAAATTGATCTTGCATCCAGAACATGTGATTGCAGATAGCGCTGTGAGGTATCATTACTCCTTTAGGTTGTCCGGTGGATCCTGACGTGTAGATGACGTAGGCGATGTTTTCCGCGCTCGCTGTGCCGGCGGGATTCGCATCGCTCTTGTTAGCGATCGCTTGCCAGCCGGGATCCACACACACCACCTGTGCTCCGCATCCAGGAAGGTTTGCCATCAAACGCGTCTGGGTTAACAGCACCGGCGCGCGGGAATCCTCGAGCATAAAGGCCAGCCGCTCCCTGGGATACTCGGGATCGAGAGGCACATAGGCGGCGCCGGCCTTGAGAATTCCCAACAACCCGACGACCATTTCCAGAGAGCGTTCCATGCATATACCGACCAGCACATCGGGCTCAACTCCGAGCTTCCGCAGGTGATGAGCCAACTGGTTGGCGCGATGATTCAATTCCTGGTAAGTCAGCCGCTCATCCTCGAAGATAACGGCGACGGAATCCGGGGTTCGCTCGACCTGGGCTTCGAATAGTTGATGCAGACAAAGATCCTGTGGATAATGCGCTTGAGTGCTGTTCCATTCCGTTAGCTGGCGCCGTTCCGGATCCGTCAGGAGCGGTAGATCTGAAATTTGCTGCTCCGGGTTCTCGACTACCCCTTTCAGCAGGGCCTGAAGATGACCTGCCGCCCGAGCGATAGTTCCGGCGTCAAAGAGATCGGTATTGTATTCAAACCAACCGCCAAGACCCCCTTCGGCGTCTTCCATAGAGAGAATCAGGTCGAATGGCGTGGCTCCCCGGTCGAGCTTGAGCCTCCTTACCGATAAACCGGGGAACTCCAGCTTCAAGGGATTCTGCAGCACGAACATCACCTGGAAGAGCGGGTTTCGGCTCATGTCCCGCTCCGGATGAAGCTCATCAACCAATTGTTCGAACGGCAGGTCTTGGTGGGCGTAAGCCTCTGTCGCCACTTGCCGCACCCGGCCTAATAGTTCCCGGAAACTCGGGCTGCCGGTTATTTGGGTGCGCAGCACGATCGTATTGAGAAAGCAGCCGATTAAATTTTCCACCTCGGGCCAGTTTCTTCCCGCAACGGGAGAGCCCACGATAATGTCCTCTTGACCCGTGTAACGCTGCAGCAAGGCTTGGAACGCGGCCAGCAAGGTCATGAACAGGGTGACCCCCTCACCTTGGCTCAACGACTTGATGGATTCCGACAGGGGCTTCGGCAAAGAAAAGTAGTGACGCGCGCCGCGAGAGGTCTGCACCGCCGGGCGCGGGCGATCAAGCGGTAGTTCCAGCAACGGCAAGCTGCCCGCAAGCTTTTGCTTCCAGTAGGCAAGATGTGGCCGCAGGACGTCATCTTGCAGCGTGCGGCGCTGCCAGTGCGCAAAGTCGGCATATTGAATCGACAGTTCGGCAACCGCAGGCTCTCGATCGTTGGCAAACGCGTGGTACAGCGCTGCCAACTCGTGGAAGAGCACTCCTACCGACCATCCGTCAGAGATGATGTGATGCGCGGCGATGAGGAGCACGTGCTCCTCTTCCGCCGTTTGCAGGAGCCGGAAGCGCACCAGCGGAGCCTGCGAGAGATCGAAGGGCTTGCGGAACTCGTCCAAGGCTAAGGTGTGAATCTCGGCATCACGTTCGTTGCCGGTACAATTCCGCAGATCCACAACCGGGATGTTCAGGGTTACAGTCTCTCGAATAACCTGCGCCGGCGCGCCTTCGACCGCTCTGAAGGCGGCGCGTAAAATTTCATGACGCCTCACGACTTCGTTGACACAGTGTTCGAGCAGCGCCGCGTCGAGAGGGCCGAGCAGTTGAACGGCGGTAGGTTCGTTATAGGAAGCGCTCTCGGGATCGAGTTGATTAAGGAACCACAAACGCTCCTGCGAGAAGGATAGCGGCGCCTCGCCGGTTTCTTCCCTTGGGAAAATAGTCTGCGATTGAGGGGCTTCGATGCCCTCTTCGCCGAGCAGGTAAGTAAGAAGCTCGTGCTTCTCGTCGGACAGCCCGGCTGTTTCCAAGAAATCTTCTCTTGCCATCGGTTGGTTCCGGTTACGCGACGATGAGCGCTTTTCTCTCCTGAAGCGTTTTTCGCACATCCTCGGTGGACATGCCCTCGATCTTTTTCACGACCTGCGCGATCCTCTCGCTCTGACCGCGCCTGGTTTCGTTGGCGATGATCGCCCGCGACAGCGCCGCCAC
>JBOHVS010000049.1:0-9395 GCA_050735975.1 Binatia bacterium | reverse complement strand
CTGTCCCTCGTTTTCGACCTGTTAAGGTTTTATTCATTTTGACTTTTGCACTTTACAATTTGAAATTTGCAATGAAAGAGAACACGACAGTTCGTTGATAGTGTTCCCGGCCTCGTGAATAATCCGGGCTATCAGCCTGCTAGATCAAACGAACCCAGGGCTTTTGCAGAGATGTCGCGTAGCCCACTTCGCTAGCCGCCTTCAGGCCGGCAGCGACGAGCTCTTCCACCAGCTTCGCGGCATGTCTCTTTGCGACGGCGATGAGCAGCCCACCTGACGTTTGCGGATCTAACGCGACTTCGATGAGACCCTCGCGGATCGATTTCTCGATAGTGACTTTGTCCTGCTGGTAGTCGCGGTTTCTTTTGCAGCCGCCCGTTATGTAACCTTTTTCAGCCAGACGCGGCGCGCCTCGCAGTAGCGGCATCTTGGCGGCTTCGATGACCAGTGTAACGCTGCTACCGCTGGCCATTTCGAGGGCATGTCCCAAGATTCCATATCCGGTTACGTCCGAGCAGGCGTGCACGGGATACTTGCGCATGACCGCGGAGGCCGTAGCATTCAGCTTACTCATGGATTCGACCGCTTCGTCGACGCTTTCCTTAGAAGCTTTGCCCTTTTTAAGCGCGGTCGTAATGATGCCGGTGCCCAGAGGCTTGGTTAAGATCAGCGCATCGCCTTCTTGAACCCCGACGTTGCGGAAAATTCGATCCGGATGAATCACGCCGGTGACAGCCATACCGTACTTGATCTCTTCGTCGATGATGCTGTGACCGCCGATGACGACCGCGCCGCTTTCCTTAACTTTGTCGGCGCCGCCTCTAAGAATGTCCCCCAGAATTTCGATATCCATCTTTCCCTTGGGAAAACAAACGATGTTGAGCGTTGTCTTGGGCTCGCCGCCCATGGCGTAAACGTCGCTTAGGGCGTTAGCGGCCGCGATTTGACCGAACAGATACGGGTCGTCGACGATTGGAGTAAAAAAATCCACGGTGTTGACGATGGCGAGATCGGGTCGAAGACGAAACACCCCGGCGTCGTCGGACGTTTCGGTACCGACAAGCATGTCGGCATTGTTGAATTTAGGCAGGCCGTGCAAGACTTGCACGAGGTCGGCGGGGCCGAGCTTGGCGGCTCAACCCGCGGCCTTGACCTCTTGTGTGAGCCGCACCGCTTGTTTTTTTCCAAGCCTCATAGTTATTATGTCCTATCTTAGCGCGAAGCGCCTTGTTTTACAGCAGCCACGTTTGATTTCAGTCGCCTGGTATCGCCTATTCTGACGGTTGTGCCTTCGCGGTCGAAGTATTCTAACAGAGCAATCGTGTATTTTCGACTGGAGCCAAGGAGATCGCGGAATCCAGCGGCGGTAATCTCGCCTTTCTCAAGAAGATTTCGTTTCAATACGGCTTTGACTTTCTCAACGCAGTCGGAGAGAAAGTAAAGATCCGCCGTGACGCGGACCACAGATCCGTCTCGTTCCAACAGACGAATGACGTCAGCGAGTTTGCTGCGATTGATTCCGAGCTGCCTTTCGACATCCTTCAAGTCAGGCGGGGCCATCGGCTGCTCGCCCAATATCTTCTTGATCTTTTCCATCAGGGATTTGTCTTGGCCGCCGAGCTGGATTCGATGCTCCCACACGCGCAACAAGTTTTCTTCTTTCGCGATGGTCTTTTCACCGATGAGCGCGTCCACGACTCCTCGGAAGATCTTCGGCGACAGCTCGAAGGGGAGCTTGCCGCGTAATTCCTCCATGTCCATTCCCGGTACCAGCGCGTGGCTTGCATGAAAATCCTTGAGCGCTTTAACGATGGCATCCCGCAGTTTCAGCCGTTTGTTTTCCGTGGTGTAGACCTTTTCCCCCTCGGCACTGATCGCCCGAAGGCTTGTCATCTTTTCGATCAAGCCGCCGATCTCTTCCTCCCTGACGTTTAGAAACTGGTGAATGGACTGGATCGTCAACGCGAAGGACTGGCTCTCTTCGAGAAATGCTTCCGCGAGCCGCGTGATATCGCCGTCGTGCAGCGTCTGGAGCCGGGCCTTAAGGCTACTCTCGCCCTTTTTGTGTTTCTTGGCCCACGGATTGATGACCATCCCGCCGGCAAGCGTTCGCCGGGCCGTTTCGTCTCTGACGATGAAGTGATCGCCGCGCAATGCAAGCACAGGTTCGGAGAGAGTGACTTGGCAGTAAGCCGATTCCTTGGGCTGGATCTTTTCTTTTTCGCCCAGCAGGATGACTTTTGCCAAGCGCTCCGCGGTGCCCAGGTGCAATCGAATCCGCTGGTGATTTTTGATGCCTTTGGCGGCCGCCGGTCGAACCTCCAGGAACGTATCAAACCGATCGGAGGTCAAGTGAAGTTTTTCGTGGCAGATGACATGACCGCGGGCGACGTCGGCTCTCTCGGAGCCCGTCAGGTTCAATGCCACCCGCTGGCCCCAGCCGGCGCTATCGACCGAACGGCCGTGGACTTGAAGGCTGCGGACGCGAAACATTTGATCGCCGGGAAGGCAGCGCACATGATCGCCTGTTTTGACATGACCGCTAAGGGCTGTGCCGGTTACGATGACCCCATGGCCTTGAAGCACAAAGGCGCGGTCCACGGGAAGGCGAAAGTAGCCGGAAGGGGCGGGCTTGTCGCGTTTCTTGAGAGTTTGCGCGATGAGTTCCTTAAGTTCCTCCAGCCCTTGTCCGGTCGCCGCAGAAACTGCAATCACGGGCGAGTCTTCCAACAACGTTTCGAGGGTCAGGATCTTGATCTCTTCTTCAACGTCGGCGATGCGCGCGGGCTGAACGAGGTCCGCTTTCGTGATAACGAAGATCGCCATCTTGACGCCGAGCAGATGAACAATATCCAAATGTTCTTCGGTCTGGGGCATCACACCGTCATCGGCCGCCACAGTGAAAAGCACGAGATCGATGCCGTGCGCGCCGGCGAGCATATTGCGGATGAACTTCTCGTGGCCGGGAACGTCGACGACGCCTGCCTGCGTGCCGTCGGGCAGATCGAAATGGGCAAAACCCAAATCGATCGAGATGCCGCGCTCTTTCTCCTCCTTCAGCCGGTCCGTGTCTTGTCCGGTCAGGGCTTTGATGAGGCGGGTTTTTCCGTGATCGATGTGACCGGCGGTGCCGATAATATAGGGCATAGAGTCAATATCAAATTTCAGATCTCAAATCGCAAATGGGCACGCCTCAGCGCCGGGTACTTCAACCGCTGAAGTTCGGGATAAGGTCGTCCTCATCGAAAACCGCCCTGAGGTCGAGAAGGAAACGATCATCTCGGATCCTTCCGATGATCGGCGGTCTGGCGCGCCGAAATCGTTCGGCAACGCGGTTCGCGCCCTCGCTTCTGTTATCGATGGCGATGACGATCGTGGGCAGCTCTTCCGTGGGCAGCGCGCCGCTCCCTATCTGGCATGTGGCATCTTCCAAGTCAACGCGGAAATCATCTCCAAGCGCCGACCGGAGCCTGGGCACAATCCGTTCGCCCATCGCGCGGATCTCTTCGATGGGTCGAGTGAATGCTCGCAAGGTCGGGATCTCGTCCTTGATGTCCGGCGACTGGCGGTAGCTTCGGAGCGTTGCTTCCAACGCCGCTAAGGTCAGCTTTCCGCAGCGTAGAGCGCGCTGCAAATGGTTCTTATTGATCTGGTCGATCAAACTTTTTCTGCCGACCATCAGCCCGGCTTGAGGACCGCCGAGGACCTTATCGCCGCTGAAGGTAACGAGGTCCGCGCCGGATTGGATACGCTCCGCCACAATCGGTTCTTTCGGTAAGCCAAACTGACCGAGATCGATAAGCGCCCCGCTGCCAAGATCTTCCATAACGGGAATATTGTGTTTTTTACCGATGCCAACCAGCGCTTCGAGCTCGACCTCGGCCGAGAAACCAACGATCTTGTAGTTGCTGGTGTGAACCTTCAGTAGAAGGGCGGTGTTATCGGTAATGGCTTTCTCATAGTCTTCCGGATGGGTTCGATTCGTGCTGCCTACCTCCATCAGAATCGCGCCGCTTTTGGCCATGATCTCGGGAATACGGAAGGAGCCGCCGATTTCGATTAACTCGCCCCGCGACACGACGACTTCTTTGCCCTCAGCGAGAGTATTCAAGCCCAGCAGAACGGCCGCCGCGTTGTTGTTGACAACGGTTGCTCCTTCAGCGCCGGTCAGTTCCACAAGTATTTTTTCAATCGTCTCCTCGCGTCGTCCTCTCTTGCCCGTCGCGAGATCATACTCAAGATCCACCGGCTGGGCGGCAGCGGCCGAGACCAATTCGATGGCGTCCTGAGATAAAAGAGCGCGTCCGAGATTCGTGTGGAGAATGGTGCCGGTGGCGTTGATAACGCGCGTCAGTCCCGGCTGGCGGTCTTTCGTTAGTCGCCGCTCAATGCGGTCGAAGATGGCCCCGTCCGCCAGCTCCTCCAATGAGACAGTTCTGCGTTGTTTGATGTCCGCGCGGAGTTCGTCAAGAATCTCTCGACATTTTTTAGTGAGATATTCGCGGTTGTACCGGGTCAGGAGAGTTTCGCAGCGGGCATGCTTTAGAAGTCGATCGACTGAGGGTAGCTCACGGAGCAAATGTACCGGCTGTTCCGCCATGAGGACAATCAGGTTTGCACAAGCAAACGGCAATTTCAATCATCATCAGGCTGGTGAAAAAGCCCGAAGACGGAAGGATTCAGACCTGGCTGGGTTGGTGAGTGTCGTCGAATCCGAAACATTCAGCGCCGGCAGCCATGGTCCAAAAAAGGCTTATTCGATTCCGGCTGATGTGAACGCCGCCTTTGCCGCGGGAGTCGTGAGGTAACGGAGCAGCGCAACCGCTGCCTCCGTTGCGGCGCTGTCCGCGAAGAGGCTCGCCGCGTAAGTGGTGTAATTCTGGATCTCCGCCGGCAGCGGGCCGACAAACTTAAGTCCTTTGCTTTCGCCTTCAATGATAACAGTGGTCGCGCCGAAGCCGATTTCGTTGCCATTACTGTTGCCGATGTGATCGAGCACGGGAGCGGCATCCGGGTAGCGCGTCGTCTTGGGCTTCAATTGATTGGCGATTCCAAGCCGACCGAACAGTGCTTCGAGATAGATCCCGGTGGAGGCCTGGTTGTAAACCAGCGCTTCGGTATCCAGCAGAGATTGTTTGAACTCCTCGACCGTCGCGATCTTTGGCAAAGGCGCGCCGTCGCGCACCACGACGCCTATGCCGATGCGCCCGACGGTGACGCGATTGGCGCCGGCAGCTTTGCTGCGATTGATCAGTTCGTCGAGCGCAGCCGGCGGCGCGATTACCATATCGACCATCTCGCCACCGGCTAGCCGTTTGCGGATCTCCGGCGCAGTAGCAAAGGTAACTGTCACATCGCGGCCCGTCTCACGCCGGAATGCGTCAATCACTTTCACCAAGCCGGGCTTAACTGCGCCCGCACTGAGCACTCTTATTTCCGCTGCCATTGCTATTGATCTCTTTCACGGTATGGTTTGACAAAGCCTTACGGATTTCGTTTCACCTATTCTAAGCCGTGGGATAACCCGCCTTAGACATGATCTCCGCCCCCCAATAGCGCAAGCCGCGGCCAATGTCCATCACCCGGAAACCAGCTCAAGTTGACAGAGTAACAGCCCGTCGTATACGCTTTTCGCTAGATACCAACCCTGGAGAATAATCGACCAGGCGATTCAGGAGGCCTAAAATGGCTAAACCCGAAGAGAAAGTTCCTATCGGAGAAAACGAGAGCACGCAGCCGGCGGCGGCCCGAGAGGCATTCCACAAGCGAATGCACGCCAACCATATGTACGGTCTCTGGGAGCTGGCGAGCCAGATGACGCCTCACCCTCAGCCGAAAATGATCCCTCACATGTGGCCGTGGTCCCTCGTCGAGTCGATCATCGAAGAGTCAGCCCAGGCCGTGCCGGTCGGCGACGAGCGCCGCGCATTACAGCTGTTTAACCCCGGACTTGGTGGCCGATGGGCTACGACCAACAACCTCATCGCGGCCGTGCAGATCCTCCTCCCGGGAGAAGTTGCCCGCGCGCACCGCCACACTCCGACGGCCATTCGCTTCATTATAAAAGGCCACGGAGCTTATACGGCGGTCGATGGCGAGCGCGTCTACATGGCGCCAGGAGACTTGATTTTGACGCCGAGCTGGGCCTGGCATGACCACGGCAACGAAACCAACGAGCGGGTGGTCTGGATGGACGGGTTGGACATTCCCTTGATCCAATCGTTGGAAGCGATGTTTTTCCAGTTCTACGAGGCCGCGCAGGTCCCCTCGACCCGCACGGCCAACGCTTCCAAGCAACTGCATGGCCACGCCCACCTGAGCCCGACCTGGATAAAGGAGAGGCATCAATCATCGCCGCTGCTTCTTTACTCGTGGGATCAGACCTGGGAAGCGCTTGCTGCCCTGCGTGATCATGAAGGCAGCGCATACGACGGCATCGCGCTGGAGTACCAACACCCCCAGACCGGCGGTCCTGTGATGCCGACGATGGCCTGTTGGGCGCAGCTCCTCCGGCCGGGCGAGCATACGAAGGCACATCGTCATACCGGCAGCGCCGTATACTACGTCGTTGAGGGAGAAGGGTTCACGGTTATCGACGGACAACGTTTCATCTGGAGTAAGGGTGACATCATTGCTCTGCCTCCCTGGGCGCTGCACGAGCATGCCAACAGCTCAGCGAGGGAGGAGGCCGTGCTCTTCTCGATACAAGACGCGCCGGTGCTCGACGCGCTAGGCCTCTACTACGAGGAGGAGCTCAAAGACAACGGTGACCATCAGAACGTCACTTCGACTTTCACCGCCAGGTAATCGGGCTGTTGCCGCGGCCAATCAGCGCCAGCTACCGAGAGGAATAGATGCCCGCGCGCACTGGAGCCGAGTATTTGGCCGGACTGGCCGGTGCCCGCGAAGTCTGGTTCGAAGGCGGGCGCGTCAAGAACGTCGTCGATCATCTCACACTTGGACGTACCGCCCGCACCCTTGCGGAGCTGTACGACCTTCAGTGGGTCCCGGAGCTGCAGCCGAAGCTCACTTATCTTTCGCCGACGACCGGCGATCCGGTTAGCCTGGCGTTCATCCAACCGCGCAGCATCGATGATCTGGTGCGCCGGCGCGTGATGTTCAAGCATTGGGCCGATTATAGCGGAGGAATGCTCGGCCGAACGCCGGATTATCTCAATGCTATCCTCGCCGGCTGCGCCACGTCGAAATCCTATTTCGGCCGTAACGGGCCGGAATATGCAGAGCGTATCGTTGCTTACTACGAGTGGTGCCGCGAGCGCGATCTCTGCGCCACCCACACTTTCATTGATCCGCAGATCAACCGTGCGCGCAGCCAGTCCGAGCAGGCCGATCCGGCGGTGCCGCTCCACATTGTCGGCGAGAGCGCCGAGGGGCTGGTCGTGAGCGGAGCCCGCATGCTCGCGACCCTCGCGCCGTACGCGGACGAGCTGTACGTGTTCCCGTCGCCTTCCCGGACCCAGCAGAGCGATGCGCCTCGGTTCGCCTTCGCTTTCGCGGTGCCACTGTCGATTCCAGGGCTTAAGTTCATGTGCCGCGAGAGCCTGGACGTCGGTGGGTCGACGGCTGAGTATCCGCTGACGGCCCGATATGAAGAGATGGACGCCGTCGCTGTATTCCACGATGTGGTTGTGCCGTGGGAGCGCGTCTTTTTGAAAGGCGATATCTCACTTTGCAATCGCCTGTTCCGCGAAACGCCGGCCTTCCTTCATGGCATTCACCAATTCACGGCCAAAAATCTCGCCAAAGCGGAATTCGTGCTCGGCGTCGCGAGCCTCTTGGCCGAGGCAATCGGCCGGACGGAGCTGCCCGCTTACCAGCAGATGCTTGGCGAGATCGTGGACGCCGTCGAAACGGAACGCGCCTATTTGCGAGCGGCCGAGGTCGACGCGATAACCGACCAGCGTGGCTTCGTGCATCCGAACCCGGACATCATGTCCACAGCGCGCAACTATTTTCCAAAGGTGTACCCGCGGCTGATCGAAATTCTGCAGCTCATCGGCTCGAGCGGGCTCATGGCGACGCCTACCGAGCGGGATCTGGAAGCGCCGGAACTTTCACGAGATATCGACCGGTACTACCAGTCGGCGACGTTGATGGGAAAAGAGCGAGTGCAGCTCTTCAGGCTGGCCTGGGATTTAGCCTGCAGCTCGTTTGCCGGCCGGCAGGTGCTCTATGAGCGGTTTTTCGCGGGCGACCCGTTTCTGCTGATGGCGACGCGGTTCACGAGCTACGACCGCAGCCCGGCCGTGGCGCGGGTGAAAACGCTCCTGGCGCGGTCCCATACTGAGCCGAAGACGAAATAGCAATGGTGTGTCAATGTTTGTTGCATGTAATCGTCAGTCGGGCCAAGTCAGCCTAAGGCTGACGCGAGCCAGATAAAGGAATCATTCTTAGCGGTCCTGGCGTCTTGGCGCGATAAAGAATCTTGACCGGATAAGAATCTAGCGTAAAGGCGCAAAGGTAGAAAACCGCCTACGAGATAAAGGAGAGTGAACCATGAACATCGATTTTCATGCCCATTTCTATCCCGAGGATTACTTGCAGAAACTGGAGGCGTCCAAAGGCGACGTAAGGATCGAAAAGAACGAAAAGGGCGAGAAAATCATCTTGAGCATGGGGGCTAAAGCGGGGCCTGTGACCCCGGACTTTTTCGATATCGACGTCCGGCTGGATAGAATCAAAGAAAACCGGGTGGACATGCAGATCCTATCCGCGCCGCATCCCGGAGTGGACCGGTTTTCTGCGGCTGAAAGCGCCGAGATGAGCCGGATCATCAATGACGGGCTTAGTAAAGCCGTCAAGAAATACCCCAAAAATTTTCAGGCCCTCGCCATGCTTCCACTGGTCGATACCAAACTGGCCTTGAAGGAGCTCGATCGCGCGGTTTTGGATCTCGGGCTCAAGGGGATGTGCATGCTTACCAATGTGGCGGGTAAGACCTCGGACTCGGACTTTCTCCTGCCGGTGTATGAGAGAGCGCAGTCGCTGGGGGTTCCGATATTCATCCATCCGACCACGCCTTTGGGCGCGCAGGTCATGCAGGAATGGCGGCTTGCGATCATTCTTGGATTCGAATTCGACGTGATGCTTTCCGCGACCCGGCTCGCCTACTCCGGAATTCTCGAGCGGTTTCCGGAACTCCATTTCGTTGTCTCTCATCTGGGAGCCGGCATACCATTCCTGGCGGGGAGAATCGATCGCGGATACCACGATCCCACGTGCGGTATCAAAACCAAGAAACCCACCTCGGCGTATTTGAAAGATCTCTATTGCGACACCGTCTCCTTTTACCAGCCCGCGCTGAAAATGGCCTACGAATTTTACGGCGCTGAGAGAATGGTTCTCGGGAGCGACTTCCCTCTGCTCATCGGCGA
>JBOHVS010000048.1:0-9920 GCA_050735975.1 Binatia bacterium | reverse complement strand
TTCCGCAAGCGGCAGAATTTCTCGCCCGAGTACCTGAAGATCAACCCGAAGCACAAGGTGCCTGCGTTAGTGATCGACGCCAAGATACTGACCGAGAACGTCGCCATCCATCAATGGGTCCATCGGACCTTCCCCGACGCGAAGATTCTGCCCGCCGATCCGTGGGACGAGTTGAAGGCGATCTCGCTTCATGCCTGGTGTGCCAGCGGCATCCACCCCTATCTGAGCCGGATCAACAACCCGCCCAAGGTCTGCGACGTAACGGGCGCCTCCGACAGCGTGATCAAGTTCGCGACGGACGCTCTGTTCGAGAACTTCCGGATCGCCGACGATATGCTGGCCGGGCGTGAGTACTTCTTCGACCATTTCACCGCCCCAGACGCGCATTTCTTTTGGTGTTGCCGCCGCGCCACCCAGTTGGAGGTGGATCTTTCGGACTTCCCCAACGTGGCGGCGCATTTCAAGCGCATGCAGGAGCGCCCGAGCGTCAAGAAGCTGCTCGCCTTCGAGAAAGAAGTGCAGGAGGGGTTTGCCAAGACGGCCTAGGCAACTATCGATGGGTAGCAAGGGTCGGACCATGCTATGTCTCGGTTATCTCAGCCTCTCAGACAATGATGTTGTCGGGGCTTAGAGCCTCTTTTTCGAGCGCCAATTCAGGCCCGTAAGGTTCGCTTCGTTCTCGCAGTGCGTACGTCCCACCTATTTATGCACGATGCGGTAAGCGACGTGACAGACAAAATGGGACAGGAACCGGCGATTGGCGCGGAGCATTGCTGTGCTTAGAGTATCCGTTTCGCAGTCAAAACAAGACTGCTAAGCCTCCAAGACACGTAATTTCTAGAACCTTCTCTCGCCGATTCAATAATTTGCACTGGTCCGACCCGGCGATCATCCACGTTCCAGGATTATCAACTCGCGGACGTTCCCTTCCGAATCGGGATTCCCTTCAACGTTGCGCACGCCTTGAACGCGCCAGTCTTCACGGAGCGAAGCATCAGCCGTTTTCCAGCAAATAACTCCGTCGATCGATCTTCACCGTCCCGTTCGTAAAGCTGATCGAAATATTGATATCCCCCTCCCCCCGCGCCCAGGGAACCACCTTCATGGTTCGAAGACCCGCTTTGGTATTGGGCTCTTGAAAGGCGATGGCTTCGGCCTCCGCCCTGGTCTCCGCGCGCAAGATGAACATTCCGTAACCGAGATCCGAGGTTGTTTCATTATCCCTATCGTTCTTGAGCAGCCCCGCGCCAAAAAGCCGACCCTCGCTTTCGAGTTTCGCCATGTACCCCTTGTGCGGCCGGCGGACTTCCTCACGGGATGGCGCGTTCGGCGGAGGCGGCTCAACCCACGTCGTGAAACAAAGATAGCATTGCTCATGTTTTAACGGATGCGTCGGGTCTTGCTTCAGTTCTGCCATGGTCTTTCCTCCTCGAAATAAATTCGGACTTCCGGCTCTCACGAAAGAACTTTAGTCAAAAAGCCAGGGGTAGGAAAGCCCTGACATCATGCACGCTGGAGCAGGAAGTGGAGGGGCCAAGGGCCAGGCTTTCTATTCTAGACAATATTTAACTATCCGGGCACTCTGCTTTTTCAATTCTTCGTCTTCGGCAATGCGCTCGGAATACCGCGAGATCAACGAGCTCACCGTAGCCATGTCTCGACCCAGGCACTTCGCAATATCCTTGAGCTTGTAACCCAACTTTCGGATCAGGACGTAACCGATCAGCGCTCGATATCGTGATACCTCCCAACTCCGGTCTGGTCCGGAAAGCACCGCCGGCTGAACCCCAAGCGCTTGGGCGGTGGCGCGAAAGGCAGCCATGACGGGTTTCCTGGGGCGCGGGGACTCTGGTTCTTCGTCGGCTTGGGCTTTGAGCTTTTCGACAAACCGCTCCTCTCCCAAAAACCGCTGGTCTGTCACGTCGTAATATTCCTGCCGATGCCCATCGCGCAACCCCTCTTGGATAAATCGCTTGTACGATGCGCGCCCTCCCAGCATGTCCAGTACCCTGCTCGCCTCCAGAACTTCACCTGATCGAGCACCGCAGTACTCGCGATGGCCGCTGTAAGGATAGTCATCGAGCCTGTGGACAAGCTTGGCCCTGATCGGATTCAGATGAATGTAGCGAACCAGAGTTAATAGATATTCATCCTTTTCGCACACAATCGCTTTATAACGGCCCTGAAAGAGGTGGCCCACCTTGCGGTGCTTGCGGTTGAAGTACTGCGTATAGGATTGTTGCAGACCCTGCATGAATTTCGATAGCGGCTCGGATCCGGTCTCCCACCAGGAGGTGAACATGATTTGACATCAAGCAATAGGCATAAACCGTCACGCCAAATTGTTTCCGATAGCGAGCGAATTTCTCTAAATATACCTCGTAATCGCGCGCATTGAGAAACGTCTTCTGTCTATAATTCCCTCGCACGATGACGTGATAAAGAATTCCCGGTGCAAACAACCGCGGCCGTCTCGCCATCGATCCTGTCTACCAAAACTGACGCCCCGGCGGTCAAGATTCATAAGATTACAAAGCCTGACCCCATGCCTGACCCCCTGCCCGGACTGTGATGACACCTTAGAAGATCCGCGGACGTAAGTCCGGGGGTGTATCGGGTTCCCAGTGGGCTTGGATGAGGAGACGATCCGCCGCTACGTTCGGTATCAGGAAAAAGAAGACTTGGGACAAGCGAAGCTTGCATTCTGAGAAAAGCCCCGGACGTTAAGTCCGGGGAAATTTACTGGCAGCGGTGAGTGATGTGCCACACGTTACCGGGCCCAAAATGGCGATTGGCGCGCGACATCGTTTTTTCTTACAGGTTGCTTTTCGGCTTCAAAAAACCACCGCTAAGCTCTTAAACGATGCTTTTTATGCTATCTTATGTTGTGAAATCAAGAAGTTGCCTTGGTCCGACCCTGGAATTTATTGCTCAAGTCTGCTTCCTTGCAAAGGAACCACAATTTAGACTACACTTAATCGGTGCGTCAGGTAGTCTTTTCACCCGCAGCCGTACGTCAATACAAACGACTCCCTGCCGCAGCTCGTAGCGTTCTCAAAAAGGAAATCCATGAGCGACTCGCTCTCGGCGATGCCACTGAAGAGAACCGGGACCGCTTCCGGTTGCGCCGCCTTTCACCGTATGCCGATTTTGAGCTTCGTGTCGAACCGTGGCGGGTATTCTACAGAGTGGACGAAGATCGTGTCATGGTTGAGCTCATAGGGCGCAAAAGAGGAAACGTATTATTGATAGGCGGCAAGGAGTTTAAATTATGAAAATCGAAAGCCTACGTGAGGTTAAGGCCAAGCTGAGCAAAATCGTTAAGGAACTGCCATCGGAGAAGTCAGTCGTGATAACAAAGAATGGACGCCCTTGCGCGGTCATACTCCCGGTTACGGAAGAAACAGATCTCGAGAGTATGTTGCTTGCCCAACGAAAAGATTTTTGGCAACTGTTGGACCGCGCCCATAAGGAGGGAGAGAAGAAAGGGTTCACCAAAATTGAAGATCTCCCCGATTAAGGGTCTGGAGATTTTACCGGTCACAATCACGACAGAGCGGGAAGGTAAGAAAATTCGCGTCGACCAGAAACTTCACTTGCCCAGTAGGTACCTGATTCAAGACCTGACGCTGTCCCGTAACCGAAAAGATAGTCAAGTCGTAGAAGTCTGACCGAGCATTGCTATTGGTCCGATGCCGGAAGCATTGCCGGAACACCTGCTTTAGGGTTTACTCTACTCTTTTTAGGTGTTCGTCAAACGCGGGCTATCTCAGCTTGTCCCCTTTTCTATTCCACTCCCGAAGATATTCTTCGCGTTCCGCCTCGGTGTCGAACTCGAAAACCGTCAGCATCTGCTCTAACAAGTCGTCATCTTCGGGAAGAATAAAATCGGCCATCGTTCTTTGATCGTTAATCAGATAAAACTTACCATCCCGCTCCGCAGCGAATACCGCGCCGCCTTCGAACGCTTTGATTCTCCGCATATCGGAAAAGCGTTCACCCACGTCATATTTGAACGGTAATTTTTCCGTACGAATCCTCGCTTAGCCCCCAGTAGCCACCCGAGCCGTTAATTCCCGCGTGCTTTACCGCGCTCGCCCTCGGCAATGCCGTCATCGCCGTCATCTTCATCGTCCTGCACAACTTCGCCACTGTTGATTCTCGCTTTTAGCTTCGCGATCTGTTCCTGGGCGTGCTTGCTCAGCCTCCCGCCGTGACCGGTTTGTTTCCAGGCATCGATGGCTTCTGAAAGCCGCCCCAGCCGAGCGAGAGCCCGCGCTCGATTTCTTCTCGGATAGGCACCGTCGACTTTTCGCGCGATACACTCGTCGAAGACAGCCAAGGCCTCGGCAAATCTGTGTTGTTTATATAATGCCCAGCCTAGATTGTTTCTTGCGCCACGATAATCTGGATCTAGCTCCAGGCAGGCGCGATAATGCTTCTCCTCCGTTATGTGGTCGTCTAATTTTCCAGCACAAAGGGCCGAGTCAAAGCTAATCTGAGGAATCGTGCGGGCGGTTTCAGAAGCCAGTGATTTTTCATAGTATTGCAGGGCGGCTTGCCAGTTCTTCTGAATGAGATTGACCTCCCCAAGCCCCCACGCCGCCAACCAATAATCTTTATCCGCCCTGAGCGCGCGCTCGTAATAGGCGAATGCATCTTCTGGCTTGTTTTCGTCCTGTTTAACGTAACCGGCCAGAGTGAGCGCTGCGGGTGAATCCGACCAAAGTTTCACAATTGACTCGGCCAAGGCACACCAAAACTCCCTGGACGACCCAGTAAACGGCAGGACAATCTCCCAGTAGAGTTCGTCCGCGCTGAACGGTTCAGTTCGATCGGTGGGGTCGGATCCACCTGCATATTTCTCCAACCATTGCACCGCCTCCTTATCTTTTTCGTCCAGATATGCGAAATAGGCAGGGGGGTAATAAGCGGTCGACTCGGGCAGATCTCGTATAATTTCCCGCGCTCGCTTTAATATCAGCCTTGTTTCCAAAATTGTTTCTGTCTTCGCCATAAAGGTATCTATCGACGAGAGCTTCAGCCAATTCTTCTTTAAGCGCGGCGTCGCCCTGATTCGCTCTCATCTTTCCTTCCAACTGCTCGACCGAGAGAACGTCTTTATGAATAGCCTCATCATTTCGATTCTCAGACACGCCGAAATCCTCCTCTCGAATGGTGAGCTGGTGTCAGGCTTTCGTATCGCATTATTGGCGAAGTTGTTTCGCCAACAATGTCTCTGTTTTCTGGTCTCGAGCGGCCCGCATAAGCCGGTACAGCTGGCTTATGATCATATTCCACTCTCGGTTTTCGCGCCATCGCCGTTTTCTATGGCAGTCCACCTCAATAAGTCAATACGAAAGCGGTGCTTGCCCTTTCATTTGGAGTCGCACTGTTACGCCCAACCGTCCTGGAGAATCAAGGACCGACTCCCTAATCGAGTAGCCGCACTCAGGTTGTTACACTCACGCACCCTTCCGGAGGTCTGGAGCAACATTAAGACGGTTTAATAAAGAGCCGGCTAATTCTTCGGCTTTTATTCTATAAGGCGCCCACATATCGTTTGATGAAGTAAACCGGCTCTGAAACACATAGGTATCGCGATCCGCCCTCTGCCCAGACAACAAATCCTGGAACTTTAATGAAGGAAATCAAGAATTTGCCTTGGTCCGACCCGGGGCCAGGACCATCCTTAAATGCTCTCGCCGATTCAATAATTTGCACTGGTCCGACCCGGCGATCATCCACGTTGTATGAAGAAAGTCATGGCGTCAGGATTCTGTGACTCAGCTTTCGGCGCTGAAGAAATTAGTCAACAAAAGATTTCCGGTCTTGTTCAGCGAAGTAGACGTTGGATAGAAGATTGTCAAGAAACCAAAGCACCACCCAAACCCGTGCGATCACGGAAATGGTTGAATGTTGTAGCTTGCAATGGCGCGACCAAACCATTACTCATTGGCCTACAAGCCTCCCGTCGGCTAGCCACTTCGTGGCACCAGCGACTTTGCTTGCTCTAGCGGCGGCCGGCAATCCAGAGTTCTCGAATAGGAGGTTGATCGGTATGGAAAATAAGCGGCTTTTATTGGCGGGGTTACTGGTCGCCGTCGCTCTGGTCACGCAAGGGGGCATCGTTTCGGCTCAGCAGGCATCGGATCGCGACCCCCGCTTTGAGAAATTGGCCAAGGAGCTTTACCTCAGTGCCAAGAAGGAGGGCTCTCTGGTGGTTTATACCGTCTGGGACGTCGACCACGTGCGCATGCTGCTCGCCGCCTTCAGCAAAAGATTTCCGGGAATCACCACCAAATACTGGCAGGCGACGAGATCTGAGCTGACGACGCGCGTCTTGACTGAGTTTCAAGGTAACCAATCAAGCGTTGACGTGATCCTCGCCGAAGAATTCGCTCTACAGACCGCCGGCGCTATCAGTCCTTATCAAACGGTACAGCAAGATGCGCTAATTATCCATGACCCTGTGGCCCCCGTCGTCAGTCTGCAGATTCAAGCTCTCGCCTATAATACGAAGAAACTTAAGACCAATGAGCTGCCCAAGAGCTGGGAGGATGTCACGAATCCCAAATACAAAGGAATGGTTGCTTTAGATGACCCTTTGCGCGGTGGCCCATTGAGCGCGATGTTGGCCGGGCTCAAAGACGAATGGAAGGACGACGCAAGGTGGACGAAATTCATTGGAGGACTCAAAGCCCTTAATGTTGCGGTACACAAGAGCACGAGCGCCATGTTTCGCCTTCTCATCGCGGGAGAATACGCGCTTGCGATACCTGCGCTGTTGCATGACGTGATCCATGAAAAGGAAAAAGGAACCCCCGTCGATATCGTGAAAGGGGCGTTCCCGGTGATTTCACCGCAGCAAGCCAAGATTTACGCTAAGGCTCTCCATCCAAATTGCGGCAAGCTGTTCGCTGAGTGGCTTATCACGCCGGAAGGGCAGTCTGCTTTGGATACGGTGGGTCGATCCAGCGCCCGGAAAGGCTTCAAAGCCAAGACCTCAATCGCAAACGCTTGGGGCAGCGGAGCCAAGCCTGTGCCGATCACCAATAAGTCCTTCTTTGATGATCCGCGAAAATGGCTGGATGCCAACGTGAAGCCGGTCTGGGAGAACTAAGGAGCGGATTGGCAGTACTCGACGGCGCTGAAATCTATTTCGGTAATTCGCTCAAGACGTGCCACGTTCTGATGCAAGAGCGGCTCGGCAGCGGCAAGGCGGTATCTTTCACGGATTTTTGTGAGCCTCAGAAGTTCATCCATGTCAGGTGATATACCGCACCCGGATGTATCACTCTCAAAGGGCTTGACATGAGGAAGGCTTATCCCCTTGCGATATGTTATTGCAAGGCCTGGCCTCAAATTAACCTCCCATAATGGTTGGCACTGTGCCAGTAACTGAGTTATTCCAGCTAGTCAACAACGTCCCTTAATTATGGCCCCAGATGAAGTGTGAGCATCGACGAGCAGCCTCACTCCGTGTACTCCTTGAATTCATCCAGCGGTAATCCCCCTCAGCGTCGAACCAGACTTTCACTTTGTCGGCCATATAGTTTCTCCGGGTTTCATACTGTCGGTCAAATGTTTTAGATGTGCTGGGGGAAGCCAACTATCTTGCTAGCTGATTATATAGCCAAGCCCACGCGTAACCAAAAATCGAGACCGTGATTACCAAAATGACGAGCGTCTGAACGAAATAACTGAAGGAAATTTCTCTGGGAAAAAGCGAGGCCACATCAGCGCCCAGGAATTGTGCATTGAATAAGTGTCTAAAAAACTGCGGTGCAAAGAGGCTGAGCAGGTAAAAGAGAATATAAAGTGCGCCGGTTAGAATCGCGAGTGCATTGGCAAAGGCAGCCTGGTTCAACATAAGCGATCAGACCTTTCTTCCCAGCCTAAAGCCTCAGGAGGAAGATTACTCCAGCTGTGATAATATGGTTGATCTTATTGCCTTGGACTCCGTCTTGGGAACTGGAACTAACCGATGACACCAGAGTTGGAACGCGCCGTCAAGCGCTATAGACAGTGGTTCGGTTCCTACAAAAAATCGGGTGAGTTGATAAAGGTCCAGGTTTGGCTCACCGTCAACAACGGATTCATCGAGTTTCTGACCCCTGATGGTTCGTACAAAGTTAAGCGCATACGGAGGAACCCGCGCACAGTTTGTTATATCGGCGATAACACCGCCAAATGCACGAAACCTTCGTAATTGGCTGAACAGTACGAACAAAACAGGGACAGGCTACTTTTTACTCTCTGCTCTCGGTCTCCCTTCCGAGCGCAACGTGCTTTCGAGTCTGAACAGTCGTGCCATCACGCCCTGCGACTCTATCTTCCCAAAAGGTCAAGTGCTTGCTCGACCCATTGGCGGTGGGCTCTTTGAAAATCTCGCAGATCCGTAAAGCCGCACAATCCCGCTAATCCCTGAAGATCAATCACCAGACCGCTCGGGAAGAGGTAGGCTAAAGCAGATCACGGAACACCCGAGGAGTTACAATACGAATATTTTCATAGGACTTGAGAAACAAAAGATGTTTGTCTCCTGTGACCACGAACTGCGCAAGACCTTCGACGGCGGCTTCGATGTACTTCTCATCATCAGGATCTTCGGCTACTGCATGAATTCGTATATTGCCGTCCACCGGTTGAGCGATGAGTTCGAGCGACGCAACCCACAGATCCACATCCTCATCCGAAGATTTGATGTACTTGCGAACTTTTGGATATGAGAGAGAGCGCCGTAGCTCGGCCAAAATGGCCGGGGAGACGATCAGCTCAAATGAATTCGCGTCGAACAAACGAGTCAAAATCTGCCCGGACGCGCCTTTGGGCTGGATCAGTGCGCTGATGATCACATTGGCATCAAGGACGGCTCGGAGCACAAGTTTATTTGCGCCGAGCTTTGCGCGTGCGGTGCTTCGCTTCGTTCGCGACCCGTGCGGCTTCGGCCTCGGACGCTTTTGCTTCCTGCCGTGCGAGAACTTGCAGCAGATGCATTCGCGCCGCCCGGCGCATCTGTTCGAGACGCTCTATCGGTACGACGGCGGCAAGGGGTTTCCCCTTGCGCTCGATAATAAATTGATCATTCCGAAGCGCCACCCGGTTCAGGATATCGCCGAGTCGCTGGCGAACTTCCAAAGTCGAAATCTTCTCAGTCATGTTTAACCCCGTCGCAAGTATCATAGTTGTCCTAGTTACCTACGTCAAGCAACCCGGCTGAGACGTGCCGCTGCGGCGCGCACCGGCTTGGAACCATCGTTGAACCTTGAACCTTTGAACGGCTGTTATCCGGTAACTTTTTGAACCCTTCGGCTGCGCTCAGGGCAGGCTCCGCGAAGCGGTTCAACGTTTGGAACAACTGGAACGGGCTTCAGTATTCAATAGCGCGAACCATGTTCAAGTCAATATATACGAGACATCGATGCAGATGCTCATCGGCTTCAATGGCGGTAGCGTAATAACGGTCTTCCCAAAACGCGCCATGCCGGTTTTTGCGCTGATTGTACTCCTGCGCGGTTCGGCCGGCGATTAACCTCGTCGCACGCAAGCTTCAACACCATGGATCTTCGACAGACTCCATCAGCTTCGAACGTTTTGAACGGAGCGCAGCGATTGAACGACTTGAACTATTTGAACTGGCTCTAGCTCAGATGCACGTGGTTGGATGTCACCATGTAGTTCAGGACCGAGAGACCGAAGCGTTTTTTAGCCTCGAAAACCCAGTGCAAATAACGGCGCCGGTCGCGCGCAAATTTCAGGAGAAAGGCCTTGTGATGGCAGCGGTGAGTGATGTGCCACACGTTACCGGGCAGAAAATGGCGATTGGCGCGCGGCATCGTTTTTCCTTAGAGGTTGCTTTTCGGCTTCAAAAAACCACTGCGAAGCTCTTAAACGATGCTTTTTATGCTATCTTATAT
>JBOHVS010000047.1:0-46688 GCA_050735975.1 Binatia bacterium | reverse complement strand
CTGGGAACGCAACAGCGGCCTACGGCTTACCGTAGAATTCGAGGCGCCCTGGACTTGGCTAAAGCTTCCGATCATGGGTAACACAACTTATTGGGGTTTGCTGAAACAACCGTATAAGCATTAGCTATCTAGCTCTGACTGAAAAAAAGGCGGTGATGATGCCTCGACAAAGCACGAGCGGGAAGTATACTTTCCAATAGGCCTTCCGTTCGCCATGAGGTGTCAAAGGGTAAACGGAAGGTTTTCGGTGAGAACCATCTAGTGTGGTGTCTCTTAAATTTGCTACATAATTCCCGCGTCATTCCGGCCAACCCCGGATCACAGTCCGGGGTAGCGCGAGCCGGAATCCAGGAAAATCAAATGCTTCTGGATGCCCGCTTTTGCGGGCATGACGGTGGGATCGCCAATTTCTTTTGTGAATTTCTGAGGCAGGACACTAACAGCTGATTCCATTCAATGGCGGAGCAAGCAAAGAGCCGGCCGCTCCAGGGTAAGGTCGTTCTCGTCACCGGAGCGAGTCGCGGCATTGGCGCGGCCGCGGCGAAGAGGCTGGCACAAGGGGGCGCCTCCGTCGTTATCAACTATCATCAAAACCGCGACAAAGCAGAAGCGGTTCTTCGAGAAGTAGAGGCGGCGGGCGGCCGTGGAATGATCTTCCCAGCAGACGTAACGCAGCAAGATCATGTCGAAGCGATGGTGAAAGCCGCCCGCGAAAGATTCTCCGCCATCGACGTGCTCGTCAACAATGCCTATTTCCCGTTCCAAGTGGGACAGCTCCATGAACTCTCGTGGGAGAGTTTTCATCAAGCCGTTGATCACGAGCTGTCCGCCTTCCACGGCTGCGTGCGGAGCTGTCTCCCTGGAATGATCGAAAAAAAGGCCGGCAAGATCATCGTCATCAGCACGCGGCTCGCCCAACAGCCATTGCCTCGGATGGGCGCCTATGCAGCGGCAAAGTCGGCGCTCGAGTCAATGGCCGATACGATGGCCATTGAGTTGGGTTCACTGGGGATCAACGTCAACGTCGTGACCCCCGCTTTCACCTTAACGGACGCCTCGATGATCATGCCCGAGGAATTTCGAGAGCGTGTGCGTCAAACCCGTCCGCTGAAGAAACATCTGTATCCGGAGGACGTGGCGGGCGCTATCGCTTTTCTTGCCGGTGACGAAGCAAGTATGCTGACCGGAAGCCACATTCTGATCACAGGCGGAAGCCATCTGCAGCTCTAAATAGTTCAAGATGAAAATTGCAAAGTGCAAAATGCAAAGTGCCGCCCCGGCCCGAATTCGGCGAGTTTCGCTCCGGTAATTTTGCAATTTTCAATTTGCGTTCTGCATTTTGCATTGGAAGCCTCTCCCCATGCTCACCCTCGATCAGATCGTTGCGAAGTTGAAAGAGATCGTCGGGCCGCGATTTGTCTCCACCAATCCGATCGATAAAATCAATTACCAACATACCCTGGCTTACGGCGCCTACAAGGCGCTGCCGGATGTAATCGTACGCGTGGAATCAGATCCTCACGGCAATCACGCCGTAGCACAGATCCTGAAGTTCGCGAACGAGCACAAAATTCCAATCGTCGCCAAGGGCGGCGTCGGCATGGGGATCAGCTCACCGCTCAGGGGCGGGATCCTTCTGGACATGCTCGGCATGGACGGAGTACTGGAAGTCAACCCGACGCTTCAGTATGTCATTGCGGAAGGCGGTGCGAGTGTCTACGCGATCCACCATGCGCTTAGACAGCATGGGCTGATGCTGCCTAACTTCGGCACCTACGGCCCCTCGGTAGTCATCGGCGCCATGGTGAACAAAGGCGGAATCGGTTACGGCATGACCCGGTACGGCTGGATCGCCGATATGGTGCTTGGGTTGGAAGTTATTCTCGCCAATGGCGAAACTATTCGGCTCGGCGCCTTGGCGAACCAGGGAACGACGTTCGGTCCGTTTCAAAAGTGGATTCATCTTCCCGATCTGTTGGGGCTATTCACGTTAGCCGCCGGCTCCATGGGAATCATCAGCAAGGTTTGTTTGCGGGCGATCGAAGGACGGCGCGAGTGGCTGCATGATTACTGCTACGCGTTTCGACGCGATCAGCTCGATGAGGCGCAAAATGCCATGATTCAACTCGTCAAAAGCGAGGTCGTTTACGATATCCATTTTACCGATCGGTGGCAGTACCACTGGCCCATGGAAGAGGGCCTGTACGAGAAGAGCAGGATACCGGGCGACGCCTGGTTCTTCCTGAAGACCGTCGTTATGGCCAGAGACGCTGAGGAACTCAGCTACAAAGAAAAACGAATGAGGCGCATCTACCATGACGCCGGCGCCGTGGAGGTGCCTGAGATCGCCGAAAAGGCCATGGGGGCCAAAGCGCAAGAGCATGGCCTGCACGGATGGCCGGATTATCACATCATGGGGCCGGATGGCTGGTGCGGCGCCGTCGTGCGTCATTCAGGGATGTTCGCGGTTACCTCCAAGATGTACCCCCTCACGTTCCTCAAGGAGATGTACGATCTTGACGAAGCCGCCAAAAGAGAATGCGGCTTGTGGGATGCCGAACACTCGCCGCAGCATGACAGTTATGTGACGCGCGACCTGGGCATCAAAGAAGAGTATTTTGTCTTTTACAATCCTTACGACGAAGAAGACGTGGCCAAGCTGAGGAAATGGATGGGCAAAGTACAAGAATTCAGCAACCAGCGTGGAGTCGTTTGGACCGCCCCGACCCTCAGTACCAAGGGGCCGTATCCATACGAACGGCTCACCCACCTCTATGATCTAGTCAAAGAGATCAAACGGGTTGTCGATCCGAATAATATCTTGAATCCCGGCGCGCTGTGCTAAAAAATCGTTCGATGTTCGAGGCTCCGAAAGTTCGATGTTCAACAAAGAGGGATCGGACGCTCTCGCCCGGCGGGGAATAGGAGAAGAAAATGGCATTACAGAATAAAGATTACTTTGGTAAAAAACTCTCGCCTCAGGAAGCTGATGCGGTCGTTGTGGAGTTAAAAAAGTATTTGCTCGGTCTGGCGGACCGCTGGCTGTTTAAAGGCCGATTTCACACCGATCTCGGGAAAGGAACCCTGCCGATGGAGGCGATCAAAGTCTTCTGGCAAAACTGGTACGGCTTCGTCGCCGAGATCAATAACTTTCACGGCGTGGCGTACCAGCGTCACCTGCCGTTTTTCAAGCGCCACCCGGAACTCCAGGGTCACTTCGCCAACCACGTCGCCGATGAGATGATCCATCCGAAACCGCCGGGCCATATCCGGATCGTTCTGGAACAGGGAAGGAATTTCGGCCTCGCCGACGACGACATGATCGAGTACGAAATGCTGCCGGAGTGCCGCGCGTTTTTGGAGTACTATCGCGGCGTGCTGTATGAGGGCACCATGGCCGAGTGGTGGGCCTCTTTCTGCGTGGAAGAGGCCGTTGGTCATTGGGCGAAGTTTTTCGGCGGCGCCTTGCGGAAGGGGTACAAACTACCGGAAGAGAAAATTGTCTATTTCCGAGTTCATGCCGCGGCCGATCTCGAAGAACACGAGGGGGTTATGGCACATGCGGATCTCGACTGGATGGTGCTGAAAAAGCTGCTCGAAGAAGGACGGGCCGATACGCGCCCGGGCTTTAGCTTGGAGTATTGCCTGCGCATGGGCACCGCTTATTTCGCTTGGTTCTTCGAAGGCGTTTATCAGCAGGTCAATAAGGAAGGGCTGTACAGGGCGTAGCCATGCCAGCCAACCCGCAACAAGAACTCTCGTTCCGGCCGCTGATGCGGATTCTTGGGGATTTCGGCAATAGCCAGATTCTCGACGCATCGCTCGAGTATGATTTCTTCACTCTCATCCATAAAGGCTTCCAAACCGCCGAAGAGATTGCTCGCGAAGCGGGAACGGATCCACGGGCAACGCGCATCGTTCTCGATAGCTTGCTTGCTTTGGCGTTGATCGAGAAACGCGACGGGCGCTATAACCTGCCGCCCATCAGCGATACTTTTCTGGTCCGCGGCAAGCCATCCTACATAGGGGATTTTCGCTATGTGGCCCTGGCGCTTTGGGACGGCATGGCGCACCTCAAAGAGTCTCTAAAAACAGGCAGGCCGCTCAGCAGGATGGATACCGGCGCCGAGCTTCAGGTTTGGGAAAAACTGATCATCGGAATCATTCCAATCGCTGAACCCGCCGCCAGAGCTCTTTGCGATATTTGCGGCGTCGGCACAAAACGCCGGGGACTTCGAGTGCTCGATATCGCCGGAGGCTCAAGCATTTTTGGAATGACGATTCTGTCGCGCGACCCCTCCGCGCAGGTCACGCAACTGGATTGGCCCAACGTTAACGCCGTCGCAAAGAAACTGAATAAAGAACGTGGCCTGGAAGGGAAAATTCGCTTTATTGACGGCGAACATCATTCGGCCGCGGTCGAACAGAACCATTACGATTTGGTTCTCGCGAGCAACTTCTGCCGCTTCGAATCACCGAAGGGCAATCAGGAGCTGTTTGCGAAGGCTTTTTCGGCGCTTAAGTCCGGCGGCCGCTTCGTCGTCAACGATTTCGTGCCGAACGAGGAACGCACCGGACCCACGTTTGCGTTGCGCTTCTCGGTTTACACCCTGACTCACACTCCCGCGGGAGAATGCTGGACGTTGACCCAGTATTCAAACTGGTTGAAGGCGGCCGGTTTCAGCTCGATCACAACGCACGGGGATATCCCTAATACTTTGCCGGGAACAACACTGATCCTCGCGGGGAAATAGCTGAGCCTGAGAGGTTGTGAAAAAATTGAAAAACGTCAAGTTCCGCAAATTTCGCCTCAACAAAATCAAATAGTTGCGGCTGCTCATTTTCGCAGAATTCGATTAATTCACAAACTCTGAGATTAAGGGAAGTTCGAGATGCGGGCTCGAAGCTCAGGACCTAAACCTAAATCTCCTTCGATGAGCGGTGACTTACAAAAGGATCTGAGCCATGCCAGGTTGCCAGAAAAACGAGTAGCATGCCGAGTAAATAACTGACGCTCACGACCTGGAAGGCGACCGTGAAACTCGAAGCATCGATCAACCAGCCCACTAGAAACGTCCAGGCGGGGCCCGAAATAAAGCCGATAAAGAAATAAATACTAAAAGCGACGTCCATCAAGCTCGGCGGGACCGCTTCGCTGACGACCGTTTGGGTAAGCGTGCCGCGGGATTGAACGAAGCAACCATAAAGTACGAGGTTGAGGATCAACCACGGGCTGATGGTTTGATGCATCAAAAGCCATAACGTGGTTAGGGTCGAACCGATCAAAGTCATTTGGAGAACAGCTTTGGGATTGAAACGATCCGCAAGCCAGCCGATCGCAAGAGGTCCCAAGAGACCGCTTAACTGATAGACCATCAAGAGAGCGGCGGCAACGGGGACACCGACATTCAACCGCGCAATGAAAAAGGCGGTAAGAAACGCTATGTTTATTCCGGTTCCGCGCCCAGCCGCGCCCACCATCTGAATCAACGAGATCATGACGACGCTGCGATTTCTTAAACATTCCAGGTAATCTTGCAGGCTGCCTTTGATCCGCGATTTCTGTGATTTGATCTCGCCCGCCGCCGCTACGGCATCTCTGAGAAAAAAATACGATAGTCCCATGACGACACCGGGGAGGCCGACGATATAAAAAACCGTCCGCCAGTCGGTTACCATTAGCAGAGCCGCGCCCACTCCGGGGGCAATAAAAGCGCCTAGGTTTCCCGCCGAATGGTGCAGCGTAAGGACACGTCCGCGCGCCTTCTCAAAGTACGAAACAAGAACGGCGGCGCCGACCGGGTGCTGGACGCTGGAGCCGAGTCCGGACAAACCACGCAGGGTTCCGACCTGGGCGAGATTTTGGCTTAACCCGGTGGTCATATAGAACACGCCGCAAATCATGTTCCCGATTCCAAGTAGAATCGCGCGCGGGAAAAAGCGCGCCAGCACGCCGTAAACCACTTGGAATCCCATGGCCGAGAGTTGGTAGATCGTCTGTAAGAGGCCGACCGCGAAGTAGCCAAACCCGAGGTCGGCCATCATGACCGGGTAGAGAACCGATAACATGCTGGACTGCATATGGTTGAACACGTGGGAGACATTGATCACCCCGAGTATGAGGTTGCGATGGGCCGATTCGGCGTCAGGCTCGGCTTGATTAGGATTCGTGGAAGCTTGACCGGATCTCACCGTTGGCGAAGGCATCGCAGTCCCCTATGCTTCAGGAGGGATGAGAAATTTATCTCGGGGCGGGCCGGCGTTTCAAAACAAAGGTTTCTAGCGCTCTGCACGCTAGGGGAGGTTGTTACAGTCAAGCCGCCGGCTTATTTGACCTTTTTGACCAACGTTTCAATGTAGAGCCGGTCGTATTTTTCCTCAGCGGCGGGATCGTAGTTTCCCGGCGAGTCAACAACAAACTTTTTTCGATCGCGGGCTTCCTTCATCCTCCGGCCCAGCTCTTTGACTACCAACTCCACATCCTCGCGTACCGGAACGTTCTTCTCTCGCGCAAGCTCCTGCTGGCCTTCTTTGGAAAGAATAAAATCATAAAAAAGCGTAGCTGCATGCGGATGGGGAGGGTTTTGCGGCAGCGCCACCGACGTTAAGGAAAGCAGGCTGGGATCCATGATGGCGTACTCCAGGGGAGCGCTCTGAAACTGCATCTCGATAATATTGTCGGCATTGATGTCGAGGCTTCCTAATACTTCTCCAGCCAGAATCAGCTGCATCCGGGCGGTCCGGCCGCGATGGAGCTTGAGTTCCTGCCGTGCGAGATTTTTTAAATATTCCTCAGCCTTTTTCCATCCCATGCGCTCAACCAACAAAGAGATAAAACGACCCGGGTTGGTATCTACCGCCAGCTTTCCCTTCCAAAAAGGATCCAAAAAATCTGCAAACACCTTGGGAACCTTGTTTTGTGGAACCAGCTTGGAATGGTAAGCAAAAATGGCCACCGACATCCGAGTGGCGGTCCAATAGCCCTCTTTATCTTGGTAATCCTGCGGAATCATCGCCCGTTCCGGCGAGAGGTAACGCGCCAGCATCTCGCGGTTTTGCTTAACGATGGGGCCCAGAGTGGAGATGCCGGCCCAATAGACATCCACGATGTGCTTCTGGCCCTTAAACTCCATCAATGCGACATTGAAGAGCTGGCTGCCTCCCTTCCTCATGAAGCGCGCGTTAATGAATGGGTACTTTTTTTTAAAGAGGCTGGTTATGGCCCGCACCTCTTCTAAACCCGTGGAACTGTAGAGCATCAATTCCGCTTCTTTTTTCGCGCCCGCCAGGAGTTTTTGGTGGCGCTCTGCGGCAGGCAAGGCGTTCAGATCCGCCAAAAACTTCTCTGCATTCGCCCATGCGGCAGCCGGCAATGCCAGCGCAATCCAGAGTATTAGGACGGACATGGGACCTCCTTAAATAATCTTTTTGCCGCCGGACTCCCAGCGGCTTAATCCCCGGCCTTGCTTCCGACGGCTGTCGATAATCCTTTGCCACTTTTCCTCGTCCGACAACATCTCATCAGCCTGATTCGGAGCGTGGGCCGTGATCTGCAGACGATTGTTATCGGGGTCGTAAAAATAAATACTTCTCTCGCCTTCGGGCCTCAATCCGTCGTCGGCTCGGCTATCCCCCTGGTTTTTGCCTCCATGGCGATCGATCAGCAACAACGTCGCGTCAAAGTCCTCTTGCGTGACATCCATCGCCATGTGGCAGCCGCGCCCGTGCTTCTTGCTCCGCTCGGAAAGATCTTCCACTTCCACCAAGCCAATCATCTGGCCGTTTTGGACCGGGATCAGGGCCTCTGCGCCGCATACGACCGGAGCGCCCGTGCCTAACGCTTCCATGTAAAAGGTAACGGCCTTCCTCATGTCGCGTGTCTCAAAGACCGTGTGGCTGATGCATTGATCAGAGGGGTGCTTGCGGCGGATGCAAAATTCCAGGTGATTGCCATCCGGGTCATCGAAATAGATTGAAGTCTCGAAAGGCGCGTCTGCCGGGTGTTCCACCGGGCCGATGAAATCGTATCTCTTCGCGCGCATCCTGTGCTGCACTTGGGCAAAGTGTTCCGGAGCGACATTGATTCCGACGCGCGGCCCGGAACTGCGAGAGACGCCGGCATTGACCCCGGGGAGGTGCAGACCGATAATATTGTCCCCGGCCAGCACGTAGGTCTGGCGCGGGCTGCCATCGGGATTTCGCCTGGTGGTTTTATATTTGAGGCCTAAGACGTTCAGGTAAAAATCTTGATTCAGTTCCAGATCGCGCACCGGAATCGCGATGTGATCGACGCTTAGCGCTCCGGTTCTAATTTGTGCAGCCATATGAGTCCTCCGCAGTAAATTCAGGACCTTCCATGAACCTACAGGAAAGCGATTCGATTCGTCAACCTACCGTTGACACCTGAAGGGCCGATTGTTAGCGTCATGTCCTCGATGGGTTTTGAACCCAAGACTTCCCGGGAGGATAACAAGCATGCGAAGCCCTGAGCAAACGCCCGAAAGATTTCTTCGGCCGAAGGCCTTTTACGATCTCTGGCAGGAGCAAGAAGGGATCCCGATTTACAAGCTTTTCCACGTGGAAAGTTTAATGGAGGTTGAACTCGGGAACTGGCAACGCTTCGGCTGCCCGGGCGCATTTATCAACCTGGCTGACCCGCATATTACAACGGCCGCCATCCTTGAAATCCCTCCGGGAGGGAGAAGCAATCCGGTGAAGCACGTATTTGAGGCGCTAATGTACGTTGTTAGCGGCCGGGGAAAGACGACGGTTAGTGCTCCCGAATGTCCGGCCGTAACCTGCGAATGGAGCACAAACAGCCTATTTTCGCCGCCTCTGAATACGATGTATATTCACGAGAACCTTGATGCCGCGAAGCCGCTGCGCTTGCTGATGGTTTCCAACGCGCCGCTGGTTCTCAGTCTTTTTCATAACGAAGGTTTCGTATTCGATAACCCTGCCGTGTTCGATGATCGGTTTCGGGGCCAGCCGGATTTTTTTTCGACTTCGGGCCGGCATCTCGGGGGGCGCGTTTGGCGGACGAATTTTGTTGCGGACGTGAGTCAGTTTGGTCTCATCGATTGGATGCGGCGGGGCTCTGGGGCGAAGAGTTTTCATTTGTCGATGGCGGACAACACGATGGCCTGCCATGTTTCGGAATTTGCGGTCGGCACCTACAAGAAAGCCCATCGCCATGGACCTGGCGCTCACGTCATCATTCTTGCCGGTGAAGGTTATTCCCTTCTTTGGGAGGAAGGGAGAGAGCGCACTCGGGTTGACTGGCGGCCGGGAAGTATGTTCTCGCCGCCGGAGTGGTGGTATCACCAGCACTTCAATACCGGCCCAGAGCCTGTGCGTTACTTGGCGCTGCGCCGCGGGGGAAGCCCGGAGCATCCGCTGCGGATTGGAATGACCGGTGGCAAAAACGGCAACGAAGAAGCCGGCGCCCAACAGATCGAGTACGAAGAAGAAGAGCCGGCGGTCCGCGAGATGTACATGCGGGAATTAGCCGCAAAAGGCGTGGAGCTCAAGATGCCGCCGTTAAAAAGGTCCGGGCCGGGTTAAGCATATCGAAACGGGCCAGAATCAAAGGTTGAGATTAATGTCTGAGTAGTTTTGCCGCACTACGCCGCTAATTCCGTCCCATTATGCGTTATCTTTCGCTAGCCGACACGGAACGACTCGCGATCTGTATGGCTGATGTGGTTCCTGTAATCGAGGACGTGTTCCGACGGGTGGGACAAGGCCAATCCGTCGTGGCGCCGCGCATGCGTCTGGTTCATCCGCCTTTACCGGCGGGGAGCCAAGGGCAAGGCAGACCGTGGCGACGTGACCTGCGTATCATCCCTGGAGGGATCGAAGGAATCGGCTATGGTATTCGGATTGGGGGGTCTGTTCACCGGCAGGCCGGCGGCGTGATGTTGCTTCTTTTCGACTGGGAGACGATGCAGCTGAAGGCGCTCATTTCGGATCATCTCATTCATGGTGTAAGAAGCACGGCGCCCGACGGAGTCATGGCAAAATACCTGGCGCTCAACGATGCGGCGACATTGGGACTGATTGGGTCCGGCAGGCTCGCTCGATGGGCGGCGGAGGCGGTCTGCGCCGTACGGCCAATCTGCTATCTTCGAGTTTGGAGCCCGAATGCGGCGCACAGACAAGAAGCTGTACGATACCTCGGCTCGCGTCTGGGAGACGGCGTTAAAATTCAGGAAGTGTCCGGCCCGGAAGAGTGCGTTCGAGATTGCCAAATCGTAGTGACAGCGACCAAGGCGACCACGCCGGTGCTCAAGGGCGAATGGCTACCTGCGGGATGTACTGTCATCACGAATACTCCAGAAGAGTTGGACCAGCAAAGTTTTCGTCGCGGAAGAATCGTGACTACATACCGGGACGGCGTGCTCACACATGTTCCCCCTTATCATTCACTTGTCGAACTGCTGGACAAGGGAGCGCTCTCGCCTGAGGACTTTTCGGAGGAGCTGGGAAATATTGTGACCGGGACGATCAAAGGACGAACGACAGCCGATGAGATTATCGTCTGTTTAAATCCCGCCTTTGGTGTGCTCGACGCGGCCATCGCCGAGTATGTCTACCAAAGAGCGCTGGCATTGGGCGTCGGCACGGAATTAGATCCGTGACTCCTATATTGGGATCTCGCGTCCCCCGCTCTCAACAGCGGCCTCACTGTAAAGCCGTCAAATTCAACGCGCCGCAGAGCCAAGACCGAAACGCTGACTTATGCCCCGGAAGGCCAATGTCAAAATCGTCACCGCCGTGATCGTGACGCAACCCAAAGCAGATACCTCTGCGTAGCGGCCCGATTCGAACAAATCGAAAATCAGCAATGGCACCAGTTCCGAACCCGCATGGCCCAGAAGCACCGGTAATGAAAGGGCTTTAAAAGTGATGGTTAGCGCGGAAACGAAGCTTACGAATAAGCCGGGGACAAGCAGGGGCAGGACAACGCGCCCGAAGGTCTTGAGAAAACCAGCGCCGCAAATTTCCGAGGCCTCTTCGAGTTCGCTGCGAATTTGCGTGATAACGGCGCTGCAGATTCTGACCGACGTGGGAAGCCGCTTGGTAATGTAAGCGAGAATAAGTATCCAGAGCGTGCCGTAGATGGGTATCGGAACGGTGAGATAGAACCAGATCAGGGCCAATCCCAAAACCATGCTGGGGTATGCTGTGGCGGAGAAGGCAAGGCTGTCGAGAAACCGGCGGCCGGGAAGCCGGGTACGAATGACGATCCACGCGATCACCGCTCCGAAGAGCGTGACCAAAAACGCAGCCGATAGCCCAACAATCAGATTATTCAAAAAAGCCGAAAGAATCAGTTCGTCGGTAATCAACCAGCGATAATTTTTCAATGTCAGAAGATTGACCATGCTCCAAGAAGGCTGGGAATACCAGGGCAACAAAGAAGTCCAAGCGAGAACCGCCATTGGCAAATAAACGGTCATCGCGATAAGCACCAGGGCGCTGATTACTGCGGGGACACGCCACTTTCCCAGTCGCGTAATGCTGGGCCGAAACCCTTTTCCGGTGATGACCGCGAATTTTTCCGACATGCGAGTGCTCTTGAAGTAGAGATAAAGTCCCCCTAGGGCGACCAATAAATAAAACATGGAAACGGTAGCCGCTAGATTGAAATCCGTAGGGGGGCGGCGAACCGTAAGAAAAATCTCCGTGGACAAAACGTGAATTCCAGCCGGGATGCCGAGAAGGGCTGGGACTTCAAAATCCTCGATGCCGCGAATGAAGATAAGCAGAGAGACAGCTAAGGCCGCCGGAAGCATCAGTCTTAAGGTGATGACAAAAAAGGTCCTGACATTTCCTGCTCCAGACGTGGCCGACGCTTCCTCCAAAGCGGGGTCCATAGAGCGGAAAGCCGCTGCCATGAAGAGAAACGGAGTATAAAAATCATCGATGCCTGAAACGAAGATCATACCCAACATGCCGTAGGGATCGAACGGCGGTTCGGACAGACCAAAGAGGTGCATGAGCCAAACATTGATGAGTCCGGCTCTCGGCGCTAAGAGCAGAATCCACGAAATCGTGAACAATACTCCCGGAATCATCATCGCGCCCAGAACAGAGCCGTATATCAGCCCCTTGAATGGAAGATCGGTCCGCTCCGTGAGCCAAGCCAAAAAAGTGCCGAGACTGAAAGAAATAAGTCCCGCTCCGATTGAGTATATTAAGGCATTGAAGATTGCCGAATAAAGAGAGGGCTCCGAGAAAGCACGCACATAGTTTTCCAAAGTGGCCGGTGTCCACGTGCCCGGCAGGCCGCTCTGGAAACTGCCCAGAACCATGACGCTGATTGGAATCACGGTGAGGTAAACGACAATGACTGTAACCGTGCCCAGAAAGAGCGTATCAGCGCCGATCAGGCCGCGAAAATCTCGCATACCGCACAATTTCCCTGAATGAGTGGCAAGGCTTTAAACCAAAAACCCGTTCATTGAATTTCGGGAAAGGTGAATTGGCGCTTGCCAAGACGGCGCGCTCCGTCAGCAGTAATCGCCACGGTATCGCCACACCTGATGGAGTCAGGTTCGTCAGACGGCATGGCTCCCGGCTTTAAAACGAACACGTTCCCCTCCACCAGAGGTAAATCGAGGTGCATCGTATATTGAGGCGAACTATAAATCTGCCCTTCGACTTCTCCCGTTATTTGGGGCCGATCCTCCCCCAAGCCGCGTCCGTGAAGGAGCATTCCCTTAGGCAAGAAACCGGCTTCACGCACCCTTTGCTGGTAAAAAGTTACCACCTCGCGGAACGTGATTCCGGGCTTCATGAAATTTATCAGGTCGGCAAAAACTTTCACGCTGACTTCAAAAGAGCGTTTGATTTCCGATGGGATTTTGCCCAAGCAAGCGGCTTGCACCGTTTGGGCGATGTAGCCGCCGTATTTCGCTTCCAGCTCGGTGTTGATCAGATCGCCGGCCTGGAGCGGCCGGTGCGGTGCGATGCGGCACGCCCAAGGAACCCCGGCGCCGGCCCCCCAGTGGGTCATCGACGGGTAATCGCCGCCGTTGGCGATGATCGTGTGCCATATCGCGGCGACCATTTCGTTTTCCATTACGCCGGGTCTCGCTTTGGCGAGGATGGCTTCAACGACTTTGTCGAGAATCCCGGCCGCTTTCTCAATCCATGCAACTTCCTCGAGCCCCTTCACCGAACGAGCGTCTTGCAGCAGTTCCGTTGCACTCTCGAATTGGGCCTTGGGGTAGGCTTTCTTCACTTTTTCCAGCATCCCGGCGACTACGGTTCCTTCAGGAGCGCGCAAAAGACCGGCCAGACCGGCAACGGCGATGCATGCCTGGTCAAGCTTAAGCTCCTTAATGCGTTCGATCATCGGCTCTCCCCAGGATCTGCGTGTGACTCGGATATCGGTTACCCAGTCTTGGGCAATACCCCACCATTCAACTTCGTTTGAGCCGCGGACGAAGGCAGTGACATTGTCAGAAATGGGAAAGACGGCTGCCACTTCTGTCTGATGACCGCCAATGTGGGTCAAGTAACGGGTGTCGGCCTGAAATTGGTCCCAGTGACTCTGATTGGGAAAAGCAATGATCGCGTCAATTTTCCGGTCGCGCATCAACGCGCGCACCCGCGCCCAGCGCCGGTCGCGCTCCTGGTGGCTGAACTTGGCCAAGCCGAATCCTCGTTCGCCGCTGTTAATCATGGTCAATTTCTCACTTTCTGGCAGAGTTTTTTACCTTATAGGGCCAGAATGCACCCCAGTTCAACCCGCTGGATTTGCCAGAACCTCATATGATAGACTTCTCCACGTATTGAGCGGTGCCTGTTGGTCGAGTCTGGTTTCCTCCGTACGTCCCCACTAGCATCCCCTCAGGGAAACCCTATGCAATACCTGGCAATCTGCGAGGACGATCTCCTGTTTCAGTTTATGCGCAACGTTACGGCTAAACAGGGTGAGGTTCTCTTCTTAGTGCAGGACGAAACAGTGGCCAAACGTATTCGACGTCAGGGCGGAAAGGTCCGGCACGGAGATCTCCTCAAAGAAGAAATCTATAAACGAATCAAGCTGCAGCACGTCGATCAGGCCATCATTTTAGCTCGTACCCGCGACCTCCAGGATGGCATCTCCCGTCTTTTGAGAAGTCTCGACAAAAGTCTGTCTATCGTTTCGCTGACCCCGGACAAGAACGGCGCGAAAGAATCGGAAGATGCGCTGTTTCGACAGCTCGGACTCGCGGATGTCTTCGAGGAATTCTGCTCCTCGCAGCTCCTCGATACGTTGAATAGAAAGAAGGTCGAGAGGATCCGATCACTCTTCGACGAACGCGAGAAGATCCACATCCTGTTGCAGCATGACCCTGATCCGGACGCCATCGGCAGCGCTTTGGCTTTGCGCGAGCTCCTGGGGCGCAATCGCGCGACCACGCCCATCGTAACAATGGGCGGCATCACGCGGCCTGAAAACCTTGCCATGATCCGCCTGCTGGACATACAGATCGACCGCGTTACCTATGACGATTTGCGCAAGGATGGCGCGCGCTTAGCCTTGGTTGACGTGCAACCGCCTTACTTTGACCAGCCGCTGGGCAGAGTCGATCTGGTGGTGGATCATCACCCCAAACGCGCCGCGTTTAAGGCGCGCTTTAGCGATTTGAGAACTCCGTATGGCGCGACCGCGACGATTTTTACCGAGTATCTGCGGGCGGCTGGAATGGAACCATCCCAGAGACTCGCGACTGCTTTGCTTTACGGGATCAAGACCGACACGCTGTTCTTGGAGAGGGGAAGCAATCTTGCCGATCTTAGCGCTTTTACCTTTCTTTATCCGTTTGCCAATAAGGCGATGATTGCGCGCATCGAGAGGCCGGCCTTGCCGCGCGAAGACCTCGAGGCGCTCGGCCGCGCCTTGAGCCGAATCGAGCTCGACAATGGCGTGGCAGTTATTCACATAGGCGAGGTCCATCGTGAGGACGTGATTCCACAGTTGGCGGAATTTTGCTTGCAAATCGAAGGCGTCGAATGGGGAGTCGTTTCGGGGTTGGTGCAGGATCACGTGGTCATCTCGGTTCGCAACGTTGGCTCCGTTAAAAGCGCCGGTGAGATCATGAAAAAACTCTACGACGACCTCGGCAGCGCCGGCGGTCACCGCGCGATGGCAAAAGCGGTAATTCCGGTGGATCGGTTCAAAGAGCAATTCGGTGAAGTAAGCGAGAAGGCCATTCGGAACGCCATGCTTCCGCTGATCGTTGAACGCGATGACCAAGGGGCGGCCCACGAATAGCGGCAAAGCCGCCTTTCACGAGATCGAACATACCGCGGATCTAGGGATAGAAGTATGCGCGAACGATCTTGCATCCCTCTTCTCGACCGCGGGGGAGGCGCTTTACTCGCTGATCGCTGATCCGTCCACGATTGAGATGCGTGAGGAGATTGAGGTATCGGCAACCGGCGATAAACCCGATGATCTGCTTCATGCGTGGTTGTGTGAACTCCTGGCGGTCTTTAACGTGCAAGGTTTCGTCGGTAGGCGCTGCGGGATCATTGAGCTGGAAAACGGCCGAGCCAAAGGAAAAGTGTCGGGAGAGAAACTGGATCTCAAGCGCCACACGTTTCATACTGAAATCAAGGGAGTGACCTATCACGATTTCAAGCTTTGGCAGACGGAAGATCTGTGGCATGCCAGAGTGATTTTCGACGTATAGCCTGAATAAAGCAGTTTCGAGTCTTGAGTCTAGGGTTTAGGGTTACAAAAACTCAAGACGCGAGACTCTGGACTCGAGACGGGAACTGTTATGGTATCAGACGAAATTACGCTTAGCCGGCTGGAAGAATGCCTTTGGGAGATTCCCCGTCAAGGAGGGATGCGTGTCCCTGGACGAATCTATGCGACCGAGAAGCTGATCTCCGGCCTCAAAGCGGATAACAGTTTGAGGCAAGTGATGAACGTGGCCCACCTCCCCGGTATCGTCGGCTATTCCCTGGCCATGCCCGATATTCACTGGGGCTACGGTTTTCCCATCGGCGGTGTGGCGGCGCTGAGCGTCGATGAAGGCGTCATCTCTCCGGGCGGCGTCGGGTACGACATCAATTGAGGCGTTCGCCTCGTGAAGACCAGTTTGGTCTTTGAACAAGTCAAGGCGCAGCTCTCCCGGCTGGTCGAAAAACTTTTCTCCTTGATTCCTTCGGGGGTGGGCTCCGAAGGGGCGATTCCCAAGCTATCCAAACAGGACGAAAAGCGTTTACTGAAGGACGGAGCGCGTTGGGCCATTAGCCAAGCCTACGGCCGTCACGAGGACCTCTCGTTCATGGAAGAGGGTGGACGTCTCGCCAACGCAGACCCGGAACTCGTTAGCGATCGCGCTTTAGAGCGCGGCCTCAGGCAGGTCGGTACCCTTGGTTCGGGAAATCATTTTTTGGAGATTGGCCGGGTCGAAGAAGTTTACCTGCCCGATGCGGCCGATGCGCTCGGCGTGTTTCCGGAGCAAATCGTGGTTCTGATCCACACGGGATCGCGAGGGCTCGGCTATCAGACCTGCGAGGATTCGCTAAAAGTCATGAATAGAGCAATGACCAAGTACGGTATCTCGCTGCCCGATCGCCAATTGGCCTGCACGCCGATCCACTCGCCGGAGGGCCAAGACTATCTTGCCGCGATGGCAGCCGCTGCCAATTACGCGTGGGCCAACCGGCAGGTGATCATGAGCCAGGCCGAGAAAGCTTTCGTGCAGGCGCTCAACGTAAGCCCGAATGAGCTGGGCTTCTCGCTGATCTACGATGTCTGCCACAACATCGCCAAGATCGAAGAGCACGTTGTTGACGGCAAGAAGCGGCAAGTCTGTGTTCACCGCAAAGGCGCAACGAGAGCTTTTGCGCCGGGTCACCCGCAGATTCCGGCGGCCTATCAGAAGGTCGGCCAACCCGTGCTCATTCCAGGAGATATGGGCCGCTACTCATATCTATTGGTTGGAACGGATGCAGCCATGGAAAAAACTTTTGGCAGCACCTGCCACGGCGCCGGTCGGCTGATGAGCCGGGCGCAGTCCAAAAAGCACAGCCAGGGTGTCAACATCGATCAAGAGATGGCAAGCCGCGGGGTGGTCGCGCGTTATCGGGGAAGAGGCACGATGGCCGAAGAGATGCCGCATGCGTATAAAGACGTGGCAGACGTGGTTGAGACGATGGATCGCGCGGGCATTTCAAAGCGGGTTGCGCGTTTCCGTCCCGTCGGTGTGATCAAGGGCTGATACGCACATTGTTCCATACCTCCAGCCTTCAGAAATCCCCATAGGGCCTCTTGGCTTGACAACTCAGAGCGTTCTCTGTATTTCGGCAGCAGATAGACCGCCGAGACTCAGCGGCGCGCTTCGAAAACATCAACGAGGGAGGTATTTATGCCAAAGATTCGTCATCTGGCCATTCGCACAGAAGACCCAGGAAAGCTGGCGTCCTTTTACATGGACGTTTTCGACATGCAGGTGCTGCACAAGGGCAAAGAGGAAGGGGGGGCCGTCTTTCTCACGGATGGCTATTTCAATCTCGCGATTTTGCCTAATCACGAGCAGAATGCGCCGAACGGCCTGTATCACTTCGGCTTCGAAGTCGAGAGCGGCGACGCGATCGTAGAAAAAATGAAAAAGATCAACTACAGCAAACTGCCGAAACCGCGCCCCAGCGGGCGGCCCTACGCCGAAATCCGCGGCTCGGATCCGGACGGCAATTACTTTGATATTTCAGAACACGGATTTCTCGACGTGCAGCCCCCGGGAGATAAAAAAACCGAGCTGACAGGCCGTTGAAAAAGGCCCATCTGCTTCGTTGCGATCGTCTTGCTCCAATGTACTAACTCGCAAAGCCTTTAGGCGGCAGCAGAGCCGCTGCTTTACCTTGACAACGCCCCGTTTTTTCACTACAAAAAACTCTATACTCCCACGGCGTACCTGGAGTAAACCTTTCGTCTGTGGTTTGGGCGTTGCCCCTTCGGGAAACTTCAGAAGGATTCATTTTCGGAATCACGTGCGGGCCGTTTGCGGGACGGGTTAAATCCATACCTGGATTGGGCGGTATGGTTTCTTTCAAGCAACCAAAGATAGATGAGCCATCCATATTTTCCGCTTCTCATGCTGTTTGCTATGGCAGGCGTGGTAGTCCTGTCGTTGCTTTTGATCGCCCAAAAGCTCGGTCCCAAGACTTTTAATCCGGCCAAAGCTGAGCCGTTCGAATCGGGTAATCCTCCCAAAGGGGACGCTCGCGTTCGTTTCTCTGTGCAATTTTATCTGGTAGCGATGCTGTTTCTCATCTTCGATCTTGAAGTTGTTTTCCTTTACCCCTGGGCTATTTATTTCCGCAACCTGGGGCTGTTCGGGTTAGCAGAGATGGGAATCTTTTTGGGCATTCTCATTATTGGGTTCGTTTACGTCTGGAAGAAGGGGGCCCTGGAGTGGGATTGACGACGATGAATGACGTGAGCCCCAACCTAAGGTATATCCAAGAGAAACTTGGCGAAAGACTTCTCCGTGCTGAGACGTTTCGTGGCGACGAAACGGTGGTTCTCGACACAGAAGGATTGCGAGAAAGTTTCCGGCTCCTTAAGGAAGACCCGGAACTGAATTTTGAGTTCCTCGCGGACATCACGGCCGTCGATTATTGGAAGAAAAGGGAGCCACGCTTCGAGGTGGTCTATCACCTGTCCTCGCCAAAAACCCGCCGCCGGCTCCGGGTGAAAGTGCCGCTGCCTGAGGCAGACCCCGTGGTCGAATCGTTGACGCCGCTTTGGGCCGGAGCCAACTTCCTGGAACGGGAAGTCTGGGATTTATTCGGCATCCGGTTTTTAGGTCATCCTGATTTGCGGCGGGTCTTACTTTATGAGGAGTTCCAGGGACACCCTTTGCGCAAAGATTATCCGGTCAACCTTTGGCAGCCACTGGTTCCGGAGCGGCAAGTGGAGGGGACCTTCGTCGATGAGAGATCGCGCGTCAAACTGCTACAACTGAAGAAAGCTCTGGGTACCAAGAGCTGAACTATTGTTTTGAAAGTATGAAGGCTGAGAAGAAAGATTTACCGACTGAGATTATGGAGCTGCAGATGGGTCCATCCCATCCGGCGACTCATGGGACGATCAAATTCAATCTGAGACTCGAGGGCGAGAAAGTCCTCGACTGCGACACCGAAGTCGGATATCTGCATCGCGGGTTCGACAAAAGCTGCGAACAAGTTACCTGGACACAGGTGATTCCATATACCGACCGGCTAAATTACGCCTCGCCCCTTATCAACAACGTCGGTTACGCCCTCGCTGTGGAAAAGCTTATCGGCGTAGAAACTCCGCCCCGCTGTCAATTTATCCGGGTAATTGCCAGCGAGATCTCGCGCATTTATGACCATCTCACCTGCTGCGGCATGGCCTCATCGGAGCTCGGCGCGATCACCGTAGGCTTCTACATGATCGAGGCGCGCGAGCTCATCATGAGCATGGTGGAAGCGCTGACCGGCGCCCGCCTCACGGTTACTTATGTCCGGATCGGCGGCGTGAGGCACGATCTGCCCCATGATTTCGCCGATCGGGTGAGTCACGCGTTCGAGATTATCCGAAAGCTGTTGGCGGACTGCGACCGGTTGCTTTCGCGCAATCGGATCTTTATCGATCGGTTGTCGAACGTCGGGACGATTTCGCAAGAAACCGCGGTCTCGTATTGCCTCACCGGTCCGATTTTGCGGGCGACAGGGGTCAATTACGACGTTCGGAAGGCCTATCCGTACCTGGTTTACGATCAGTTGGACTTTGACGTGCCTCTCGGATCCAAAGGAGATAACTACGACCGCTTTGTTTGCCGCATGCAGGAGATCGAGCAGAGCATGAGGATCGTCGAGCAGGCGCTTCAGAAGCTGCCAACGGGACCGGTGTGGATCGAGGATCCGCAATTTGTTCTTCCTGAAAAGGAGAAAGTGTACAACAGCATCGAAGGCTTGATGCACCATTTCAAGATCATCATGGAGGGAGTCCAGGTGCCGCCGGGCGACGTTTATTATGCAGTGGAGGGTGGCAACGGCGAGTTAGGCTTTTACATCGTCAGCGACGGAGGGGGAAAGCCGTATCGGGTGAGAGTGCGTCCCCCGTGTTTCATCGCGATGGGCGCCTTTCACGAAATGATCGAGGGACATATGATTGCGGACATCGTTCCGACGTTCGGGATGATCAATATGATCGGCGGCGAATGCGACCGCTAGAAAACGGGAAGGAGTCGAGAGTCGAGCGCTGAGTGGAAAACACTCAACTCTGAGCACTCAACCCTAAACAACCGATGGCTTTAGAATTTTCGCCTGAGACATACAAGAAGTTCGAAGAGACGATCAGCCGGTACCCTAAAAAAGAAGCTGCGATGTTGCCGGTTCTGTACCTCGCGCAACAGGAATTCGGGTATCTGGGACGGGAGGCGATCGACTATGTCGCTAAAATAATGGACCAGCCGCCGGCGCGGGTCCATGGCGTGGTCAGCTTCTACACGATGTTGAACATGAAGCCGATCGGCAGGCACCACATTCAAGTCTGCCGCACCTTGTCTTGCGCCTTGCGGGGAGCTGAGAAAATCACGAGCTTTCTTAAAAAGACTCTCGGAATCGAAGTCGGGCAGACGACCGCTGACGGCAGATTCACGCTTTCAGAGGTCGAGTGTTTGGCCTCCTGCGGCACCGCGCCGATGATGCAGATTAACGACGACTATTACGAGAACTTATCGGAAGAGAAGATCACGGCAATCCTCCAGTCTCTGAAGTAGGCATTTCTCGCCGTCCTCTATGGAAAAACTCCTGTTACGCAATACCGACGTTCCGGACTCGCATACCCTATCGGTGTACAAGGGGCGCGGCGGCTATCGCGCTTGGGAAAGAGTCGCGCGCAATATGTCGCCGGAGCAGCTCATCAACGAAGTCAAAGCGTCCGGTCTTCGAGGCCGGGGCGGCGCCGGATTTCCGACCGGTATGAAATGGAGCTTCGTTCCGAAAGACAGTCCGAAGCCGAAGTATTTAGTCTGCAACGCCGACGAGAGCGAGCCGGGGACGTTCAAAGATCGATTGCTCATCGAGAAAGATCCGCATGCGGTCATTGAGGGAACACTGATCGCTGCCTCTGCCATTCAGTCGCATACGGCTTTCATCTATATCCGCGGCGAGCTCGCTTTGGGCATTAAGATTCTAGAACACGCCATCGCGGAGGCGACGCAAGCCGGATATATCGGAAAAAATATCCTTGGTTCCGGCTATGACCTGGATCTGATTCTCCACCGCGGTGCCGGCGCGTATATTTGCGGCGAAGAAACCGCTATGCTGTCCTCGCTCGAAGGAGGCCGTGGCTGGCCTAAAGTCAAACCGCCGTTTCCGGCGACTCACGGCCTTTTCGGCTGTCCTACGGTGGTCAACAACGTCGAGACCTTGGCGGCGCTGCCCTGGATTATCGATAACGGCGCGGCGAAATACGCCGCTGTAGGAACCGAGAAAAGCAAAGGGACCAAGCTCTTCAGCGTCAGCGGCCACATCAGCAGGCCGGGTGTCTACGAGCTGGAAATGGGCTATCCGTTGAGGAAATTTATCGAAGAAGACTGCGGCGGCGTGCCGAACGGCAGGAAACTCAAGGGCGTGATCCCGGGCGGCGCATCGATGCCGGTGCTGCGTGCGGATGAGATCGAAAGAGTGAATCTCGATTACGAATCTGTTCAAGCAGCAGGCAGCTTGCTCGGGTCGGGCGGAGTCATCGTCATGGATGACAGCACTTGCATGGTGCGGGCGGCCTGGAACATCGCCCGATTTTTCGCCCATGAGTCTTGCGGCCAGTGCAGCCCCTGCAGGGAAGGCTGTCACTGGATGGAGAAGATCTTCCACCGCATCGAGCACGGGCAGGGGCAAACAGGAGATCTGGAACTGATCCTCAACGTGAGCGGCAACATCATGGGGAACACGATCTGTCCGTTCGGCGACGCCGCAGCCATGCCGGCGGCGGCATTCATTAAGAAATACCGGGGCGAATTCGAGGAACATATCAAAGAGAGACACTGCACGGTAGCCGTGCAGTAGGGAAATGGAGTGATGGAGTAGTGGCTTCTTAAGTTCTATGGATCCAATCAAGATCGTTATCGACGGCAAAGAAGTCGTCACCGCCAAAGGTAAGACCGTTATTCAGGCGGCGGCCGACGCCGGGTTTGCGATTCCGTACTATTGCTATCATCCCAAGCTATCGATCGCCGGCAACTGCCGTATGTGCCTGGTCGAGATCGAAAAGATGCCGAAGCTGCAGATCGCCTGCAACACGCAGGTTGCGGAGGGGATGTCGGTCCTCACTCAAAGCCCCAAAGCGCTGGCGGCGAGAAAAGCGGTGATGGAATTTCTCCTGGTCAATCACCCGCTGGACTGTCCCATCTGCGATCAGGCGGGCGAATGCTGGCTGCAAGACTACTACATGAAACATAACCTCGAGGCGAGCCGGTTCGAGGAGCGGAAAGAGCATGACCGGAAACGGGAAATTTTCGGCCCTAACGTGGTTTTTGACGGTGAGCGCTGCATCAAATGCACGCGCTGCGTCCGTTTTCTCCAGGAGATAACGGACACGAACGAACTAACGGTCGTAAATCGCAGCGACCACTCGACCATCGCGCTTTTCCCTGGCGCGGTTCTGGATAATGCTCTGTCAGCCAACGTCAACGACATTTGCCCCGTAGGAGCGTTGACGGACCGGGATTTTCGCTTCAAAGTCAGGGTCTGGTACCTTAAAAAAACCCCGTCGGTTTGTCCCGGTTGCAGCACCGGCTGCAACATCAGCGTCGAGACTTATCAGAACCGCATTGCACGCTTCAAACCGCGAGTGAATGAAGAAGTAAACAGCCACTGGCTATGTGACGAGGGGCGTTACTGCTTCCATAGCCTGACTGAGGGGGAGCGAATCACCGTGCCGATGATCCGCCAAGAGGGGGGGCTTGTCCCGACCACTTGGGAGAAAGCCCTACAAGCGGTTGTCACCGGGCTCCGCGCCGCGCCGAATATAGCCGGGGTTCTCTCGGCGAGAAACACCAATGAAGAGGCGTTTCTATTTGCCAAGCTGATGAAAAACATCTCGCCGGGTGTTGCGCTCGGGGTCTTTTATCAGGAGCGCGAGCTGGATGACGTACAGAAGATCCTGATGAGTCCGGACCGCTCGCCGAACTTCCGCGGCGCCCGCGATGTGGGCGTAAGCGCCAACGGCGGGTACGAATCCTTGCTCCGAAACTTGCTCGCCGGCCATTTTTCCGGCGCCTATCTGGTGGGCGAAGATTTAATCGCGGGGAACGGCCGGGGGCAAAAGGTTCGTGAGACGTTGCAAAGGCTCTCGTTCCTAGTCGTGCAGGATATCCGTCAGACTGAAACCGCGAATTTAGCTCATGTCGTTCTCCCGGCGACTCACTTTGGCGAGAAAGAGGGAACCTACACGAATCGAAAGGGCCGGGTGCAGAAGCTGAACCCGGCCATCGTTCCCCCTGACGGCGCGCTCCAGGATTCGGAGATCTTTATCAGCCTGCTCCAAGCCGCCGGCGAGAAGTTGAATTACGCGAATCCGGCTCAAGTGTTCGAGGCCTTGGCAACCGAAATCCCGGCCTATAAAGGGCTCAATTATGCTGCGATCGGTGCGGGGGGAGTTCAATTGGGTGGTGGTGAGACCCGGCAGCCATGATGATCGAGCTCGGCATTATCACGGCAAAAGCTTTTCTGGTTCTCTTCATGGTCTTGAATCTGGCCGGCGTGCTCGGCTGGATCGAGCGGAAGGGCAGCGCGCTGATTCAAGATCGGGTCGGCGCCAACCGGGCGTCGGTCTTTGGCTTTGCCGGCCTTGGCTTGGTCAACACGCTCATAGCCGATCCGCTGAAATTCCTAACCAAAGAAGATTTCATCCCGCCGCGCGGCGATAAGTTCCTTCATACCCTGGCGCCTTGCCTGGCCCTGTTTCCGGCTCTGGTGACATTCGCCGTCATCCCTTTCGGGGATGTGCTGGTGATCGGAGGGCGCGTCATCAATCTCCAGGTCGCCAATTTGAATATCGGCATCCTCTATATCTTTGCGATGGCTTCACTGGGTGTCTACGGCGTTGTTATCGGCGCCTGGGCGTCGAACAACAAGTTTTCGCTGCTCGGAGGCGTGCGCGGATCGGCGCAGATGATCTCCTATGAAGTGGCCATGGGGTTGTCGGTGATCGGCATTCTCATGGTATACGGCACCTTGGAACTGCAGGAAATCGCCAGAGCGCAGGGCGAGCTGCTTTGGGGCTGGTTGCCGCGATGGGGGATTTTTCTCCAGCCGCTTGCTTTCTTGCTTTTTTTCACGGCGGCCGTGGCCGAAACCAAGCGAATCCCCTTCGATGCCCCTGAGGGCGAGTCTGAAATCGTCGCCGGTTACCATGTGGAATATTCCGGCGGAAAGTTCCTCATGTTCTTCGCCGGCGAGTTTGCCGAAATCGTCACCGTCGCCGGGCTGGTCACCACGCTCTTTTTCGGCGGCTGGCAGGTGCCGTATCTCATGCATGGCGGATTTCATTTTCCCTGGGGCGGGACCTTCTTGCTTCCTCATCTTGCCGTGGTCTTGCTGCAAGTGGGCGCGTTTACACTGAAGGTGCTGTTCTTTTGCTGGCTCCAGATTCTGTTGCGGTGGAGCGTGCCGAGATTTCGTTATGATCAGGTCATGCGGCTGGGCTGGAAGATGCTCCTGCCTTTGGCTCTTCTAAACGTCATGATCACGGCGGTGGTGATCATCTATTTTCAGAGTTATCGGTAGTGGCGATGACCGGTTCCGAGCTTTTGTTCTTCATCGTCGCTGGACTCCTCATCGTCTCGTCCCTTCTGGTGGTCTTCCAGCGCGCCGTGGTTCATAGCGCCATCGCATTGGTGGCGGCCCTGTTTCTGGTAGCGATCCTGTTTCTGACTCTTCAAGCGCCGATGGTGGGAGTGTTGCAGGTGCTCGTCTACGCCGGCGCGATCATGGTGCTGTTCCTTTTCGTTATTATGCTCCTGAATCCCGCCGCGCTGGAGCAACGCCGGATGGTCTGGTGGGGATTCGGCTCAGTGGCGGCGCTAATGCTGGCGGTCGCCTTGGCATTATTGCTTTCGAAAAGCGCAACGAACGGCGACCCTGCCGCCGCAACCGAACTCTTCGGCAGTCCCGAGCAACTGGCCAAAAGTCTTTTTACGGATTTCATCCTGCCCTTTGAGATCGCCTCGGTCTTGCTGCTGGTGGCGATTATCGGCGCGGTGGTACTGGCAAAGCGGGAGCGCTAACGATCCATGGTGCCGCTCAACTACTATCTCATTCTCAGCGCGGTCATTTTCGCCATCGGCGTGATCGGCGTTATTGTCCGGCGGAATCTCATCGTTGTTTTAATGTCCATCGAGCTGATGCTGAACGCCGTTAACCTGACATTCATCGCGTTTTCAAGATTCCTCGGTTCGATGGACGGACAAGTCATTGTTTTCTTCGTCATGGCGGTGGCCGCCGCTGAAGCGGTCATCGGCTTGGGCATTATCATATCCGTGTTTCGGCACCGCCAGAGTCTCGATCCGCAGGAGATGCAGCTGCTAAAATGGTAGCCACCAGCTCCGCTGTAGGCGTCCTCGAACTCTTGCGCTGGATCCCGCTGATTCCATTAGCCGGGAGCGCTATCAATATCTTTTTTGGCGGGCGGTTAGGAAGAAAAGCGGCCGGGCTGTTGGCAACGGCTGCGGTCGGGGTCTCGTTTGCGATCGCTCTCTATGTCTTCTGGCTTTTGCCAGCTAACGGTATTTTCCGCGATACGGTCTACACCTGGATCGAGTCAGGATCATTCCAGGTCAATCTCTCTTTCCAGGTCGATGCTCTGACGGCGGTGATGCTGCTCGTCGTCACCGGAATCGGTTTTTTGATCCACATCTATTCGCTCGGCTACATGGGCCATGATGAGGGGATGGCGCGCTTTTTCGTCTACCTGAACCTCTTTATCTTCTTCATGCTGCTTCTGGTCATGAGCGATAATCTGCTGCTCCTCTTCGTCGGTTGGGAGGGGGTCGGACTGTGTTCGTACCTGCTGATCGGTTTTTGGTACCACGACCACAGCAACACAATAGCAGGTAATAAGGCTTTCATCGTCAACCGTATCGGCGACTTTGGTTTCCTGCTCGGCATGCTCCTGCTCGTCACGGAGCTCGGGCGAGGAGGAATCTGGACGTTGGATTTCATCGAGCTGCAAAAGCATGCGCAGCTGCTAAGCCCCGACAAAGTTGCGCTAATTACCTTGCTGCTTTTTGTCGGCGCGACCGGCAAATCGGCCCAGATTCCGCTGCACGTGTGGTTGCCGGACGCTATGGCCGGGCCGACGCCCGTCAGCGCTCTGATTCATGCCGCTACCATGGTTACGGCCGGCGTCTACATGGCGGCGCGGCTAAATTTCCTCTTCATGCTGGCGCCGGACACGTTATGGCTGATCGCTTGGATCGGCGCGGCAACCGCATTTTTCGCCGCGACCGTGGCGCTCACGCAAAACGACATCAAGAAAGTCTTGGCCTATTCCACCGTGAGCCAGCTCGGCTACATGTTCCTGGCTGTCGGCGTCGGCGCGTTCAGCGCGGCGATCTTCCATCTATTCACCCATGCCTTCTTCAAGGCGTGCCTCTTTTTGGGTTCCGGTAGCGTCATCCATGCGCTCAGCGGCGAACAGGACATGCGCAAGATGGGGGGGCTCAAGTCTTATTTGCCGAAGACTTATTGGACCTACGTTATTGCAACATTGGCTATCGCCGGTGCGCCGTTTACAGCCGGCTTCTTCTCCAAGGATCTGATTCTTTGGCAGGCCTACAGCAGTTCACACGGCTCGCAGCTCCTTTGGCTGATCGCCTGGACCACCGCCGGGATGACGGCATTTTACATGTTCCGGCAGCTATTCATGGTGTTTCATGGTAGCTGCCGGGCCGATGATCATGCGAGGCCCCATATTCATGAATCGCCGGCGGTGATGACCGTACCGCTGATGATTCTTGCGGTCGGTTCTATTTTTGCCGGTTGGCTCGGTGCGCCGGAATATCTCTGGGGGAGCCGCTGGGATGTTTGGCTGGCCCCGGTTTTCGCCGCCGCGGACGAACCTCATCATGGTTCCGTGAGCACCGAAATCCTGCTCATGGCCGCTACCCTGGCGATTGTCGGTCTGGGAGCCTTCCTGGCCTACTCGTATTATGGCCGTCCGCGCGCGACCGCCCGTCCCGCCGCCGCTTGGGCAGGCGGCGGACTCTACCGTGTCTTATTCAACAAGTACTATGTCGATGAGCTCTATGACGCGGCGATTGTGCGGCCATTCACTTCCGTATCCGGCTGGCTCGCTCAAGTGTTTGATCCGAAAGTGATCGACGGCATCGTCAACGGAATCGCCAAAGGCACGAGAGGAATGAGCTTCATCTGGCGTGAGGTGCAAAGCGGCAACGTCCAGCACTATCTCGTCGGATTTCTCGCCGGCACCTTGGCGCTTTTGGTCTACTATCTCCGCCAGCAATAGTGATATTCATGTCCGCTCTCGGCAATCTCACCCCGCTCTTATTCATTCCGTTATCAGGGGCGTTAATTGTTCTCCTGATTCCCCGCTCCCAGAGGCGGGCCCTTTTCACGACCTCTCTGTTTTTCACCGCCTTGGCGTTTGTCTGGTCACTCAAAGTCTTCGGCCAGTTCCAGGGCGGCAAAGGCGAAATGCAGTTGATCGAACGGGCGCCGTGGATGCCGGTCTACGGCATTGAGTACATCGTCGGTATCGACGGCATCAGTCTCTTTTTGGTACTGCTGACAACGTTTCTAATGCCGCTCGCCATCCTCGCTTCCTGGCCGGTCAAGGAGAAAATCAAGGAGTATCACTTTTTCATGCTGGTATTGGAGACCGGCATGCTGGGCGCCCTGGTCGCGCTGGATCTCTTTCTCTTCTACGTATTTTGGGAGGTCATGCTCGTGCCGATGTATTTCCTCATCGGCGTTTGGGGCGGCGCGCGCAGGATTTACGCAGCGGTCAAGTTTGTCGTCTATACGATGGCCGGGAGCCTGCTGATGCTGGTGGCGATTATATATTTGGCCACGCGCCACGCGCACGTGACCCAGGCCCTGAGCTTCAATCTCCTACAAATTTACAATTTGCACCTACCTTTCAGCGAGCAGCTCTGGCTGTTTTTGGCTTTCGCGCTCTCGTTTGCCATTAAGGTTCCACTGTTTCCTTTTCATACCTGGTTGCCCGACGCGCACGTAGAAGCGCCTACGGCAGGGTCGGTAATCCTTGCCGCTATTCTGCTCAAAATGGGCACGTACGGTTTTCTGCGTTTTGCCATTCCGCTTTTCCCGGACGCCGCGCTTGCGGCCGCGCCTTACATTATCGCTCTGGCGGTCGCCGGCATTATCTACGGGGCGGTGGTTGCTATGATGCAGGCCGACCTCAAGAAGCTCGTCGCTTATTCGTCCGTCAGCCATCTCGGTTTCGTTATGCTGGGGCTTTTCGTCTTCAACATCCAGGGGGTGCAGGGTAGCGTCTATCAGATGCTTAACCACGGGCTTTCCACCGGCGCGCTCTTTCTTCTCGTAGGCATGATCTATGACCGCCGCCACACCCGGTTGATCGATGATTTCGGCGGTCTTTGGAAACCGCTGCCCATTTTCTCAGCGTTCTTGCTGGTGGTCACTTTGTCTTCAATCGGTTTGCCGGGACTGAACGGCTTCGTCGGCGAGTTCTTGATCCTGCTCGGCGCGTTCACTGTCGTTCCTGTGTGGGCCGCCGCCGCGGCTACGGGCGTTATTTTAGGCGCGATCTACATGCTTTGGATGTATCGCCGCGTGATTTTCGGCCCGGTAACCCATGCCGAAAACCAGAACCTCGAAGATCTAAACGCCAGAGAAATCTTCATACTGGCGCCGATCGTGGCGCTGATCCTCATCATGGGCGTCTATCCGCAGCCCTTTCTGGACCGGATGAAGCCCTCGGTCGAAGTGGCTTTGAAGAAGATTTCCACGTTGCAATCCAAACCAATGGCCGCCCGCGAACTCGCGGGCGGCACGGATAACAACGATGGACGTTAATCTTGTACCGCTGCTTCCCGCCGTGCAGGTCTTACTGACCGCTTTGGTTGTGGTCCTGCTCGATCTCTTATTAAGGGAGCATGAAAAAAGTCTTTTGGCGTGGATCAGCGTTCTCGGCCTGGCACTCGGCTGCGGCGAAGCGCTGCTCCTTTGGGGCAGTCAGGAAGGGGCTTTCGGCGGCAGCTTACTGCTCGACAATTTCGCTCTTTTCTTTACGCAGATTCTGCTTGGGGTCGCGGCGCTGACGATTCTTTCGTCGACTTACTACGTCCGAGACACAGGAATTTACGAGGGGGAGTTTTACGCCCTGATTCTTTTTGCCACGGTTGGCATGATCCTGATGGTTGGGGCCAACGATCTCATGGTTTTCTTTCTCGGCCTGGAAACCATGTCTATTTCCGTCTACGTCTTGAGCGGCATGTGGCGCGCCAGCAGTCGTGCCAGCGAGGCGGCCATGAAATACTTCCTCATCGGCGCGTTCGCTACCGGGTTTCTCCTCTATGGAATCGCCTTGATTTACGGCGCCACCGGCTCGACCAACCTGAGGCAGATCACAGCCTATTTGCTGGAAACCCCGACTGAATGGCCGCTCTACTTGGCGGGCGGTGTCTTTCTGCTGCTGATCGGATTCGCATTTAAAGTGGGCGCGGTGCCGTTCCATTTTTGGGTGCCGGATGTCTACGAAGGGGCGCCGACGCCGGTTACCGGCTTTATGTCCGTTGCCGTGAAAGCAGCGGCTTTCGCCGCCTGGGTGCGCATCCTTATGCACGGGTTTTCCCCGCTGGACAGCGAGTGGGCGTATCCGCTGAAGCTTATCGCCATCCTTACTATGACGGTTGGGAATTTGCTCGCGATCTCTCAGACGAGCGTTAAGCGGATGCTTGCGTACTCGAGCATCGCCCATGCCGGTTACGTGCTGGTTGCGCTCGTCTCAGGAGAAGAGTGGGGCGGACCGTCGGTGCTTTTCTACTTGCTGGTTTATGCGCCGATGACCTTCGGAGCGTTTGCCGTAGTTAGTGCTCTCAGCGAAAATGACCGTACGCGCGAAGCCTACAGCGATTTTGCCGGTCTGGGATTCAAGCGGCCTTTCCTGGCCCTGGCGATGTCCTTATTCATGCTGTCGCTTGCCGGCTTTCCACCGCTCGGAGGGTTTACCGGGAAATTCTACGTCTTCCGTTCGGCCGTCAACTCCGGCCAAACGGATCTCGCTATCATCGGTGTTCTCAACAGCCTCGTGTCGGTAGTCTATTATCTGCGAGTGATCGTGATGATGTACATGGAAGAGGGCAGGGCCGGAGGCAAAAGCTTCCGCCAGGCTCCTTATCTTTACGGTGCAATCGCGCTGGCGGTGTTAGGAACGGTGTATTTGGGGATTTTGCCGGCGCAAGCCTTGGACTGGAGCCGCAACGCGTTCTTGTCTCTGTATTAACAGGCTGCTGAAAAGACTCATATGCTTCATTGAAATCGGCGAGGGTTCTTAGATGGGTTGGACGATCTGCACAGATTGAACGGCTGGAATTCTCATTTATTAAAGAAGCCGATTGCCACCGGTACTTCCGATGTGCCGGGAACGAATTCCTCCAGTTTCATGTTTTTAAAATAGAGCTGCGCGGACCCTCCGCCGTCGAGGTTGAGCAAGTCAGGCGTCTGGATTTCCCACTGAGGAGAAGAAAAGAGTCCCTGTAGCTCGGACCAACTCATCCCGCCAAACACCACGGCGGTGACCGCGATGATCAAGCGCCGTTTCTTATCGATCCCGATGACGGAGCGCCGGCTGAAGCGACCGTAACCGCGGACTACATGCAAAGGTTTTCCTTGGCTCAAAAGCAATGGGCCGGATTGCAAAGCCTCGTCGACCTCGGCGGACTGAAACTGGTCGCGATGCAGGATAAACGGAGAGAGCTCTCGAATCCCGAACAGGCCCGTGAACAGAGAGCTTTGCGAAACATTGCGATTGATTTCCTGAGCGCCGGCTTTTAGAAACCCTAACGCCCTGCCTTTATCGTCGAAGTAGTTGGCGTTAATCGCCGCGATGGCGCCGCTTCGCTGTGCCAGAGTCTTTACGTCCGCTCCTTTGAGTCCGTACTGACTGCTGCGCACGATGCGGGGAGTCGCCGACTGAGTGTCAAAGCGGAAGAGCTTGAGCTCGAAAAAATAATTCGGCTCGGAACGTTCGAGGGTTATTTTGCGATATTCGATGCCTTCTTGTAACCGCTTCCAGCTTCCGGGATCCCGCACGGACAGAGTATCGCTTACTTTGAATTTAGCTGGTTTGTTGCCGACCTGTGAGTAGACCGACGCAACGACCAGGACCGGAACAGGAAGAAAAAGGATGATCGATAGGCGGCGTAACATGCGGTTTGTCCAACTACCATATCAAATGACGCGCCAATGCAAAAACCGCAGAGCCTGTTGCGCCTCAGGGAGCAGTCCTGATAACTAAAAAGATTAACACTAAAACGACGGAGGAATTCAATGACAAAAATTATCTCATCCGGTTGCGCCGTACTCGTCCTGGTGCTGCTTGCGGCCTGCGGCAACGATAAGTCCCGCGAGGAGCGCGCCCAGGAAGCGCAGCGAGCCATCCAACAGGGCGCGCAGAAAGAAAGACAGCTTTACGAGGGCGTGCAGAAACAAGTCCAAGACCTGGACAAGAAAACTCAGGAGCAGAAGGCGAAGAATTAATCGGCTGCAAGCATTCTCATGACCCCGGACTTGCAGATTGGAATCGCCTACGCTCTTTTGGCCGGCACGCTTTGGGGGATCGGCCCGCTGCTGCTTAAGCGCGCGTTGAAGTACACGAACGTGGGCACGGCCACCCTAACCGAGCAGTACTTTTCTGTTCTTCTCTTAGGAGTATTGGCGGCTTATTATGGCGAGTTAGCGCATTTGGATGTTACCAGCCGAGCCTTTTGGGCCTTCTTCTGCGCGGGCGCGATAGGAGCGAGCTTCGGAAAGATCTTCTACTACAAGGGCATCGACAAGATCGGGGCATCGAAATCGATTTCGGTGAAGAACAGTTCGCCGATCTTGACGACCGTTCTTGCGGCGGTTTTTTTGGGCGAAGAGGTCACCCTGTTCACAGCAGTAGGAGTCGTTTTGATCGTCGGGGGTATTGCCGTCCTGACTCAAACCCAAAAACGCGCAGAAGGAGGCCCTAGTCAGCTGCAGTACTTCTTATATCCGATCATCGCGGCGATCTGTTTCGGTATCAACCCTGTCTTCAAAAAGATTGGTATCAATGCGGCAAGCTTGCCGCACCTCGGCGCGTTCATCACCCAAGCGACGGCGCTGATTTTCATGCTTGTCTTCGGCCGGTTCCTGGCGATCAAGCCCAAGCTCGAGCGCGTGCCGATGAAGGCCCTAACGATGATAACGCTGTCCAGCATGACTGAGGCCCTCGGATCGCTCTTTACATTTTTCGCCTTGGTCTATGCGCCGGCCGTGCTCGTCTCGCCGATTTGGCGCATTTCTCCGCTGGTCACGTTTGCGCTTGCGCACTTCACGTTGAAGGGAGTTGAGGTGGTGACCTTGCGGGATGGAATGGCGGCGAGCCTTATTGTTATCGGAGTCTTCGTGTTGAGCTGGGGCTGAAACTCTGACAGGTCGGTGAAAAAGCCTCATCTGCTTCGTTGCGCTCGATCGCCTCGCCGCTTAAGCAGGTTGAGGTTCAGGTTAAGCTCAACCTCGGCCTTAGCCTTCCAACCTGCTCGGAATGCGCGCCTCGCATCTGAGATCTTTTTGACCGGCCTGTAAACGGCGTATTCCAACACATCGTTAAGCTCTAAAAAAGCGCCCACCTCCGCTTCCCCAGTTTCAACTTCCGGCTTTGTGCCCGGACCGAATCTTCCCTTTCCCCTTTGACGGGGAAGGTCAGGATAGGGGTGAAGCGATACAACCCACCCCCTGCGGCTTCATCTCAAAAACCACGCGATCCATCAGCGGGGGGGAATCGCGCAGGCTAAGAATGTGACGGCGCAAAGTTTCATCGATCACTTGCTTTGCCACGCAGGAAAATCGCTCGCCTTTGGCCCTTATCTCGACGGCTGGATTGTTGATCATATTCTGGCACCAGTGCTTTCCCGCCACTTTGCTCGATGAAGCGTAAAAGCATCCGCCGTAGTAGACAAAGCGGAGCTCAACCGTTCGGGGGAGTCCCGTTTTGCGTCCGGTGGTGGTGAGGTCGCCCACAACAATCGATCCGTCCTGGGGGTTCATGGACCAAGATATACGGCGCTGCCGGCCGCGAAACAAGCAGCCAAGGTCAATGTCGCCTTGACTCTGTCGCTTATCGGGGGATAAGCTTGGCGGCGTTTAAACAACGCTCAGCCTGAAAAACTTTGGAGGGCAGCCATGGCAGTTAAGAAAACATCTGGAATCAAACCGTCCACTGTCCGGTTCGGTCGTGGCGTCGGCGCCGTACGCGCGCTGCCCAAAGCGAAAGGCAAGCGGCCCGCGGTCATTATCCTTCACGAGCGCTACGGCGTCGATCAGCATACGAAGGATTTGACCGTGAAACTTGCGCAGGCTGGATTTGTCGGGTTGGCGCCTGATCTCTTTCATCGCTTCACCGGCGACCGGAAAGCTCTGCAAGAAGGCAAAGTGAGAGTGGATCTGCGCGACGATGAAGCGCTTGAGGATTTGAACGCGGCGGTCGACTATTTGAAAAGTTTGGATAGCGTCGATGGCGCGCGGATCGGAGTTATCGGCGTGTGCCAGACCGGCCGCCAGCCTGTGCTGCTCGGGGCACATCGAAATGACATTTCGGGAGTCGTTGTCCTTTATGGCGCCATCGGCGGAAAGGAATGGCTGGGTAACGACCTCCGTCCCACGCCCGTTGAGGATCTCATCGCGCAAGTCTCCTGCCCGGTGCTGGGAGTCTTCGGCGAAGCGGATCATATCATCTCGGTCGATGACGTGCTCAGATTCCGTGGTTCCCTGGAGGGAGCCAAGAAGAATTACCACGTTCGTCTCTATCGCGACGCGCCCCACGGCTGGTTAAACGACACGATGCCGGGACGGTACCGTAAGGAAGCGGCTAAGGACGCCTGGAATCTTATGATTTTGTTTCTGAAAAAATGTTTTGCCGGCGCATGGCAGAACGAGCGAATCTCCCATACTTTCGAAAGCGATTACTCGACGAAATATGATTTCAGTAAGAATGTTCGTATGGAGTAAAATTGTTGGAGCGAAGATTATGAAAACGTCCATCGGCCGATACGATCAGCGGATTCTGGTTTTGGTAGCTCTGATCGTCGCAGTTTTCATGCTGCCGCAACGCGGGACGGTAGCGGCCGAACGAGTGATGATGGGTACGCCGAGTCACGGACTCTTTGAATTTCCGGTCGTGATCGCGATGCGCAAAGGATTCTTCGGCGACGAAGGGCTCGAGATCCAAAAGATTCAGATTCAGCCGCAGATCGGCGTTAAGGCGCTCGTCTCCGGCGATATAGATTATTTTCTGGCCTGGGGTTCGACCTTGAGGGCCGCCGCCACGGGTGTGCCTCTGAAAGTTGTCCTTGGCATGGCGTCGCGGCCGCTGCATGTTCTCATTGCCCGGCCGGGGGTCAAGTCAGCCAAGGATCTCAGGGGGAAAACCTTCGGCGTCGATTCTTTTGCCGGCACGGTGGATTACCTGACGCGCACTTTGGCGCGCCATTACGGCCTGGAACCCGATAAAGACATCAAGATTATAGTGAGTGGTCCGAGCCCGACCCGTTTTGCCGCGCTGAAAGCCGGCTCTATTGACGCAACGGCGATCGACGTAGCTTTCGCCGTCAAGGCGGAGGAGGAGGGATTGTCCCGCCTGCTTTATCTGGGAGACATTATCGAGCTGCCCATCTCCGGGATTGGTGTTACGAACCAAAAGATCGCAAAACAGGGGGACCAGATCAAGAAAGTCATCCGCGCGACCCTCAGAGGCACCCGCTTCATGAAGCAGAACCGCGCTGAAGCGAGCCGCATGTTATCCGAATACTTGCGCATCACGCCAGGCCAGGCGGCGAAAACTTACGATACATCGATCGGCGCCTTTACCGATGACGGTTACGTCCCGGACAAAGGCGTGACCCTCGACCTTCAGCTTGTGAAAGAGCGCCTGAAGCTAACCAAGGGCATCCCCATCAGCCAGGTCGTCGATTGGAGTTTGCTGAAGGAGATTAAGTAGCGGCATCGCATTTAGACCGCGCCGGCAATGGACGTCGATGAAGCGAGTGAAACGAGTCAAGCCTGGGGAACGTATTCCGGTGACGTTTTCGCTTAGGGAGCGGGATCTGGTGCTCGATCACACGTTTGCCGGTGGCGAGATCGAGCGGCGACTGCGCGCAGCGGCGCCGGAGAAATCATCTATAATGGTCGGGTTTACGCTCGACGATCTGGACGAACTGATCGGTTACGTGGCCGCCGAGGCGAATCATACGGAGAATCGGAGTATTACGAAACAACTCGACGGCTTATGCGATCGTCTGAGCCGCATCGAAGAAGGTCACACGGACGAGGAGCCGACAGCCTCAACTGCGGAGCCTACGCCATCATCGAGGCGCCCGCCCTACACGCCGAAGCAGGGTCAATATTTGGCATTCATATACTACTACACCAAGATCAACGGTATTCCGCCGGCAGAAGCGGATCTGCGGCAATACTTCCGAGTGACGCCGCCGGTTGTGCATCAGATGCTAGTAACACTTGGGGCAAAAGGACTCATTGAGCGGACCGCCGGGAAGGCCCGGTCAATCCGGCTGTTGGTGTCGCGGTCGGAGTTGCCGGATCTTGAATAGCGGCTACAGTCTTGGCTCGGACCAACAAGCGGCTGCACGGTTGATTGGCTCCTGCGGAAGGAGTTGAAGTAGACGAGCCGAAGATAAGTCCCTCCTCAAAGGATTCTCGTACAGTTCGTTTGAACGTGTCTGGCGACTCTTCGGGCCGCTCCGTGATTGGTTGGTCGGACACGTATCACAAGAAACTTAACAACTCACTGAGAACACAAGAAAATTGTGCCTGCTGGCGACGAATAGCGTCGATATCACTCTGAGAATAGTTATGCCGCGGAATACAACACTCAGTATCGCCTGTCTGGGCTGGGGTTCCCTGATATGGGATCCCCGTGATTTGCCAATTCGGGTCAGGTGGTTCGAAGACGGTCCGTTATTACCTATCGAATTTGCCCGAGAGTCGGGCGATGGTCGGATCACGTTAGTGATCTGTGATATCGAATATCGTGTGCGCACGTATTGGGCATTGTTGGAGGCAACGGATTTGGAGACAGCAAAAAGTGACCTTGCCGCCCGCGAAGGAATCAAGGACAGGAACATTGAGCACTCCATCGGCTATTGGGACAAAAGTTCTACCAACTCATATGGAAGTGGAGCGGCTGACATAGGAGGGTGGGCGCAAACGATGAACCTTGACATCGTTGTATGGACCAATCTGCAGGTAGGATTTAAAACAAGTCGGGGAACACTGCCTCCACCAAGTGAAGTGCTTAAATATCTGCGCGACCTTTCTCATGCCAAACGCCGATTAGCTGAAGAATACGTTCGTAAGGCGCCAGCTCAAATTGACACTGAGTATCGTAGGCGAATTGAGAACGAGTTCGGTTGGTTCCCTGTGGAAAGGTGATGCAGCATAACATTACTTCGAGATGGACCTTCTCGGCCATCGTTCGGGGCGGCTGGGCCGCTCAATTTAAGAGTATGCGTTAAGTCAAAAAAGGCGTTGCAATGGTTTCAAGTGACGAAAAGCTGAAGAAGGTTAGTGACGTCATCTATCAAGAGACAAACCTGCCGGAAGACCGCCGTCGAGCTTTAGAATGGCGTAGAAGCTTCAATTTTGTCCGTCTGCCGTTAAAAAACATCAAGATTGTTTCGAATTTCAACGTCAACGAGTCAGATTGGGACCGAGATAAAAAGCACACTGACTCGCCTTGGCAGCTGATAAAGCCAGAAATAAATACAACCAGGTCGATCAACGCTTTTGTAGACGAAGGGATACCATCTCTTGCGCTGTAATAGATGAGAATGACAAAATAATCACAAGACGTGAAAGACCATCTGGTGATACGACTGTCATCTTAAAAGCCGGGAAGCCTACCGAAGGGAATGACAAATTTCCAAAGGGGATCTATCACGGAATTTGTTTTCGCATGAATGTCGAGCCCGGAGAAGATTACCTGTGCTTCGATATGTGTTTACCAGAAAATCAAATGAACGATATTTTGGAGTGTCTAAGTCGGGATCCTAATGCGCAAATTGAGGTGGGAGTTAATCTTCTTTCCTTCAGCTATGAAGTAGATGATGCACTCAGGGAGTGGTACCACCCCCGGGATCTTTTCATAGAAGAAGGCCCTGCTGCGCCAGTGGGATGGGTCAATGTATCATCCCTTGTCGGTGCTCGGCTGGACACGTCTGATAAGAAATCAGAGGAAACCGAAAATACCGACGCCGATGAAGTGCAGATCCGAAGCGCGGCTATAACTCAAGCACCAGTTGATTTATCAGCAGTTACAAAAGCTTTAGGTAGCTTAACTGTGGCACTCTGGATCTTGATCGCAATTGTCGCGTATTCGCTAATAAAATAGATACTGTTAAAACGCATGACGCATTCCTGAAGCACACAGTTGGCCAGAGGAACAGCGTCTTATGACCGCTTTTAATAGCCCAAAGCCGATCGAACCAAAGCCAGAGGATTTCAACCTCACCCAAGGGCGTACCGGACGATTCCGAGATCCTTTCGATGTGACTGAGTGGTGGTTTATCTTGACAGTCTTACTGCTCTCCGTGTTGGCTGCCGCCGTGGTGTTCGTTGTCGATGGAAATTTCTTTAACTCGCTCTTGACGTTTGCGGTTTCTCTTATTTTCGCTATGAAGATGAGCACTATCGTGGATGCAATTTGGCGCCGTTGCCAACCTGACTACGCCAAGTATCAAAGCTTCAAAACCGCACTTGAGAGCTATGAGAAGCGTCTACAGCAATGGCGAAGGGAGCAAACCGTATGGTGGCAGTCATTGAGCGGTAGGGGATTTGAATCTGAACTCGGACGTTTATTTGAGAGAAGAGGCTACCAAACTAGGAGATTAGGTGGTGCTAGAGATGAAGGCATAGACTTGGTTCTGCGGAAGGATGGAAAGGAAGTTCTTGTCCAGTGCAAGGCCCACGGACGTCCCGTCGGTCCCGGAGCGGTCCGCGATCTATACGGAGTCATGATGCACAAGCGTGCGGTAGAGGCGTGGCTTATATCAACCATGGGGTTCAGCCAGGCTGCTAAGAAGTTCGCGGCTGGAAAGCCCCTTAGACTGATCAGAATTGAAGAAATTCTAAGAGAAACGTCCTAAAAAGTATGTAACCTTTAAGGCTTTGGTGGAAGTGACCGTTCATGGCCAAATCATCAGGAACGAAAGGGTCGATGACGTATCTCCTTGATATACCGATCTACTGGTGCGAGGAGGCCAGCTTCAACGCCCGGTACGAGAAGAAGTTAAGAACATACGAAGAGAGGACAACAGGGGACCTGAGAGCGAAAGGATTGGAGTACGAGCCAAGCGAAGAAGACCGGAGGCTCTGCCATAGTATTCTGTGGGAGAAGTCCATGGGACCTTGGAGATTTAATCAGATCGTCGGATGGGTACGGGTATACAGGCTTGGAAACAAACTCCAGGGTGAGCATTGGTCTATAAAGGCAAAACGCTTTAGTTGGCAGTTGAGGAAAAAACGTTTCATTCATCATGGTAAGGCTTTCGAAATATGGCCCAGTGACGAAGAGACATCTGAGCAAATCTTCAACCGGTTGGGTCAAAGACTTCGGAGATTCAAAAAGGAATTGAGAGGTCCTGTGATTGACTTGGAGTCCTTCGAAAATCTTGGACGATTCGTGGACTGGCGTCGGTTAATAGACACAGTGAATCGGCAATGAAGACTGTCGTGGCTGAATTGGGATCCAGAATCTATAAGGTTATCAGTAGAACCGGTGTCTTGAGTTATTACCTTTTGGCCTAACAACTCGCTGCAAAGAGATGTCTCTCAGACGCGGTTGAGTGTAGGCGTTAGCATAAGAGACGAAATGCCAAAGAGAACTAACGATTTTCAAGAATTGATCGCCACAATATATAAGCAAATTACACCTCACGGTGGAAAGGTGACCGAATCGGGGATGGCGTTTGATAAAGACGCCAACACCTTACGAGAGGTAGATATTCTGGTTGAATATCGCTAGCACACCACGATTTCAAAATGGCAATCGAATGCCGGGATCGCTCAAGGAAAGGCAGCGTTGAATGGATTGACGGACTTATTGGGAAAACCAGTTCGTTAGCCGTCGACAAAGTAGTTGCCGTGTCCAAGGAGGGCTTCACCGAATCCGCTATAAATAAGGCGCGAATCTATGGAATTGATACGTTAACCGCAGAAGAGGCGGTAGAGACCGACTGGGAAACATATCCTATAAAACCTGGTGTTGTGGTTTTATCAGGCGAAAACTATCGTCTGCATGATGTTCTTTTTAAAGAGGCTGAGGTCTATAGATCGCTCAGAGACTTGGGGCTAAATTCTGTTGTTTTAAAGGACGGAAACGAAGTAGGCTCAATTAAAGAAACTTTCGAGTATTTCTTCCTGGAGTTCTTGTTGCCACGAATTCAAGAGAAAGCGAAAGCTAACTTCTTAGGCCTTTTTAAGACGAAAGAGAACCTCTCGAAAACTTTATATGTTGAAAGCTCCCAAACCTTTCCCGGGTTTACGGTTCAATTAACCGGCGGAGAAGAAGTCGATATATCCAATTTGAAGTTTATAGTACATGGCACCAGACGTTTTGCTGATGTGAAGCAAACGCATATGAAAATCAATGGGCTAATGATTTCTACCGGACAGCATCTCGATACTGATGGATCGGTGTTAAAGTTCAGTATTGTCCAAGACCCAGAAGCGAAGAAGATTCACGGAAAGTGGAAGCGAGAAAAATCAGAAGATACCTAAGCATAAAATTCAGCCCACCTTCGTCGTCGTCGGGCGATTCGAAACGGTGGACCGAGCTAATGAGAGACGTAACGAATCAAAAGGGGACACTTAGTTTTCAAAACATGTTCTGCCCATTAAATCAGCCTGTCTTTGTCTGTCCCTGATGTTGGGATTAGAAGGATGTGGAGCAATAGGGATGAACGAACACAGATACTCCAAGGCTTGCCGAATTGAGGTGGGAATCGCCCATTCGGGTCCTTGTCCGCACTGCGGAGCAACGTCCAGCTTCCTGGTCACGATTATAAGCAAGCAACAATCTCGACTCAGGAATGGGATGCGAGGTCTGCAATAGCAGTCGCCCAGCAGCAGCCCCGTCAAGTACTGCGGAGTATAGGTCAGTGTATCTACTGCTTCACAACTACGCCACCTCTTAGTAAAGAGCATATCGTGTTTTTGGCCTGGGTGGTGGATGGGCGCTTGCGAAAGCGAGTTGTCGCCGCTGCGTACGTTCTGGTGGTAAATCGGTCATTGGGCGTGTATATTAGCCGAGTTGACTACGACATGTGAGGCATCGCTTCTCGCTAGTTTCTTACGAATCTGAAAGATCTCTGTTTCATGCGAATTCCAATTGTGCAAAACGATTTCTGGTTAAGCTGGCAGGCTCAGCGCGCACCACGCGAGGAGACTATTTCCAAGCAATTCCGTCCGACTTATCGCATTGAACTGGGTGACGCATTCGACCTTTTGCGTCAGCTTCCTAAATCAAGCGTTGACCTGATCATCACGAGTCCACCTTACTGGGGCCATCGGACGTATCGTCAGAATCACAACTGGGGGATCGCCAAGGAGTGGCAGGGAACGCGCGAGACTGTCACATCGCCACCCTATGAATGGTACAGGCAGCATGGTGGCTTCCTCGGACTAGAGCCTTTCCCCGAATGGTTTGTGCATCACCTAGTCGAGATTCTGGATGCCGCGCATACGTGCCTGAAACCGGGCGGCAGCATGTGGATCAACATCGGGGACACCTATTTTGCTCGTTGGTCCAGCATCCGACAAAACGGGCGACAGGGGCTCGGCGACAATCCGCGTGAGCGACGGCGTACACCCATGGGTGGGTATCGGCAGGAAAAACAACTGCTTCTTATTCCCGCGCGGTTCGCAATTGCGATGCAGGAGCGGCGCTGGATTCTCCGTAACGATCTGATATGGTCGAAGCCCAATGTTCCCCCGCGGCCTGAGCGTGACCGTCTGCGGTTGTCTCACGAGCACCTCTTCCATTTCGTCAAACGCCCGAAAGAAGGCCGGCCGAAGTACTATTACGACATCAGCAAGGTGGAGCTGCGAGCAACAGATGTTGTAACTTACAACGTTCGTGCCGGGGAGGAAGGCCATACTGCGACCTTCCCTGCCGAACTGATCCGTCCGCGTATCGAAAGCTCGTGCCCTCCTGGAGGTGTAGTAGTAGACCCATTTTGTGGCACTGGCCGGGCGCTTGCCGTTGCGCTAGCGAGTGGCCGGTCCGGAATCGGCTTTGAAGTCGTGCCCGACTACGTGAAGGCAGCTCGCAATGCATGCGATGCATTGATCTTTTTCGATGGCGAGTCCTAAAGGCGGGCCTAGCAAGTCGTCCACCGATTCGGGTAACTTCGTTTCTGAGTGGTTCGGCCACCGGGTTTATCCCGTTGTGGCAGCGACTTCGAAGGCCCTTAGTGACCAGCAGTCTGGCCGTTGCCCTTTTCTCTCGGAGGCGACGGGCAGAACCCAACCTTGCGTCAAACCGGAAAGCGCTAGGGGCATTTGCACGGTCAGTAGCGTCAGCAATCGTCAGCGCCAGGATTGGCTCGTGTGCCCTTATCGTGCTCTCGACCATCCACTCGTTGACGATGTTGCCCGTCGTTTGTTTGGCGTGCGAGCGGAACTCGGTGTAACAGTAGTGCCCGGGCCCACTCTTGCAGATCCGGCACGGCGTAAGAAGTTCGCTCGCCGAATCGCTTCCGGTCATGCGGGTGTCGTCTATCTCCAGTCGAAACTTGGCGGGGAGATCTCCATCGCCCACACTGATCGTTCGCCCGAACTTTCATTCGATTTCACACTCGTCGAAGTTCGTCGTGAGGCCGGCTCATATCGGCTAGGACGTTACGGCATTCTGGAAGTCCAAACGATGGACTACCACGGCTCATATAGAGCCGCCGTCAACAACCTTACGGACGCACGCCGTCTGCACGGTTCCGCTTTCCATACTGAGTTGGTTAAAAATACCCGCTGGCTCGGGGAGAAGGTGGAAGGTCCGAACATCGCAAACGTATTTAAGCGGACCTTCTATCAAATGATGTTGAAGTTCCAAATTGGTGCCGACGTCGATTGCGGCGGTTGCGTCCTCGCTCTGCCGCAATCCGTATGGGACAGTTGGCAACGCCACCTCGGGGTTCCCGAGCTCACTTCTCGAGACGACGGGACGTTTGCATTAGTCGAACCTGGCAAAGTCCTCGGATCCCGAATTGCAGCTTGGATCTACATTTTCGACATTGAGCCATCAGCGAACACAACACCAAACGCGATAACGCTCCGTCGGGTGATCGCAACGGATGCGGATGCCATTGCCCACTACGCGCTTAAGGTCGCTCCGCAAGCCGCCGTGGCAGGTACGGGCAGTGCCGATCGGGTGCTAGCGTCGATTAGTCGACGATTGCTTGCTTGGTGGCCCGAACTTCAGGTTGCCCGAAATCCAGCTGGCTCATGACTATGTTAACCTAAGCTGCTGAGACAGTGGAATCTGATCATGGGTCAAGTGATCGGTAGCCTTGAAACACAGCGAATTGCGCTGCAAGCCGAGCTCGATGCTAAGAAAGGCCAAGTCGAGCGTAACCGGCTCGGACAATTCGCTACGCCAGCCGCGCTGGCAGAGGACATCATTAAATATGCGGCGACTCTTTTTCCGGCAGGCGAGAAGGTACGCTTCCTGGAGCCCGCGATTGGCACCGGTGCTTTCTACTCGGCTCTGAGAAGGCTCCTGCCGGAGCAGCGCATTTCAGAGGCTCTCGGCTTCGAAGTGGACCCGCACTACGGTGTCCCTGCATCAAGTCTTTGGGAGAACTCTGGTCTAGCCCTTAGGCTCTCCGACTTTACAGAGGAGGAAGCCTCCGCTCGCTTCAACCTTATTATTTGCAATCCGCCTTACGTCCGGCACCACCATTTACAGAACGGAGAGAAGAGTCGCCTTCAGGTGCGGACGCTAAAGGCGAGTCGGATGAAGATTAGCGGCCTCGCCGGATTGTATTGCCATTTCCTTGGTCTCTCACACGCATGGATGGCGCAAGACGCCATCGCGGGCTGGCTCATTCCGAGTGAGTTCATGGATGTGAACTACGGCCAGACCGTAAAGCGATATCTGCTTGAACGCGTCACGCTTTTGCATATACACCGTTTCGATCCTCACGAGGTGCAGTTTTCAGATGCCCTGGTTTCATCGGCCGTCGTTTGGTTCCGCAATGCGCCACCGCCTGCGGATCACGAGGTAACATTCAGTTTTGGTGGGACGCTATTGGAACCAAAACTCTTCCGCAGGATTCCGGCCAAGGTGCTCGCCCATGAATTGAAATGGACTCGTTTTCCTTCTGCCGACATACGCTCCAGGGAAGCAACTCCGACTATCGCGGACTTCTTCCAAATTAAGCGCGGCCTGGCTACCGGCGACAACAGTTATTTCATCCTGCCAGAAGAAGGGCTAGCGGCGCGCGGTCTCCCGAAAGAGCTTTACCGACCCATATTGCCGAGCCCCCGCTATCTGCCAGAGGACGAGATCAAGGCTGATGAAGAAGGAAATCCGAGCATCGAGCGGCGCCTCTTCTTGCTAGATACCCGGCTGAACGAGGAGGAAATTAAGGCCCGTTTCCCCACGCTTTGGACGTACTTAGAGGACGGAAAGGCACGCGGACTGCATCAGCGCTATCTCTGTTGCCACCGATCCCCCTGGTACTCGCAGGAGCACCGCCCACCCGCGCCCATTGTCTGTACGTACCTCGGGCGCAAGGACGCAAAACGCAAACGGCCGTTCCGTTTCACCTTGAACAACTCGCGCGCGACCGTGGCGAACGTCTATCTAGCGATGTATCCGACCCCACTCCTCGCGCGTTCCTTGGAACGCGATCCGGCACTCATCCGCCGCATCTGGGAGGTTCTCAACGAGCTTGCTCCGGACCGTCTCCCCGGTGAGGGGAGGGTTTACGGCGGAGGCCTTCACAAACTCGAACCGCGCGAACTCGCCAACGTAAATGCGTCGGCTATTTCACAGTTGATTCCAGACTTTTCGAAGCCTGTGTCAAAATTGCAGTTGGATATGTTTGGCTAGAATAAGTGAGCATTGAGGAGATAAGAAGAAACAGTTCCTGAACGAGGACAAACCCGATAGCTTGATTGCGCTTACCGACCTTCAGTTCTGATAAGGTATCCTGACGGTAAAAACACTTCCCTGGCCCTGCGCGCTCTTCACTTCAACGGTTCCTCCCAACAGGTCAGTGAATTTCTTCACGATATAAAGTCCCAATCCAACTCCGCCGTACCGCCTCGTGTCCGAGCTATCGATCTGGCGAAACATTTCAAAAACTGTCGGTAACGATTCTTCAGAGATCCCTATTCCTGTGTCCTCCACTGAGACTTCGAGGATTTTCGCCTCTGTATCTACTCGGGCGGACACGGTCACCGCGCCCTTGTCTGTAAATTTAAGCGCGTTATTGATGATATTTTGCAGAATCTGTCGAAGCTTCCCGCCATCTGTCTTGATGACCGGAAGATCCGCAGGGTAATCCCAATGAAGGGCTACGTCCTTATCCACAAGAATGGCAGAAGTTGATTGGAGATCTTCGAATAAACGACTCAAACGAACCTCGTAGGTCTCGGCCGTGGAAGCTTCAGCTTCAATCTTGCTTGCTTCCAGGATGCTGTTGACCATCGTCAATAGCATGCGTGATTGTCTCTCAAGCTTTACGAGCGTTTGCTCCTGCTTGGCGCTGATTTCACCCAAGCCTCTTTGGCTCAGCAGCCACGTATAACCGAGAATAACGTTGAGCGGCGTCCTTAGTTCGTGTGACATGACACCCAGAAACTCCGACTTGACGCTATTCGCCTTCTCCAGCTCCAGGGCCTGAAGTTTCAAACGGTCCAGACTGCGGGTAAGCTCCTGCTCCGCCCGCGTCCGCTCGACAATTTCTGATTCGAGTTCGCCGTATGCTTTCTTGAGATGCCCGGCCATCTCGTTGATGGCGCTGCTCAATTGACCGATTTCGTCTTCGCTGGTGAGATCGACCCGAGCATTGAGATCTCCGGAGCCGATTTTCTGCGCAACCTGAACCACTTTACCAATAGGCCTCAGGACAACTCGTCCCATGAACATTATAACCCCGGCTGTAACTCCTAAGATTGTAAAGAGCGCAATGCCAAACTGGCGATTGCGTGCCTCACGCAGCTCGGCGTCGAGCTTTTCAAGTCCCAGGCTGATCCGAAGAACGCCTCGGACCTTGTGATTCTTCCCGTGGCACTCCTGGCAATCCGTCGAATTTTTCAGCGGTTCGAAGAGGGTCAGCACCCGGCCCCCATCGAGAGACTCGTAAGATTCATAAGGCACTTGCTTTTCTACGGCCAGAGTGAAGAGCGGATGTTCGATTCGAGGCCCCGGCTCGGCGCGCATTTTGGAAATCCTCTCTATGAACTCGGGCTCGAGACCCGTGAACCGGTCTACCTCGTTGACGGTTTCGAGATCTGTGAACGCCGGAACGCCATTTCGGCGATAGAGGTCTATGCGGCGTACCTCTGTGAGCTTCTCCTTCAGCTCATTGATCAGTCGAATGATGATGTCCGGCCGGCTTTCGAGCATGCCGTTCCGAATGCTCGTCGTGATCGAAGCCGCCAGGAGGCGGGCTGTTTCCTCATACTTCTCTATCAGAGAATCTGCTTCGCGCCGGATGTTCACTATCAAAAGCCCGCCGAAACCGGCGATCAAGATCACGACGATCAAAATCGTGACCTTGATGGGCAAGCTATGTCGGATCGTCTTGAAGCGGGGAATCACGTCAAAGCCCGTGTTGGAACATCGCTAGGGCGTTCGAACCTCAGCGTTCGGACGACCGAGTTCGAGCCTGGCTTTTTGTGCGGTCCGTGTAAACTTGAATATGGGGGGAGGAAAAGTCTCAATAATAACCGCTTCTCGAGCAAGTCAAAGGTCGAGTGGGTTGCCCGCTCGGGTCATAATCGGAGTCAGTTCCCCGGCGCCGAATTACCTGGACGAAAGCCGGATCTCGCGTCGCCGATCGTCGTATGGAAGGGGATTGGTCTATTTTTTCTTCAGTATGTTCAAAGCCTCATTGGCTTTTTTCACTCCGTCGCGGTGCTTGCCGGCTTCGCGCAGCTGATCGGCCTCGTCGAGCAGCCCCTTCACCTTCGCTTCGTCACTCTTAGACAGTTTGGCGTCGGCCAACTGCGCACGTCCCTCTTTAATGAGTGGCGCGCACTTTCCCCACACGGGCTGAAATGAGAAGGCTAAACAGCTGATCGCTCCCGCTAAAATCCACATTGTTTTCATTTTCCTGATCCTCCGGAGATTCTTAAAAGTAATCGAGCTTGTCAATTAGATCTAGTTCTTCGACTCCTGTTATTTTTACAACCTGGGGGGTTCTCTTTGG
>JBOHVS010000046.1:0-11723 GCA_050735975.1 Binatia bacterium | reverse complement strand
GTCTCCACCACACTCTTTAAGGGCCATTCCTTACGGGCGAAGAGCCAGGCAACGGCGATTCCAAAAGGCAGAATGAGGAGAGTGCTGCCTAAGCCGACAGCAAGGGAAAAAAAGGTGATCTGCCAAGCGTCAATCGAGAACAACAGCAAACGACGGATTCCCTCGGATCCTAGTCAAGGACAACAAACCCGTATTTTCGGAACGCCTTTTTTCCAACTGAACTCAGAACGAAATTCATGAAGTCCCGAGCCGCTTTCTTTTTCTTCGATTCCTTGACGATGGCGACCGGATAAGTGATCTTTGGCCCTTTTTCAACCGGTACTTCATACGCGATCTTGACCTTCTTTGAGATGGCCGCGTCGGTGCGATAAACGAATCCCGCCTCGACGTTCCCTGCCTCTACCGACGCCAGAGTAGCCCGCACATCCAGGACAGGAACGATCTTTTCCTCAATTTTGTCCCAGAGTTTTTCGTCTTCCAGGTATTTTTTGCTATAAACGCCCACCGGAACCGATGACGGCTCGGCCAGGGCAATCCGTTTGACTGCGGGCTTGAGCAAGTCTTTGGGAGAGGCAACGGCGACACGCGAATCAGCAGGAACGATAATGACCAGCTGGTTCGAAAGCAGGTTTTTCCGCGTACCCGGCTCAAGGCGACCATTTTTCTCCAGGTTACCCATTTGTCTCAAGTCTGCGGAGAAGAAAAGATCCACCGGCGCTCCTTCTTCTATCTGCCGCGCCAGTCCACTGGACGGACCAAAATTAAATTGCAGCGTATGTTTAGATCTCGACTGATACGAGCTACCGATCTCTTTGAGGACATCCGTCAGGCTCGCCGCGGCCGAAACGAAGATTTCGTCCGCTCTCGCCCGCGTATGAGCGCACGCCAGAAGAAAAGATACCACGACCACGGCTGATAGCTTTTGAATTCTTTCTAGTCGAGACATTTTTTCCACAGATCCTGTCGCGTTCGCATCTGGCAACGGTTCGATCTTCTCTCGCCGGTGGTCATGCCACGACTCTACCGGTTTCGCGCGTGTCGTAACCGCCTAGCGCCTCAAGCTCGTCTCTAAAGGGCTTACTAACGATGATATCGAGAAGTGTTCTCAATCCTGGGAGCGTCTCGTAATGCTGCTTGGGAATGACCAGATCGTAGCGCTCGCGTTGCAGCGGAATGAAATCCAGACCCGAGATTGATGCCGCCGCCCGGACGCCGACCCCGGCATCGGCGATTCCGGCTTTGATTCGAGAGGCCACCTCAAGATGAGATAGCACCTCATCCTTGTAACCTGCGACTCGCGCAGGCTTGATCCCGCCATTTCCGAGCTGTCGATCAAGCAGGCGCCGCGCCCCTGAGCCGGTTTCACGGTTTACGATCCTGAGCGTTGAGCGTGCCAGATCAGAAACTGCGCGGATGTTTTTTGGATTCCCCTGGGCGACAATCAGCCCTTCCTCCCAATGAGCGAAGGTGACGACGAGACAGTTCATATGCTTGAGGCTGCGGTGCAGATCGGGAAGGTTCCACGCTCCGGACCGCTGATCCACCAAATGGACGCCTGCCGCGTGAACCTCGCCCCGTTTAAGGGCGCCGATGGCGACACTGCTACCCATGAGCGAGGGCACTAGAGTCTCTTTGTCCCGGTTGCTCATATGCCCGGCCGCAAGAAACATCGCCGGATCGCATCCGGCGACCACGATTTTCCGTTTCAGACTCTCGGGATCTTTAAGCAGCCGAACTTTCACCCGGCTGTGTCCCGGCCCGCGTTCGACAATCACACCGTCAGCGGTTGCCGTTAGGCTGCTCAGCTCCCCCGCGCCATCCAGCGGACGGACCAGCAATCGTTCGCCTACTTGTGTTACTTGAGCGCGGACCCTGGTAGCGCTTTTGGGCAGCGAACCGATTAGCTCGCCGCCGATAATCTCGCCCCCGGCACGGATGCTGAACAAGTCCTCAACTCTGCAGCGCAGCGCCCGCGCCAGCCGAAGCGCGACCAATGTGGCGGGATAGTACTGATTAGCCTCTACAGCGCAAACCGCCTGCCGCGTGATGCCCGACATAGTTGCCAGCCGCTTTTGAGACAGACCCAACGACTGGCGTTTCTCCCGCAAACGGTTGTCGATTTCGGTCTGATGCTGCCGGGTTTCGAGATCGCGGTTGGCCATAATACTTAACATATTGTCAGCTATCATTGACTGGTTGTTCCTGTCAAGCCAACCCGGGGGTATGGCCTTCGGGATTTCAGACGAAGAAAGTTCAGATCTCAAATTATCTGAAAGCTGCCATTTGAGATACGTCCCGTTGCGAGGACTGGAGCCAAGGGCTCCTACCTGAGCGCCCATCGGCAGTACGTGAGGATGCGGGGCCGCCGCGACAACGAAGTAAGCGTCCCTTATCGACGGAACAGGGTCCTAAATTTGCTCTGGAGCGGCCAGGTTATCTTATGTTAAGATCACTATGGTATGAGTTCCGATCCTCTGGTTTTCGAGAACCGTCCGCAATTAAGGAATCCTGTCCTGCTTCTCTCATTCGGCGGCTGGAGCGACGCGGGAGCTTCAGCTACGACGGCGGTTCGCTACATGTCGGATCAGCTGCTGGCGAATAAGTTCGCCAGCATCGATCCTGAAGAGTTTTACGATTTCTCAATGCAACGGCCGGTGGTTCGATTGACCGAAAGCAAGGTCCGGGAGATCCACTGGCCGTCCTACGACTTCTATCATGGCAGCGGCCTTGCCGTGGATCGAGATTACGTGCTCGGCATCGGCATCGAGCCGCAGCTGCGCTGGCGGACGTTTACGGAGACTATGCTTCGTTTCGTGAGCGAGTGCCAGATTGGCATGGTGGTCACATTAGGAGCCTACCTGGACGAGGTGCTTTACACGCGTCCCGTGTCCCTCACCGGATTTTCCAGCGACCCAAAACTCATGGAGGAGCTCGATCTCATGCCCTCCCGGTATCAAGGACCGACGGGCATTATCGGTGTGTTGAGTGATGCCTGCAGGCGGGCCGGCGTTCCGAACATGAGCCTGTGGGCTGCACTGCCCCATTATCTCTCCGCCACCCCGAATCCGAGAGGAACGTTGGCCATCCTGCTTCGGCTCACGCAATGGATTGGGGTCCGATTGGACACGACCCCACTGGAGCGGGCGGCCGCCGATTTTCAAGCCAAAATCAACGAAGCGGTCAACGCCGACCCAAAACTCTCCGCCTACGTGCGCGAACTCAAGAAACGCGAATTCGAGCAGTGAAGCTCTCGGTGCTGATTCCGGTGTATAACGAAGAGCGCACACTGGAAGAGGTGGTGCGCCGCGTCCGCGCAGTCCAACATCCCAAAGAGATCATTCTTGTCGATGATGGCTCGCAGGATGGCAGTCGTGAGATCCTGACCCGCTTACAAGAAGAAAGCAGGCGCGCAAACGATCCGCTGACCGAAATCAAGGTCTTTCTCCAGCCGCAAAATCAAGGCAAAGGCGCGGCGATCAAAACCGCTCTGGGTCATGTTACAGGTGACGTGGTCATCGTACAGGACGCGGACCTGGAATATGATCCGAAAGACTACCCAAACCTGCTGGAACCCATCCAAACCGGCCTTGCCGACGTTGTTTATGGCACCCGCTTTTACGGCGGCGGCGCGCACCGGGTTTTGTTCTTTTGGCACTATATAGGAAATCAGGCGCTGACCTTCATATCCAATATGTTGACCAACCTGAATCTTTCCGATATGGAGGTTGGCTACAAAGTATTTCGCGCGGAAGTTCTCAAGGACATCGAGCTCAAATCAAACCGCTTCGGTTTCGAACCGGAGATCACCATGAAGCTGGCTAAAAGACAGCGCCGGTTCTATGAAGTGCCTATTTCATATCACGGCCGGACTTATGCAGAGGGTAAAAAGATCACCTGGAAAGATGGTGTTGCCGCCCTGTTCTATCTGATCCGGTTCCGCTTGGCGGAGTAAGGCCTAAACTTGACGGTGAAAACTTGCGATGCGCCCGGCGGCTTGAAAATTCGCAATAGAAAGAGGGCGAAACGATGGGGAGACCAAGACCGACAGAATGGCCCGACAAAGCCAAGATCTGTGTGACCTTCATTGTGCCGTGGGAGGTTTGGCCGGAGAACTTCGCAACTCATGAATCGCTCCAGCGCCAAGGCGGCGCCACCATTCCACCACCGAAGGCGGTTTTTAAGCAGAATATGGCGCTAGTGACGGAACGGGAATACGGCGACCGTGTCGGGATCTGGAGGATACTGGATCTCTTCGACCGCCATAACCTCAAGTTGACCTTTCTGATGAACGGTTTGAAGGTGGAGCAGTTTCCGGAGGAATGCAGGGAATTCAAGGCGCAGGGCCATGAATTCTCTTCCGAAAGTTATGAGCATGAATATTCCTTCATGTACACCAAAGAACAGGAGCGGGAATCGATCCAGAAGACGGTAGCGGCCTTTGAAAAGGTCCTGGGGCAAAAACCCACCGGATATCTTTCCCCGGGCCACGCTTCGACCCCTAACACTTTGGATCTGGTTGCGGAGGCGGGGTTTGTTTGGTGGGCGGATCCTCTGAACAGCGACAATCCCTATATCGTCGAGGCGGGCGGTCGAAAAGTCGTCGTGGTTCCCTATAACGTGCCCGGTTGCAACGACTACTCTACGTATGGCACCGGCCGGACGCCGAGAGACCTATTGCAGATCATGAAGGACCAGTTCGACTATCTCTACTGGGAGGGCGAGCAGGGAGCGCCGAAATTCTTTGCGTTCAATCTTCACCCCTTTGTCTCCGGTATCCCGTTCCGGGCCAAGATCATCGACGAGTTCATCAAGTACGCCAAAGGCTTTCCCAAGGTATGGTTCGCCCGCCGGATCGAAATCGCCGAGTGGTGGCTGCAAAAGGGCTATCCGTGAGAAACGCGGTCGAGTCTACACCCAAGGCAGGCTCAGGTTTAGGTTCAGTTTAAGTTTCGAACCTCGAACCTCAAATTTCGAACTCGCTTAGCCTCAACCTCAGCCTGAACCTAATTTCTTCATTCCTGACTTGGGGCGCCGGGGAGAGTTCGTTGGCCATCCGCAAGTAGCCGAGCTGAAGTCAAAAATCCGGTGTGGGCTACCATTCGGTGCTGCGGTCTGGCGCTCATTCCTTTGATGTGCCAGAAGCGCATCAGCGTCTCCATCGTTTCGATGCAAGCGAATCTTCCGGCATCCCTGAGCGCGTCAACCAGAGTCTTGACCTGCAATACAGTCGGCAGGTAGCAAAGCAAAATTCCGCCAGATCGCAAGGCCTTAGAAACGTTTTCGAGCACCTGCCAGGGCTCGGGCAAATCCAATATCACGCGGTCGATGTCGGTTTCGTCCAATTGCGTTGAGACGTCCGCCGTCTTTAAAATCCAGTTGGGCGCCGGGCCGAAATAGCGTTCCACGTTTTTGCGCGCCATCGCCGCAAAGTCTTCGCGGATCTCATAAGAGATAAGCCGGCCGTCGCTCCCGACCGCCCGCAGCAAAGTCATGCTGAGCGCCCCCGCGCCGACTCCGGCCTCAACGACGCGAGCGCCGGGAAAGAGATCCGCCCAGATGAGGATGGGACCAAGATCCTTCGGGTATATCACTTGCGCGTTGCGCGGCAGGTTAGGAATAAGCTGTGGAAAACTTGGGCGGAAGATCAAGAACGGTTCGTTCACAGAGGACCGGACCACACTCCCCTCATGACGCCCAATTACTTCGGCAATGGAGATTTTACCGCCCCGTATCGAGATGGGCCGATCGCTTTCCAGGCGAAAAAGATATTCTCTTTCCTTCCGGTCCAGGAAAACGACGGGTTCGTCCTCTTGCAGCGGGCCTCTTGGATAGTTTGATTTCACAATGGCCGGAATCGATTGCCGGCGGGCGCTTACTTGACGGTGTAAGCGCCGTAGCCTTCCTTATTGAGCTCATCAACGAGCTCGCGGACGTCTTGAGAGCGCTTGAGGTCGCCGACAAGTAAGGCATCCGGGCTATCGATCACGGCGACGTCTTCGATGCCCAACAAGACGACCAGCCGATCCGGCGCATGAATGAGACAGTTCTTGGCGCCCAAGCCGAGCCATTTGCCGTTGCCTGCATTGCCGTTCTCATCTTTGCGCATCATTCGGTGCACGGCGGCCCAACTGCCGACATCGCTCCATCCGAAATCGGCTTCCAGGGTCAGTACTTTTCCCTCGGAGCCCGCTCTTTCCAGCACCGCGTGATCGATCGAAATGTTCGGCATCTTCTTGTACTCGCGCGCGATGACGGCGTGAAGTTTAGGACCCGCCGTCGCCAACCGATGTCGCCCCGCGGCCCGACTGATTCTCTTTAACCCCTCAAAGATTCCGGGTTGATAGCGGCGCAGAAGATCAAGAAGCGCCGCGGCGTGCCAGATAAAGATCCCGCTGTTCCATAAGGACCCCCGCCGGATCAGTCTTTGGGCGCTTTTTGCGGATGGTTTCTCCTTAAATTCCTTTACCTGAAATGCCTTCGATCCTAAGCTACGATTTAATCTCTTACCTCTCATAATATAGCCGTAGCCGGTTTCCGGGTAATCGGGGCGAATGCCGATAGTGACTAAATTTTCCGAATCGGCCGCCAGCTCCACGGCATCACGGAGAGTGCGCCTGAAAGCCTCCTTGTCGGCGACCCAATGATCGGCGGGCAAGACGATCATGATGGCTTCGGGGTTTCTCATGACGATTTCCAGCGCCGCCAGGCCGATGCAAGGGGCGGTGTTCCTGCCTTCGGGTTCGGCGAGGAGGTTTATCCCCGACAGCATGGGAAGCTCTTTACTCAGGCCCTTCAGTTGTTCCGCCACGGTGACGACTATAGTTTGCCTGCGGCCGGTGAGAGGGAGAACGCGATCAGCGGTTTCTCGGATGAGCGTCTTCGGACTAAGGATCTTGAGCAGCTGCTTAGGCCGGTGGGAGCGGCTCAGCGGCCAAAATCGCGTTCCTTTGCCGCCGGCCATAATAACGCAATAGGTTGGTCTTTTCATGTTGCTGTTACGATTCAGAAAGTTGGCAATTATAGTAAGGTAGGTATCGTGACGGATCAAGCGCCGTTGCCGGATGGCAAAAAATGGACCGTTACCGCGGATCTGGACGGACTTCGCCTGGATGCCTTCGTGCGCCGTTGCCTGCCGCATCTTTCTCGTCGATCGGTGGAAAACGCCATTGCCGCCGGCGCTTTCCGCATAAACGGACGGCGGGGCAGAAAGGGCCAGCGACTAGCGACACAGGACACGGTCGGCTTCGCAGGACCGGCGAACTGGTTATCCGAAAGTCCGGAGCCGGAACCGGAGCTTCGTGCGCCGATTGTCTACGAAGACGCTCACCTCCTGGTCGTCGACAAGCCGGCGGGAATGAACACCCACGGATTTTCAGCCCGCGATTCCAATACACTAGCGAGTTTTCTGGCGGCCCAGCGGCCGGGAATTCTTGGCATTGGAAAAAACCGGTGGGAGCCGGGCTTGCTGCACCGGCTTGACCGCGAAACTTCGGGTTTGGTCTTAATCGCCAAGACGCAACCGGCTTTCGACCATTTACGCGTTCAGTTCCAGCAGCGACGGGTAAAAAAGTATTACCAGGCGTTGGTTTGGGGGACCACTGCAGCCGGGGGATCGATCGATTTTGCGTTAGCGCACGACCGGCGCGATAAAACGCGGATGCGGCCGGCTGCCCCAACCCCGACCTTCCGAAAGCGGCAAAAAAGCTGGAGCGCGCTCACCAGATATCGGCGAGTTTTTAGCTGCGAGAAGTTGAGCCTGCTGGAAATTGCAATGACCACCGGCGTTACTCATCAAATTCGAACCCACTTGGCTGCGATCGGTCATCCTATTGTTGGGGACGCGATTTATGGCGTCCATACGGCCGATGCATTTGGCCTAAAGCGCCACTTCCTCCATGCGTTTCGTTTGGAATTGCACCATCCCGAAGACGAGCGCAGGATGGTACTGGAGTCTGCTTTACCGGCAGAGCTGCGGCAAATCCTTAATAGTTTGCAAATGAACAGCTAGGCGGCGCTGCTGCGGACGCCTTTAGATTTCGCGCAACTGGCGCAGAAGTTATCCAGGGTGGAGGCCTCTTCTACGCGGCCTTCGTCAAGGTTGTGACATACCTTCTTGCATTCCATGCAGATGAAGTACATACCGTCGATGGTCTTGTTGATCTTCTCCCGATTAAGCACGCGCCCTTTCAGCTTGTCAATCCGGATCCCTAATAACTCTTCGTAATTTCGTTTAATTTTACGCCGGCCGGCCTCGTCGCTTGGAAGATCCTCGTCGTCGACTTCGTCGTGGCTGGCGTCATCGAAGTAGCTTTGAGACCGGTGTTTTGCCGGCCGTCCTGCGGTTTTCTTTTTCGTCCGTGGCATTCTGCCGCACCACCTTTTGCGATTTTCTTTTATAGGAAATAGACCTGTAAAAATGAGGATCGCCAGAACGTCTCGTGACGCCTGGCGCGTTCATATCTCATAATTATCGAACCTCGAGTTGTCAATACGGTATTGCCGATCTTGACCTCGGCTCTACTTCTTTTTGATTAAGGCAGGACCCAACACGAATGGCCTGATGGCGGGAAATTGTACGGCGTGCTTAACCCGGCAAGAGAGCTCGTTGCGAGCGGTCAACCGACAGAATTGGCCCCGTTTTTCTTCTGTAATGCGGAAAAGTCGGCTTTCGGAGTGAAGGTTCGCCGCCGGATCCCCCTCACAACCAGGCGTTATAAAGCCGTGAACAATGGCAGAGATGCGATGATGCTCGGCCCGGCGTCATATCCACGCGGTTAGATTACTGTCCGATGGCTGCCGCCCGTCTTTGGAGGTAAGCGTTTCGGACCGCACCGTAAAGATCCACAGTCGTGTCTGCAACCCGCTCGAAGCGATCGAGGTTCAGGGACCGTTCATTGACCGTGTTGGTTGCGGTCATGCCTGCGTTTGCATACCAAGGAAGAAAGTAGACGTACGGCGTCATTGCGGCATCGAAAGCGTAACCGATCCCATCCCGAATAGTCAGAGGCGGTAGGAACGGTAGAATCAGATAGGGACCGGGGCCCATTCCCCATACTCCAAACGTCTGCCCGGTATCTTCATCGCTCTGATCAATGCCGAACCCGTCTCTGGCAACATCAAAAAAACCAACCACACCAATAGTGCTGTTGATCGTAAACCGAGCTACCTCTTTACCCGCTCCCGCCATCTTCGCTTGAAGGAGATTGTTGACCAGCCGCCGTACGACCGCGAGATTGTCAAATGCGTTGTGAATACCCCTTTGAACCGGGGTGGGCAGCAGAAAATCCCACGCGGTTGCGGCAGGCTTGAGCAAATATCGGTCGAGTATTTCACGGTTGAACTGGAACATCAGTTCATTAAACGACTCGAAAGGATCATATTCAAAGTCTTCACCCGCCGATGCGCCGTCCGCCATCTCCATCGCATACGCGGCCGGTGCGGCGCTATCGCTGGCGAAAGCGAACGGGTCGATTTTAGGCTCCACTTCCCCGGAGATCAGCAGCGGCGTTTCCACGGCGCGGGCCGGGCCTTCCCACATCAGCAGTATCCCAAACGCTAGGACCGTTATCAAAGTCCCGGTAGCGAAAAACGAACTGAGTCTCTTCATCTCTCTCTCCTTTTGATCGTTGTCAATTACCTGAAGTCGTTTTTCCGGTCAAGCCTCGCATCTCCGAAAAGTTGTCATCAATTGCCAATATTCCTTTAGATTAGCGTCAGGAGCCAAAACCATGCCATCCATACCGCGAAGCCATTAACCCTATCTGCCGCCGGTTCCGGGAAGTTCTTGCGACAACACGGAGTGGTTATTCAGTTTGAGCGGTACCACGATCGACAAAATGTCGTGTTTAGGCTATGAATGTGCCGGTTTTTGGCTCCCTCGGTGGCCTGTGATGCTGTAGTGATTGAACGTTGCAAACCCTTGTTTAGTCGGTTATTTTTATAGCGTGGAGAAGAGGGAAAGCGGCAGGAATATCGTTCTGGGGGTAACCGGAGGGATCGCGTGCTACAAAGCCGTCGAAATGACTCGGTTGCTCGTCAATGAGGGTTTTGTAGTCCAGGTTATCATGACCCGTGGCGCCACAGAATTCGTAACTCCACTGACTTTTCAGACTCTCTCCTTACGGCCCGTAGCCACGGACACGTTCAGCCTGACCCAGGAATCGGAAATCGGCCACATCAATTTGGCCGATTCGGCGGATCTCTTTGTTATCGCACCGGCCACGGCGAATGTGATCGGCAAAATCGCCGCCGGGATCGCCGATGATCTATTGACAACCGTGATCATGGCAACCCAGGCGCCGGTATTGATTGCTCCGGCGATGAACGTTCACATGTACGAGAATCCGATTTTACAGGAGAACCTCCGCAAACTGCGGAGAGTAGGATATCACATTCTCGAGCCTGCTGAAGGTTATCTTGCCTGCGGCTACGAAGGCAAGGGCCGCCTGCCCGAACCGGAAAAGATTTTGGACGAAATCAAACGGCTACTAAATGCTAAGGACTTAGCGGGCGAGAAGTTTTTGATTACGGCGGGCCCGAACCGCGAGCCGCTGGATCCGGTCCGTTACATTTCCAATCGTTCGTCGGGAAAGATGGGTTATGCGCTAGCGCGCGCGGCATTAAGACGTGGGGCGACTGTTACGTTGGTAAGCGGCCCGACGGCGCTTGAGGCTCCGGCCGGTGTCCGCCTTCTTCCGGTGACGACTGCGGCGGAAATGCGGACAGCGGTTCTGCAGGCGTTTGGCGAATGCACGGCGGTCATTATGGCTGCTGCCGTGGCTGACTATCATGCAACAAGCTTTTCCGAGAAAAAGATGAAACGGGGCAAAGCTCCAATCGAACTCCGGCTGGAACCGAATCCTGACATTTTGATGGAGTTGGGGACGCAGAAAAATGGCAAGATGCTGATTGGATTTGCGGCTGAGACCGATGAGTTGGTGTCCAATGCGGCGAAAAAGCTACGGGAGAAAAATCTCGACATGATCGTAGCCAACGATGTGACAGAGGAAGGAAGCGGTTTTGATCGGGACACGAATGCGGCAACTATTTTGGACAAGAATGGCGGCATCCAGGCCCTACCTCTTATGAGCAAGGATGAACTCTCCGATCGCATCTACGATCATTTCCTTATTCTGAAGCGCCAGGCGTGAGATGGGGACGCCTGCAGAGCCTAAACCCGTGAATTATTTCGTCGGTTTACTTTCGCCCGACGCTGAAGTTCTAACCACGGTTGAAAAGGATTTAGCGGAAATTCTTGGTCCGGTCGACGACCGGAGCGAGATCTTGCCCTGGAGCCTTTCCGGCTATTACGAAAAGGAAATGGGCAGCCGCCTTTTGAAGCGCTTCATTTCGTTCGGGCAGTTGTCTTCGCCGGGAAGGCTCGCGGGCGTAAAGCTGCAGACACAGGAGATTGAAGTCAAGTATCGGATGAAATCTGCGGGGCGCATCGGACGCCGGGTAAACGTTGATCCCGGCTATATCGATGCCGGGAAGGTGGTTATGGCTTCGACGAAGAGCGCGGGTCATAGGATATATCTCAATTTCGGCATCTACGCGGAACCGACATTGCTCTATTACAACGGGGCGTTTCAGTCTTGTCGTTATACCTATCCGGATTTTCTCTGGCCTCAGACGCTGTCGTTTCTTGGCTCTGTTCGTCGTTTCTATCTGAACAAACTCAGGTCCGACCGCGAATCGGTCGCCAAGGGCTAAGGGCATAGCGC
>JBOHVS010000045.1:0-12039 GCA_050735975.1 Binatia bacterium | reverse complement strand
CCTAGGTATCTATTGGTCTGTTATCCTCTCATGGCCATCATGGCAGCGGCTTTTCTCAATGATCTGCGGGGGAAGTATCCGAAAAAGATTTATACCGGCCTGTTTGCCTTTACGATTGCGCTCAATGGTTACGGAATTTTGGACATAGCGCTGGACCAGCCTCATAGCACGATTCCGAATTTGATCAAAGTTCTCGAAAAGGAAGGTTGCCGCCGTGGGTTTTCTGCCAGGCACATGTACTATTTGGGTTTTCACTCGCTTGAGAAACTCGTTTTTGTTCCTCTGGAACCACACAGGAGTCGTTACGATCCGTATGAGACTGAAGTAATGAATGCTGCGGACATCTGTTATGTGTTCAGTGCCGACGACGAAGAGAAGAAAGAACATCAGGCCTTCATGAAAATGCTTCGGGAGCGGGACATCCATTATCAAGTCGTGAAAGTCGATAAGTACAGCATCTTAACTTCCATCAACCCGCGGGAAAGAATCACTCAGGCTCTTCTGGAAAAGGTGAGACTGTAGTCCATCCCGATAAACAGTTGAATGAGCTGTGGCTCTTCCATGGCACTGACGAAACGCTAATCCTTTGGCGTTGTCTCGCCGCGACTTTCATAACATGAAACCCGGTATCCCTATACGCGTCTGGATCTCAAAGCAGCGCTGGCTGGTACTGGTCCTGTTCCTCAGCCTGGGCATCAACACGATCGCCATTGGCTGGGGATTGCCGAACGGCAATGAGACATGGGCTACAGACTCACTGCAGCCTGTCACTTCGCTCGCCCTTGTCAAACGAGTATTCGTAGACGACTCGTGGAACTCGGGGTGGTTTTATTTCAAGTATCCGCTCGGCCACCCGTTGCTGCTGTCGGCAGTGCAATTGCCCTACGTGGCATGGCTTTGGGTGACAGGAGAATTCAAAGCGCCTCAGCCGGCTTATCCCTACGGCTTTAAAGATCCGGAGCAGGCTCTGGCGGTGCTGGCGCTGTTGGCGCGCATGGTCAGCGCGCTCATGGGCGTCGGTGTTGTCCTTTGCGCGAATGTGATCGGTTCAATCCTCTTTGGAAAGAGGGCCGGCCTGGTCAGCGCCGTTTTAACCACGGGCTGTTATCCGATTGTCTACTTTGCCCATACATCGAACGTCGATGTGCCCGCCCTTTTCTGGACTGCATTGGCTGTGGCCGCAGTGTTGGTCTGTGCCGACTATGGCTCGAGACGTGCCGCTGTCGTCGCGGGACTGGCGGCGGGAATGGCCTTGTTTACGAAGGAGCAAATCATTGGAGTGCTGATCGCCTTACCGGTCGTCTGGCTGCTCCGGCTTTGGGGGCGAGGGACTTTACAATCGCGCGAGAGTTGGAAGCACGTGGCGACGGCGGGGGGTATGTTCTTGGCGGTTACCGTCGTCGCCGGCAATCTCTGGTGGAATCCGGCCGGGTTCGTTAATCGCTGGCTTTTCCTACTCGGGATGTTGCCTCCGGAAATTCGCGCGAAGTACGCGCCCTACCAATTCTCCCTGCAAAAGCCGACCGGATACTCCGTAACCGGAGAAATGACCCACCTGCTGAACACGCTGGGCAACGTGGTGGAAGGGCTGACGGCGCCGGTCGCGATCTTTTGCGTGCTGGGCGCGGCATGGGCGTTGTGGCGCTATCCACGCCAAGCCGCAGTTCCGCTTGTGCTAGCCCTGAGCTACTACATTTTTTCACTCCGCTCCATCGTGACGTTGAACGTCAAGTACACGATTCCCTTGCAGTATCTCCTTCTCATTTTGGCCGGCGCCGCCGGTGGTGTCCTAATCGATAGAATTAGCCATGCCTCAGGCTCCGTCGCGCGCGCGGCGGCTACGCTGTTGGCGGTTATTGTCCTCGGAGCCGCTCTCTTACCGGGAATCGATATGGACCGTCTGCTGGCTGACGACCCGCGCTATGCGGCCGAAGCTTGGCTGCAAGCGCACGTGCCTGCAGGCGCTCAAGTCGAAACCTACCAGTCACCGACCCGATTGCCGCGCTTCGCTCCAGACGTTAGGGTGCACTATGTTCCGATGGAACAACGAACGCACGAGCTGTTCGAACGGCGGCGGCCGAACTTCGTCGTTCTAAGCAGTGGGGCGCAGGTCGGTTTAACCCACGATAGAGTGGCGGACTGGGCGCCTGGAGATTCTCTCTTTGTGCATTCTGAGGCCGCGCAGCAATTCTTTCATCGGCTCCGTACAGAGGAGATAGGCTACAGGCGTGTGGCCCGCTTCCATACGCCAATCCGATGGATTACTCCCCCTTTTGGTTCTGTGAATCCGGAAATCACCATCTTTGCGCGTGATCGCGCCCAGGTAACGCCGGCGGCTCGATCTGAAAGTACGACTTCCTGATCCCGCCCCACGCATCCCGCCGGAGCAACATTATAGTAGCTGGCGGGAGTGTCCGTATATTTGTGGATGGAGGCAATGAGATGGATCCCTTGGGCGCTGTGCCCGAATCCTCCCGATGTTTACTTCTAACTGCCGTGGTTCCGAACAGCTTTAACCCCGAAGGAGAAAGATATGGAAATCAGCGGTAAAAAAATCTTTTTGAGTGGCGGCGCGGGATTCATCGGCACGAGACTGGCCGAACGGCTGGTCGATAACAACCAGGTTGTTATCTACGACAACCTCCATCGCAACGCGATCGCCGCGACGAGATTGTTGAGCCATTCAAACCTGCAATTCGTGCAAGATGATGTGTTGAATGCCTCGCAGGTGGCCGCAGCCATGAAGGGAAGCCACATTGTAGTGCACCTGGCGGCCATTGCAGGGGTCGGAACCGTGCTTGAGATGCCCGTGACGACCATGCAGGTGAGTCTTATTGGCACCTATAATGTCCTCGAAGCCGCGCTCAAAGAATCCAAGATCGAGCGGTTCATTGATTTCTCTACGAGCGAAGTTTTCGGCACGTACGCCTACAAAGTTAGAGAGGGAGATGTCACCTCGCTGGGCGCGGTCGGCGAAGCCCGTTGGACCTACGCTGTCAGCAAGCTCGCCACCGAGCACCTCGCGCACAACTACTACAAACAATACGGGCTGCCAACTCTCTCTATCCGCCCCTTCAATATATATGGTCCCGGGCAGGTCGGCCGGGGCGCCATCCACACTTTCGTGCTCAAGGCCTTGCGGCATGAAGATCTAGAGATTCACAACGACGGGAGTCAGATCCGGGCCTGGTGTTATGTCGACGATATTGTCGACAGCATCCTGCTCTGTTTAACGAGACCGGAAGCGGTCGGGCAGGCGTTCAACATCGGCAACCCGCGCAGCGTGTGCACCATCTATGATCTAGCCCGGCAGATCATCCGCGTGAGCGGATCGCGATCGAAAATGGTTTTCGTGGAAGCGTCGTATACCGATGTGGAATTGCGCATACCCAATATCGACAAGGCCAAACAGCTTCTGGGATACGAGCCCAAGGTAGACCTGGAAGAAGGATTGTTGCACACCGCATGGTGGTACCGGAAAAGATTAGCGGCATGATTCGCTTGACGATTCCAGAGATCGGCGAAGAAGAAATTCAGGCTGTTGTCCGGGTGCTTCGGTCCGGTTACCTGGTGCAGGGAGTGCAGGTGCGGGAATTCGAGCGGCTGGTGGCTGAGTATGTCGGCGTCAAGCACGGTATCGCCGTAAGTTCCGGGACGGCGGCATTACATCTGGCGCTGCTGGCGCTGAATATCGGGCCGGGTGACGAGGTGATCGTGCCCGACTTCACTTTTCCCGCCACGGCCAACGTTGTGGAGTTCGTAGGCGCCAAGCCGATCCTGGTGGATATTGACCTTGCCACTTTCAACGTGGACGTAAGTCAGATCCGGCGAGCTATCACGCCGCGGACGAAGGCGATCATGCCAGTGCATCTGTTCGGCCAGCCGGCCGACATGCAGCCTATCCTGGAAATCGCTGAACAGCATGGTGTGTCCGTCATTGAAGATGCGGCTTGCGCCCTGGGCGCTGAGTACGGCGGTCGCAAGTGCGGCGGAATGGGGCGGGTGGGCTGTTTCAGTTTTCATCCGCGCAAGGCGATCACTACAGGAGAGGGCGGGATGGTGGTGACGGACGACGAGACCGTCGCCCGGCGGGTGGCGGAGTTGCGCAATCACGGGATAGTCGCAGTTAATGGCCAAAACCAATTTCAGCGCGCCGGTCTCAACTACCGCATGACCGACTTGCAGGGAGCGCTCGGTGTTGCGCAGATGAGGCGATTGGAATCGATTATCACCCGGCGAACGGAGCTTGCCGGGCTCTATCACCAGGCGTTGGCAGGCGTCCCAACCGTTGCCCGCCCGCTCGCGATGGAAGGGCTGCGCCACATCTGGCAGTCCTATGTGGTTTTGGTGCGGGAGGGTGTCGATCGGGATGGGGTATTGCAAACCTTGGGAGCACATGGGATCGAGAGCACGATCGGCACATACGCGATAGGCGTCCAACCGCATTATGCCCGGGGATCCGGACAGTGTCCCAATTCATATTACGCTTACAAGCACGGTGTCTCTTTGCCTTTGCACACCCGGATGTCCGCCGCGGACGTTGAGAGGGTAGCGCAATGTTTGGAAGGGATCCTGACGAGCCAGGATTCGCCGGCGCCGCTACAGGAGCCGCCAAGCATATTACCCGGAATGCGTCCTGAGGTGAAGCCCTCCAGAAAATAACAATCAGTGAAGACATGGTTGAGGACGTAATCATTATCGGCGCAGCAGGAACCGGGCGAGAAGTGGCTGGGGCCATAGAGGATATCAACAGCGTTGAGCGAAAATGGAACCTCCTCGGTTTTCTCGACGACGACGCCCAAAAGCATCAAAGAGAGTACAATGGCTATTCCGTCTTGGGTCCAATCAGTGCGGCAACGGAGTATCCTGCATGCCATTTTGTTATCGTGTTAGGTAATGATCGGGATCTCCGGCTCACGAAGAGAGTGTCTGATAGGCTTTGTGAATATGTCACCCGATTTGCGACCATCATTCATCCTTGCGCGAACGTTTCCCGCTATGCGGAGATCGGACCCGGCAGCGTCATTCTGCAGAATTGTGTGATCACGTCCAATGCGAGAATAGGAAGACATGTGCTTGTGCTATTTGGTTCGCAAATCAGCCACGACTGTATCGTTGAGGATTATGCGGTCATTGCGCCCAATGCAGTCCTGTCGGGAGGGGTGCGTATAGGCGAGGGTTCTTATATCGGCGCCAATGCAAGCATCATCCAGAACCGAAACGTTGGCCCCTGGTCCTGTGTTGGAATGGCTGCGGCGGTCTTTTCCGACGTACCGCCCAATTCAACCGTGGTGGGTAACCCGGCCCGGTTGTTGCGACATCGAGTTCAGGAGTGATTTTTCAATGACCGCTTTTTCCAGCAGCGGCGCGACGGGCCGGGCGATGCATCATATTGGCATTGTTCTGACGTCAATCGACGCGCAGGTGTCGTCCTATGAGGAAATGCTTAACGTGCGCGTTACCAGCGGGCCGTTCGTTGATCCGTTGCAGGAGGCAAAAGTTGTCTTTCTTTCAAGAGGGGAGCCCGGCGAAGCCGCCGTCGAGCTGGTTGAGCCAACCAGTGAAACGTCACCGGTGGCATCATTTCTAAAACGTGGAGGAGGAATCCATCATGTCTGCTATGCGGCGAGAGATCTGGAGCGCGAACTCGTGCGTCTGAGAGCGTTAGGGGCGCTGATCGTTCATCCGCCGGTACCGGCAGTCGCTTTCCAGGGCCGGCGCATTGCATGGGTATATACCCGCCAGAAGCTGCTTGTGGAACTTTTGGAAGAATGACCCTGACGGCGGAGGTAACGCATGATATCAGATACCGATCCGCGCGGCGCAGTTGATCAATTGCTTGAGCTGGGCCGATGGACCGAGGCTTCTGCCATGTTGGCGGGACTCTGGCATCAAAAACCTGTTATGGCTAACGCCGCTTACATTGTTTCGCGCTATGAGCGGATGAGGTCGGAGTTGCCTATGACGCCATATCGCTTGGCTTTGCTCCGCTCCTTCACGATTGAGCCCGTGATCCCGCTGTTGCGCGCGGCGGCTTTTGCCAACGGCATCGATCTCACCGTTCAACTGGGCGATTTTAACGCCTATGCTCAAGAAATGCTTAACCCGCAGAGCAACCTGCATCAGTTCAAGCCGGACGCGGTGATCCTTGCGGTTCAAACGCGGGATTTTCTGCCCGACCTATGGTATCGGTTCACGGAGTTGTCGTCCGAAGAAGTGGAGCGAGTGATTGACAGGACCGCACGGGATTTATCCGACTGGGCCAGGACTTTTCGCTCTTATAGTCAAGCTCATCTTGTCATCCATAACTTAGAGATACCGGCGCAGCCCGGAGCCGGCGTCCTGGATGCTCAAGGGGAACCCAGCCAGGTTGAGGCGATTCGTCGCATCAATCAGAGCTTGCGTTCCTTGGTCCGTGAACATCCGGGTATTTATATCCTTGATTATGACGCTCTGGTCGCGCGCCACGGGCGTTTTCGCTGGCAGGATGAAGGCAAGTGGCAGACCGTACGTTTGCCGATTGCGGCTGATTGCCTCATGCATCTGGCGAACGAATGGCTCCGCTTCCTTCAACCTCTGACAGGCAGAGTGTGCAAAGCACTGGTCACTGATCTGGATAACACACTGTGGGGCGGGATCATCGGCGAGGATGGCATGAACGGGATTCAGATCGGTCCGGAGCATCCGGGCGCTTCTTACCAGGGGTTGCAGCGGGTGATCCTTGACCTCTATCAGCGAGGCGTCATCCTGGCTGTGTGCAGCAAAAACAACCTGGGGGACGCGATGGAGGCGCTCGAAAGCCATCCCGGTATGCTGTTGCGCCCGCACCACTTCGCTGCCGTGCGGATCAACTGGAACGACAAGGCGCAGAATCTCCGTGAGATTGCGACTGAACTCAACATCGGCGTTGACGCCCTTGCACTTCTGGACGACAACCCGGTTGAACGCGAATGGGTTCGCAGCCAGTTGCCGGTCACCGTAATTGACTTACCTGACGATCCCATGCGCTACGCCAATGCGCTCCGTGATTGCCCTTTCTTTGAGCGCCTAACCCTTTCGGCCGAGGATCGCGAGCGAGGTCGCTATTACGCGGAGGAGCGCCAGCGCACCCAATTGAGATGTGACACAGGTTCCCTGGAAGACTTCTACCGCTCCTTGCAAATGGAAGTAGAAATCGCTTCGGTGACGCCTCAGACGCTGATCCGGGTAGCGCAACTGACGCAAAAGACCAATCAGTTTAATCTCACGACCCGGCGGTACACGGAGCAGCAGATTGCTGAAGCGGCGGCCAGCGCTGGCTGGCGCGTATATTCGTTGCGAGCTCAGGATCGTTTTGGCGACAATGGTCTAGTGGCGGTCGCCATCACAAGGTTCAATGGCAATGCCTGCGAGATCGACTCCTTCCTTATGAGTTGCCGCGTGGTGGGGCGAAGCGTTGAAACCGCTTTACTTAGCCACCTGGCAGCGGAGGCCCTTCATAAGGGCGGCCGCTTCTTGAGAGGCTGGTATTTGCCGACGAAGAAGAATGATCTCGCGAGAGATTTCTACAGTTCCCACGGTTTCAAGCTGATGGAGCAGCGCGACTCAAGCTCTCTCTGGGAACTTGATCTGGAGGACGGACTCATCCGCGCGCCCGAGTGGATTACCTGCCGCATTTTAGAGGAGGGAATAACCCGATGACACGGCCTGTTTTGGAACGCGTTCGATGCATCGCCGCGGATCTGTTGAACATCCCGCTTGAGCAAATCCTTCCCGCGTCATCGCCTGATAGTATCGAGAATTGGGACTCGTTGAATCATCTCAACCTGGTGCTGGGCCTGGAAGGGGAATTTGGCGTGCAGTTTTCGCCGGAAGAGATTGCCAAGGCGCAAAGTGTGGAAAGCATCGTCTTATTAGTTCAGAACAAGCTCGCCGGCGCGGAATAGATCTGCCTTCGCGGAAAGTGGTAAACTGAATCAGTTGGGTTACATGGACGACGTCGTCCTGACTATCGATACGGATTGGGCCCCCGATTGCACGATCGACTTTGTCGCCGAGCAATTGATTGCGCACCGAGTGCGGACAACTTGGTTTCTAACCCACACCAGTCCCGCGATTACGCGCTTGGCGGCGCATCCCGAGCTCTTCGAATTGGGCATCCATCCAAACTTCCTGTCCGGCTCGACGCATGGAGAGACGCCTGATGCGGTGCTCCGTCACTGTCTAGCCTTCGTGCCCGAAGCCTCCAGTATGCGAACCCACGGATTGGTACAATCGACTTCGCTTCTCCGGCAGATTGCGGCGCAAAGCCCGATCACAACGGACGTCTCATTGTTCTTGCCGCATACCCCGCATCTTCGTCCGGTGGCATACGTTTGGAGCGACCGCACGTTCTTGCGCGTTCCGTACTTTTGGGCCGATGATTATGAAATGGAACAGCGCGCGCCGTGTTGGCATCTGGCGCCGTTACTGGCTCTTGGCGATGGACTCAAGGTGTTCGCTTTCCACCCGATTCATGTCTATCTCAATGCGCCGGATATACGACCGTACCAGGCTCTCAAGCTCCGGGCGCCGAAGCTGCTGGAGGTCTCCTCGCAGGCCCTGGACGATCACATTCAGACAGGAGAGGGTCCGTTTATGTTGTTTACGGAGCTGATCGCGCATCTGGAATCTCGCGGTCAATCTCTCTGTATCAGAGACTTTCAAGGCGACTGGCAGGACACGCGAGGCGATAGACACGCATGAGCGCCGGACCCCTTAGCCATATTCCGACCGGATCGACACTGCGGCCTTTGAGGTGTTTGTGCACGTCCGTAGGCAACGACGGTTTCGTGGCCGTCCATGCGGCGCTCAAAGCCTTCTACGGAGAGGCCATCACCGTCATCGGCTGCGATGTCAGACCGGATGCTTATGGGCTCTATTTGGCGGACAAAGGGTATTTGGTACCTCGGCGGGATGAGCCGGACTTTGCAGAAAGACTCCTGGATATTCTCGCGCGAGAAGAATGCTCAGTGGTTTATCCGCTTTCCACGTTCGATCAGGAATATTTTGCCGCGCACCGCGAGATCTTCGAACACCGTGGCATAGGTGTAGTTGTCAGCGATCTCAACGCCGTATCGACGGCCAATAATAAACTCAAGCTTTATGATCTCTGTCAAGAGGCAGAGCTCCCGGTGGCGGCCTATGTTGCCGTTCAGGACCAGGCGTCTCTTGGAACAGCCTTGCATGAGTTGGGTTATCCCAGGCAATCGGTAGTCTTCAAAGTTTCACGTGGGACAGCCGCCAGGGGGCTTTTTATCGTTCGGGAGGGCGAGTCGATATTTGACTCGTTGGACCGCAATGGTGGCCCGCCGGAGATCTCTGCCGCGGAGCTTGCGCAAATCCTGGTTCACTCACCAGCGCGCGAAGCAATTCTGTGCGAATACCTGCCTGGAGATGAATACAGCGTCGACGTGCTCAGTTGGCATGGCGAATCACTTGTGTCCGTTGTGAGAAGGAGGTACGCGAGCGTCGGCGGGCTGGCGCTGCACGCCGAAGTCATCGACGATCCGGAACTGCGCGGGTTGGCCGAGGCGGTAGTCCGGAGACTGCATCTGAGCTTCACGAGCAACGTGCAGTTTCGTCGAAACGACCGTGGAACTCCGTGCGTCATGGAGGTGAATCCGCGCATTCCCGGCACGATTGGGTTGACCGTGCAAGCAGGAGTCAATATGCCGGCGCTGGCTTTGGAGCTGGCGCTTGGGCGACACGTTCCGCGCCAATTTTCCATCGACTATGGTTTGCGGATCATGCGCTACTGGGGCGGGCTTTACCATCGAGACGGTCTCTTGAGCTAGCAAGAGCTGAGAATCGATTTTTATTCTCACCACGAAGCACACGAAGGTCACGAAGGCTTCGGAAATTGATATTTTTAAACTTCTGACCTTCGTGCTCTCCGTGACCTTCGTGGTGAAATGTCTGTTTTCAGGCTGAAGCTCCATGAAAGATATCGCTTTATTCGACCTGGACGGCACTTTGGTCGATCTCAAGATCGACGCAAACGAGTTCGAGTGGCAGCGTTGTTTCTGGGCGTCCTATCTGAAATCGGTCGGGGTTTCTACGACTCTCCGGCCGCTCTTGCCTGAACTGCGCAGGATCGCGCACACGCCTCTTGGGAGAGGCATCAAAGGCCACATTCTACGGAGCTTTGATGAACTTGAACTAGCTGCGGAGTACTGCTGCCTCGGCGATCTTGAAATGATCCTGCAGGAGTGTCGATCCCGTTTTCGCAAGCTGGCGGTAGTCACCCATAACAGCGGGGCTTTGTGGAAGCGTCTGGCGAGCGAACAGGGTTGGCCCGGTCTCTTCGATGCGGTTATTACGCGCGATGACATGTCTTTCTTCAAGCCCGATTCACGGACCTGCGATCCGCTGTTTCGAGAGCTGACGCCGATGGGCTGCTCGCTGGAGTGCTGGGTGATCGGCAACTCCGACGCCGACCGCGATCTGGGTTTAAATCTCCATCGCGAACATCCGAGCGTCGTCGTCAGGACCGTAATGATCGAACCCACCGCGAATGGGAATAGTCAAGCCGCAAACGGCACGGAGTTCAGCATCAAATCAGTCGGCGACCTCCTCCATCTGCTGCAAGACCGCTAAAGTACAGAATTTGGCGCAGCCGCTCCGCAAACCGGAAGGCAAATTTTACCACGAAGTCCACGAAGAGCACGAAGTTTATAATCAAGAAATCCGAAACCTTCGTGGCCTTCGTGATCTCTGTGGTGAAAAACTCTTCGGCAATGGAACAACCAGAATCGACTTGACCACGAACGAGCACACGCGAAGTTTAAAATCATGATGAATGCGGATCTGAATTATCCCGATTTCACAAATGCGACCTATCGAAAGCTCATCCAGAAGTTGAGCTCTCGCTGGCGCATTCTACGGCTTTGTGATGCTGCCGGGAGCCCGTTTGAAGCCAATACGCTCATTCTGCGCCACGACATCGATGTTTCGCCGGCGTTGGCGCTGCCGATCTCCAAAATCGAACATGCGGCGGGAATTCGGTCGACGTACTTCGTGGCGCTGCACCTCTATTACAATTCGCATCTTCCCATACATGCCGAAGCCATCCGGGATATTGCGGCCATGGGGCATGAGATCGGCTTCCATTATGACGGCAATCTTTATCCTCACGAAGCGTGCGCGGAACAGAATCTCGCGCTGCTTGATCGGCACGTGCAAATTCTCCAGGAGATCTGCTGTAGTCCGATAGTTTCGATCGCCCGCCATAACCCGTCTCTCGCGACCCGGAGCGACCCGTTAAAGACGAGCGCGAAGTACAACAACGCATACGACGATGGACTCTTCCAGAACACGATCTACATTAGTGACAGTTGCGGCGCCTGGCGAGCCGCCGGTTTGAAGCCGTGTTGGGACGAGCCCCGGCCGGATCGCATTTATCTGCTCCTGCACGCGGAACAATGGGCTGAGAGAACAGACATAGATCGAATGTCGCGTTTTGAGATTATGCGCGCCCGCGCGCTTAAAGAGCATGAAATGTTTTTCGACGAAGTCCGCTCGGTGTGGCGAGAACACGCCGGCGGCAAAGAACATGACGAACGATTGCGCCGCTCAAGGCAGGCGAGGTAACTCGGTGAATGCCACGATAAGCGCTTTACCCAAAATAGGACCGGAGCGGATCTATGTGCCGAATACGAGCCCGCCGGAGGTTTGCTCGGTCCACTCGAGCTTTTTCTGGTTGTAAAGAGCCAGGATCAGCTCAAGCGGCGCGAGCGCATGGTGGGACGGCTGAATCGGGGAGAAAAGATAGCCGTATGGGGCTGTTAGTAAAGTATCGATTCCCTCCTGGATGGTCAGCGTACCGTTCCGAATGCGGCGTGTAGCCGGGAAGTCTAAAGTCAAGAATTTGCGCATGAGCGTGATCATGTTCCTGCAGTTGATGAGACTGTGGTTCCACATGCGGAGGAAGGAATATGCCGGGACATCCTGAAGCGGCTGTTATGCTGGATAAACAGAACGTGTTCGCTGAGATTCCAGTCACGAACAATACCTCTCAGC
>JBOHVS010000044.1:0-9216 GCA_050735975.1 Binatia bacterium | reverse complement strand
GAATTGCAAAATTTCCCGCAACCCGCGGCGCTCAAGATCGCGCGCCAGAGCTGGCAGAATGGGGATCCAAAAATCGCCGCAGCCCATGCGAGGTAAACACGCATCGCCTGAAGTCGGGGAATTTGGTCGATTCTTGCTCAAAAACAACCCCTCTCTTGGCTTGAAGTTTATTCGCTGACTGCCGACCTCTGACCTCTACTCTTTGCTCCGTGCCCCATGCTCCATGCTCTTTTCCCCTTGCCCTGGCTCCCCCCGGGAGTCTTGACAAGCCGCCATTGGTTGGAGACATATGGATCAGGAAGAGGGGGTATTTATGCCATTCAACGGCCACACCATAATCGACGGCGACGGGCATATTATCGAAGATCCGAAGGGGATCATCGAACTGATGCCGCGCGCTTACCGGGAGAAGTATGAGACCCACACATTTTTTAATCCGTTTCCGCCTCTCGATCATCTCCACTCAGCCAACCTGCACGATTTCCCTCCGGGAGCGTTTAACAAAGTCGGCCCCGAGGGTTGGATTGATTTTCTGGAGGACGTAGGGATTGAGACGACCGTTCTCTATACCACCTTGGGCCTCGCCTTTGGCAAAATCGTCAGCCGCGATTGGGCCATCGACCTCGCCCGCGCCTATAATGATTGGCTGCACAAGACCTATATGAAAAAGAGTCCACGATTTAAGGGCATGGCGTTGGTTCCTTTGCAGGAGCCCGAAGCCGCGGTGGAAGAACTAAAAAGGGCCGTGAAGGAATTGGGGATGTGTGGCGCCATGTTGCCTTCAACGGGCATCCAGGCGCAACTCGGCGACAAGCGCTACTGGCCGATTTACCAAGCAGCAAACGAATTGGGTTGTGCTATTGGCATCCACGGCGGTGCCCACGAGAATTTGGGGCTCGATGACGTGACTCCCTATGCACCGGTTCATGCCCTCGGCCATCCTTTTGGCCAGATGATTTCTTTTGGTGGTATCATCTTCAACGGTATTTTCGATAAATTCCCTAACGTCAAGTTTGGCTTCATGGAAGGGGGGGTGGCTTGGTTACTCGTTTGCTTGGAACGCTTCGACCGCTCCTGGGAGACCCACATTCAGCATGACCCGCGCAAGCGCTTTTTGGAGCTGCGTCCGAAAGAAAAGGTCAGCGACTACATCGCCCGCCACGTCGACGAAGGGCGCATTTTCGTCGGCTGCGAAGGCGAAGAGCCCGACATCGCTCACGCGGTTCGCCGCGTCGGCAATAAACCTTTCGTTTACTCCAGTGACTTTCCGCACGAGGTCAACAACGAATTCTGCAAGCATGAAATCAACGAAATGCTGGAAAACAAAGAGCTGACGGCAGCCGACAAAGCGGCGATATTGCATGGCAACGCCCGCAGATTCTACAATCTCGGCGCGCCCGGGCTATGAAGAACCAACCCCGCATCGGACTGATCATTCCGTCCAGCAATCGGCTGACCGAGCCGCAATTCAATCGCTATGCGCCGCCGAGTGTGGCCATCCATATCACCCGCCTGCGAATGACCGGCAAGTGGCGCAAGCCGCTTGCGGAACTGAAAGGATCACTAACCGAGGCAGCAGAGGCGCTCTCGGACGTTAAACCGGGTGTCATTGTTTTTCACTGCACCGCCAATTCCATGGAAAACGGACTCGCGCACGAGGCCGCCATCGTCGAGACGGTTCAAAGCGCTGGCGGTTGTCAGACCCTGACGACGGCGCAGGCGATTACCGAGGCATTCGAGCACGTCGGCATCAAGAAACTCGTGCTCATCAGTCCCTACGTTAAGGAGACCAACGAACACGAGGTTCACTATCTGAAGGAGGCGGGCTTCGAAGTCCTTCATGAGCGAGGCTTGGGACTCGAAAGTCATGCTTACAGCGCCGTGAGTCCCGAAGAATGGATCAAGGTCGTAAATGAGAATACCCGACCGGAGGCAGACGGTTATTTTCTGAGCTGTACCAACACCCGAATGATCGAGGCCATCGAGAGTTTGGAGGAACAACTGGGAAAGCCCGTCATCAATAGCAATCAAGCGACCTTGTGGGCCTGCCTGCGCAAATTAGGAGTGCGCCACGCCGATAACAAGTTGGGCCGGCTCTTCAATTCAAATTGACGGATTCGCCCGGCGAACGCCCCGCCGCCAGCCTTTCTTTAAGGCCGGTATTCCGGCTCTCCACGCGGACGTTGCGGATTGCCATAGCCAGCGCTTTCCTGCTGCCAACCACGACCACCAGTTTTTTTCCGCGCGTCACCGCGGTGTAAAGAATACTGCGATGGAGCATCATGTAGTGCGATGTGTGGAGGGGAAGAACCACTGCGGGATACTCACTCCCCTGGCTTTTGTGAACGGAAGTGGCGTAGGCGAGACTGATTTCGTCCAATGCATCCGCTTCGTATTCGACTGATTTGTCGTCAAAATCTACGCGGATCTTGCCGTCCTCCCGGTCAATGCTGACGATCCGCCCGAGGTCGCCGTTGAAAACTCCTTTGTCGTAGTTGTTGCGCAACTGCATAACCTTGTCCCGCACGCGCAGCAGCGATCCGCCGCGCTCCAGCGCTTCCCCCGCGGGATTCAACAAGCTTTGCAACTCACGATTGAGTTGAATAGTGCCGAGCAGACCGCGGTGCATCGGCGTAAGCACCTGCACGCCCTGCATGATCTCGTCCGGCAAAAGTTTTAGCGAGCGCGGAATTCGCTCCCGGACCAGCTCTTTGACCGCTTGCAGAATCTCCGCTTCGCTCTCACGCGCGATGAAGTCGAAATCCCTCCGCTCGCGCGCATCCGCGAACTCCAGAGATTGTCCTTGAAGAATCTTGTGGGCATTGACAACAATCAGACTTTCCGCTTTCTGGCGGAAAATGCGCCTGAGCACCGCTACGGGAACGACACCGGACTCAATGAGGTCTTTGAGCACGCTACCAGGGCCGACCGAAGGAAGCTGATCCACATCGCCCACCAGAATCAGATGCGTATGCGGCTCGATGGCGCTCAAGAGATGGTCCATTAAGAGCAGGTCAAGCATCGATGCCTCATCCACGATCAGCACGTCGACTTCAAGGGGATTGTCTTGATTGCGCTGAAAGCGGCCCTCTCGAGGATTGTATTCAAGCAAACGGTGGATCGTCGTCGCCTCTTCACCGGCGGTTTCCGTCATGCGCTTCGCGGCGCGTCCCGTCGGCGCCGCGAGAGCAAAGGTGACTTTCGCACGGCGCAGAATTGCCAGAAGGGACATCAAGAGCGTCGTTTTCCCTGTCCCCGGACCCCCGGTGATGACGAAGACTTTCCGCTGCAGGGCCTGCCGGGCCGCCTGGATCTGCTCCTCGTCGAGCTGGAACGGCAACCTGGCGAAGAGATCTGAACTTACGAGATTGATGGCACCGCGGCTTATGCCTTTGACTTTGTCCCAGGGACGAGAGACCCGTTCGCCTTGGAGGAACGACGAAGTCGAAAGCAATCTTTGAACGGCGTCGGCCACGCGTTTTTCCGCCTGATAGAGCTCCGTCAGGTAAACTCGACCGTAGTTATCGCCTGCTTGACCCTGCAAGACGACAGTTCCATCAGCCGCCAGCCTTTCGACAGCCGCGTCGACGAGCTCTTCATCGACCCCGAGGAGTGAAGAGACCTGATTGCGCAGAAACCCCAGGAGGACATAACAATGGCCGCGCTCGGCGAATTGTCCCAAAAGATAGTGCGCGCCGGCTTGGACTCTCTCGGGAGTATCACCGCGAATGCCCATGCTGGCGGCTATGCGATCGGCAAGAAGGAATCCAATCCCATGGACGTCCCGCGCTAGACGATAGGGAGTTTCCTTGACCGTGGCCACGGTTTCCCTGCCGTACGTCCGATAGATTCTCAGGGCTAGAGCGGGACTCACGCCGTGGCCTTGCAGAAACACCATAACGTCCTGCATGCCGCGCTGCTCTTGCCAGGCTTCCATGATGCGGCGGGCCCGAACTTCGCCGATTCCTTCGACTTCAAGGATGCGCAGGGGCTCTTCAGACAGCACCCGCAACGTATCCAGAGCGAACGCCGCGACCAACCGTTTTGCATAAGTAGGTCCGATGCCTTTAACCAGACCGGAGCCTAAATACTTCTCAATTCCGTCGATCGTTGCGGGGTCGACTTTTTGCCAATGCGCAACCTGGAATTGTAAGCCATAACGCGGGTGCGTTTTCCAAAAACCGTCAACCTTGATCTCTTCCCCTTCCGAAACCGGATAGATCACGCCCACAACGGTGACGCTGGAGGCGCCATCGACGTCCAATCGCGCAACAGTATAATGCGTCTCAGGATGGCGGTAGGTAATCCTGCTCACCGTGCCTTGCAGGGTGGACGTTGGTTTGGCTTTATCGGGTGTTTCCATCGACCGGGCCATCCTACTGCAAAGGCAACTCCGAATAAACGACGGGCCTTGCCTTTTGTAGATGGAACGCTAGAATCTTCCAAAAGCCGCTCACATTCGAATGCCATCCCAATACGGGCCCCTCCCAGGTCAAAAGTTCTTGCTAATTCCGCGAAAAACCGCCGCCTTTTTCTTCGCTGCTCGCGCCGCAAAGAAATAGGACGACCCCGCTATGGCCAACGATGATATATGGTTCGAAGCCGCGCTGATTTTGCTGTTGATCTTTGCGAACGGCTTCTTTGCCGCCTCCGAAATTGCCGTCATCGCAACGCGCAAGAGCCGCATCGACGCGCTGCTAGAGAAAGGCGTGAAGTCCGCCGCAGTGCTCGCGCGACTCAAAAACGACCCGGATCGCTTTCTCGCCACCGTGCAGATTGGCGTAACAGTAGTCGGTTCTTTGGCATCGGCGATCGGCGGGGCTGCCGCTATTGGCTATATCAAACCACAAATTCAATCTTTGCCGCTTCCCTTCGCTGCCCGATGGGGCGACCTGCTGGCGATCCTGGTGGTGGTTTTGCCCATATCCTATCTTTCACTGGTCTTAGGCGAACTCGTGCCCAAGTCGCTGGCCTTGCGCTATTCCGAGCGGATCGCTTTTCTGGTCGCGCTGCCCATCGACTTTCTCTCGCGCATCACTTCATTCCTCGTCAAGGCGCTGACCGCCTCCAGTAACGCCATACTCTGGATGTTCGGGGGCAAGGAGGCCGAAGGCGCGAGTTTCATTTCGGTCGAGGAAGTTAAATCCCTCATTCGCGAGGGAGCGGCTAAGGGGATATTCAACGAAACCGAAAAGGAATTGATTCACAGCGTATTTGAGTTTACCGACACGCCGGTGAAAGCCGTCATGGTTCCCCGAACCGAAATTCACGCGCTTGAGATCAATACCTCTTTTGCCGAAGCCGCCAAGAGCTTTGTCGAGAGCGGTTTTTCCCGCATACCTGTTTACGAGGGCGAGCTCGACCGGGTGGTCGGCTTTCTTTACAACAAAGATATATTCAAGGCTCTTGAAGAAAAAAAGGATTTTCGCATTCGGGACCACCTGCACCCCGCCTTTTTCGTTCCGAGCACGCTCCCGATCAGTGAACTTCTGAAGCAGCTCCAGCGTCGCCGCCTGGCTATGGCCATGGTCGTGAACGAGTTCGGTGAAGTCGAAGGTTTAGCGACACTGGAAGACTTGCTGGAAGAGATCGTAGGCGAAATTCGAGACGAATACGATCGCGAAGAACGCGGCCCCGTCGAACGATTCGCGGACGGCTCCCTGGTCGTTCAAGGTTCTGCGCTACTCAAGAACTTGAAATCTGATTACGACTTACCATTCGAAGAGTCGCCGGACTATCATACCTTGGCTGGTTTCGTTTTGGCCAAGCTCAAGCGCATCCCTCGGGGAGGAGAATTTGTCGAGCAGGATGGCTACCGTCTCACTATCGTCGACATGGAAGGACGGCGAATCCTCAAGATCAAGCTCGAGGAGAACAAACGAGCTTAAGCCGAGCGTAACTCGCCAAGCGCGGAGAGCAAAGAGCGAAGAGCTAAGCGAAGACAGAGACAGGGACAGAGACAGAGAATTTCGGATTAGAGCAGGGAGCCAGAGAATGACAGCCAGAGGTCGGAAGTCAGAATTTCGGATTCCAACAAAAAGCTTGGCCACTAAGGCTCTAAGGCACTAAGATTTCTTTGTGTCTTTGTGGCTCCTTGCTCCCTGCCTTAATAGCATCGGATCTCGATCTCATTACCGTCCGGATCGAGAAAATAGACCGACGTCGCCCGCCCTCGAGCGCCCCAGCGTGAAATCGGCCCCTCTCGTATGGCAACATCGTGATGCTGCAAGTACTCGACGAGCGACGAGAAATCTTCTTTTCCGACGACCATGCAGAAGTGATTGAGATTGCCTTCCGGTTTCTCCCCGGGAAGCTGCGCACGGTCTCTACCTTTAGCCGGAAAGAGATCGATGATGGTATCGGCATTAATCCTGACCGACGGAAAGCCGACTTTTCCCGCCTTGAACTCTTCCAGCCGTTCCGCTTGTAGACCCAGCACCTCGGTATAGAAGTTCACAGCGCGGTCAATATCGCTCACATTAAGCACGATATGATCCAGTTCGATGATTCGTATACCGCCCATGGATAAAACTCCTTTCTGGCGAGCCGCCACTCCGCACGCACGACCAGAGATCAGACGTCAGAAGCCGGAAACAAATTCGCAATTCACAATCCGCAATTCGCAATTCTGTAGAACTCTTGCCACTAAGACACGAAGACACAAAGAAGACCCCTTAGTGTCTTAGTGCCTTTGTGGCCAATGGCTCCATGCTCTTCGCTCTTCGAACCTCGAAGGTCTAACATCGAACATCGAACGTTAGCCCTTCGCTCCTTCAATTACCGCCAGCTCCCGGAGCAACGCTTTGACCTGTGCGGGTGTGCCCACCGTGATGCGCAAACAGTCCCGCAGGCGCGGTGTGTCAAAAAAGCGCACCAGTATTTTTCTGCTCTTTAACGATTCGTAGAGCCCCCGGAGATCTTGGCCCTCTCTTTGCGCCATCACAAAGTTGGCGTGGGAGGGATACACTGCATAGCCTAATTTATTTAGCCCGGTTGTCAATTTCATGCGGCTGTTTTGAATCCGCCGAACGTTCCGCGTCATCCACGGCAGATCTGCGAGCGCGGCCGTTGCGGCAATGATGCTGAGGCGATTCAGATTATAGGAATCCTTGACCTTCATCATACCGGCGATGAGCTCTTCGGAGGCAAACGCCAGACCGACTCGCATCCCGGCCAGAGAAAAGGATTTCGAGAATGTCCGCAGGACGACGAGATTCGGAAAGCGGCGCACGAGCGGCAGCATGGAGGCTCCTTCGCTCCCGGCAAAATCGACGTATGCTTCGTCGACGACCAGAATAGCCGAAGTAGAGCGGGCCAACCGCTCAATCTTCGCCAAGGGCGCCAAAGTCCCCGATGGGGAGTTGGGATTACAAACAAAGGTCAGCGCCGCGTTTGCTGAGAACAGCGCCTCCGGTACGGTAAAATCATTCGGGTAATCTACCTCGACTCGCTCACCATCTTGAATTGCCACCAGGGTGTCGTAGAGAGAATAGGTCGGCACCGGAAACGCGACGCGATCGCGCGGTCCGACAAAGCTCCGCATCAAAATCGACAGGAGTTCATCCGAGCCGTTTCCAACCAGGATGTTTTCAGGTCTAACACCGTAAACCTCCGCGGCAACGCGCCGTAGGCTGTCGCTGAGCGGTTCAGGATAAAGTCGGAGAGAAAAATTCACCGCTTTTTTCACCGCCGCCCGAACACCAGGCGACGGCGGATAGGGATTCTCGTTTGTATTGAGCTTAATCACGCCGTTGTGCTGCGGTTGTTCTCCGGGCACATAACCGGCTAGAGCTGCAATGTTCTTCCGAAAGAAATCCGACATCGTGCGGGATTCTAGCCCCAGCCACTGGCCATTTCAAATGCGCAAATCCCGCCGCTTGCAGCCGGGAGCTAGAGGTTCTTTGCCGAATCTTGGACAATTTATCGGCCAGCACAATGACATTTTTGTCCAGTGTCTTTCGATTCTGTCCAGAAATCGCCTTTTTAGTCCCTGGTGGTAGCGTTAAGGTCCTGGACAACCCATCCAAGGGATTGATTTTACGAAGTTTTTATCTAGCCCGCTGGCATGATTTTGGCACTCATTCACTGGTTGCGTTTCTGACGCAAGGAATCAGTGTGTCTGAAAAAAACCATTTAGAGGCGATTCTATGGACTCCATAACGCGGTCTAAAACCGCCCCTTCGCTTTTACTATTAAACGAGATTGAGATCCTCTCGGCGCAATCGCGCTTGCTGGAACTTTATATCAAGCAGGCGCAAACGACCGATATAAGCGAAGTCACGCAACTCCGTGACCGTTACGAAGCCGAGCTGGCGGCGGCGCGACGGGAGCTTCAAAAAGCTGCTCACGAACTGGAATATCGGTCGTCGTCCGCCGGGCAGGCCGCCGACAGCCTGCGCGCCGAGATCCGCCTTCGAGAAACGCAACTAGTAGAGAAGCAGGCAGTGTTGGACAGCTATAATGCGGCGCTTGAGAATGCGCGCTCGGAAAACGCCGCGCTGGTCCAACGGTTGGGGGAGATCGAGGCGGCAAACGAACAGATGCAATCGGTCGCCTCGATCAATGCCGGGATCCAGGAACGCCATGAAGCTCAACTTGCCGAATTGGAAAAGCAGCTTGAGGACAAAGAGCTAAGACTGCACGAACGCGAAAACGCGGCCGCAGAACTCGCGCAAGCACACTACAAGCAGACCCGTGACCTGCAGACACGGCTGTCGGCGCAACGGACTTACTCTGAAGGGAGGGAACAAGAGAACCGCGAACTTCAAGAAAGAATCGCGAGTTTGCAGGCGCAGGTCGCCCAGCTAGAATCGGGCAGCCGCAAAGTACAAGCGTCCGCGATCCGGGAAGTGGAACAAACCCGCCATCGATTCGATAACGAGCTCGCCGATCTGCGCAAACAAATCGAACAAAAAGACCATGCGCTGCAAGAGCGCAATCATGCGATCCAGCTTTCCGAACAGAGGCTCAACACAGAGCTTCAGCATCTCGGGAACCAACTGGCTGAAACCGGGAACGCCCTCGAGGGGCGCAATGACGAGATCAACCGGCTCAACAGTATGCTCGAGCAGAGCCGCGAGCAGTTTCAATCCGAGCTGGCGGCGCTCAGCACCGAACTCAAGCGCAAGGAGCAGGCGTTGCAAGAACGCCAAACGGCGATCGACGGTCTGGAGCGGACCTACAAGAGCCGGTTCAACGACCTGCAAGTTCAACTCG
>JBOHVS010000043.1:0-19319 GCA_050735975.1 Binatia bacterium | reverse complement strand
TTCGTTCCCTCCGACAGAGCTTTACGACCCGAAGGCCTTCATCACTCACGCGGCGTTGCTGCGTCAGGCTTTCGCCCATTGCGCAATATTCCCCACTGCTGCCTCCCGTAGGAGTCTGGACCGTGTCTCAGTTCCAGTGTGGCTGATCATCCTCTCAGACCAGCTAACCATTTTAGCCTTGGTAGGCCGTTACCCTACCAACTAGCTAATGGTACGCAGGCCCATCTCTAAGTGATAGCTTGCATGCAGAGGCTACCTTTGACCCCGGTCCCCGAAGGAACTGTGGTCTTATCTGGTATTAGCCCATCTTTCGACGGGTTATCCCGGTCTTAGAGGCAGGTTACCTACGCGGTACTCACCCGTGCGCCACTTTACTCAGGGCCGAAGCCCCTTTCTCGTTCGACTTGCATGTGTTAGGCACGCCGCCAGCGTTCGTTCTGAGCCAGGATCAAACTCTCCAGTTAAATCTTTCAATCAGCCTTTAGGCTGTGATTGACTGTCGAGTACGATAGCTGTGCTCAAATGCTTTACGGAAACCCTAAACCGTCACTGCTCATAAATGGCAGTTGCTACTATTTAGTTTTCAAAGACCGGATTGGTTCGCTCGAAACGAGCGGGCAAAGTAACTATATATGTACTTCACCGAACGTTGTCAATACCGGTTGGAAGAATTCTCCGCGCCTTTAACCGCAACGCCGGTGCGGCGTTGCGTCTGCGCGATCGGTCCAGAAACTCTCGGCCGAATTGGCAAGTAAGGCGTCCCTCGCGCGATTGTCAAGGGACCAACGAAAGAAAAATTTATGACGAACTCCGGGTCACTTGGGCAATTCGGTTTTTACCGACCTCTACCACCCTGTGAACGTCTCCCTCAAACTGAAAATTCACATCGCTGATGATTTTCCCGTCGATCCTTACCGCGCCCTGCGCGACAAGCCTACGGGCCTCGGTGCTTGATTTGGCGAATTCGAGATCGACCAGCAGGCGACAGATCCAGACTGGCTGAGGCGCGGAAAATTGTTTTCGGATATCTTTCGGAACGGACTTTTTCTGATACCGCGCCTCAAAATACTCCCCCGCGGACCGTGCCGCCGCTGCGCCGTGGAAGCGCTCGACCAACTCCGCAGCGAGGGATTTTTTCGCTTCCATGGGATGCAGATTTCCACCTTCGACCTGGCTGCGGGTGCTTTGAATCTCGTCCAGCCCTTTGTCGCTCAAGAGATCGTAGTAACGCCACATCAAATCATCCGAGATGGACATCACCTTTCCGAAGATCTCCTCGGGCGCTTCGCTGATGCCGATATAATTCTTGAGTGACTTGCTCATCTTCTGTACGCTGTCGATGCCCTCCAGCAGCGGCATCGTCAAGATCACTTGCGGCTCTTGGCCGTATTCACGTTGAAGGTCTCGACCAATGAGCAAGTTAAAGCGCTGGTCGGTGCCCCCCAGCTCAACGTCCGCCTTGAGCACGACCGAATCATAACCCTGAAGCAACGGGTAGAGAAACTCGTGTATGCTGATCGACTGCTGTTTCTGATATCTCTGCTTGAAGTCCTCCCGCTCCAGCATGCGGGCGACGGTGTATTTCGCACTCAGCTCGATCAGCGATACCGCGTCCATTTTCTCCAGCCACCGATGGTTGAATTCGATGCACGTCTTATCCGGATCGAGAATTTTGAAGATCTGCTCCTTGTAGGTCTCCGCGTTCTTTAAGACTTCTTCACTCGTGAGTTGCTTGCGCGTCTCGGACTTCCCGGAAGGATCGCCGATCATGCCGGTAAAATCACCGATCAAAAAGATAACTTCGTGTCCCAGATCCTGGAACTGCTTCATTTTTTGAATCAGGACCGTGTGGCCGAGGTGCAGGTCGGGAGCCGTCGGGTCGAACCCTGCTTTGATCCTGAGCGGCCGCCCTTTTTTTAGTTTCGCGACCAGCTCATCTTCAGGAACAATTTCTACAGCGCCCCGCTTGATCAGCTCGAAGTGGGCGTCCATGTCTCTCATGGTCAGGAATATGCCTCCGAATGAACACGCAGCCGGCAGATCTCGCGGGCTTTGCCCGTCTTCTCATCAACATCCACAATCACGCCCTGAAGCACGACGTTTTCGCTTGCTACTTCAAACCGGCGCGGAAGCTGGCTCAGAAAACCCTCGATCACCGTTTCCCTTTCAATGCCAATCACGGAATCGAACGGCCCGCACATCCCCACATCTGTAATATATGCCGTCCCTCCCGGAAGTACTCGTTCATCGGCTGTTTGGATATGCGTGTGCGTACCGTAGACAACCGAGGCTCTGCCGTTCAGATACCAGCCCAGAGCATTCTTCTCCGAAGTCGCCTCCGCGTGCACATCCACAATCACTACGGGCGAGTAATGGCCATGTTCTCGCAAGATGGCATCGACACACCGGAAAGGATCATCGACTTGGTTCGGCATAAAAACCCGCCCTTGTACATTGATGATCAGGGCCTTTAGACCACTCTGGTTCTGCCATTCGCACCAGCCCCGTCCAGGCGCGCCGGGAGGATAGTTGGCGGGCCGAAGCAAAAGCGAGTGTTCATCTAAATAAGGAAAGATCTCCTTCTTCTTCCAAATGTGGTTTCCCGAAGTCAGCACCTGCACGCCGGCCGAGAAAAGCTCCTCCGCGCTCTTGATGTCAACCCCCATGCCTCCCGCCGCGTTTTCCGCGTTCGCGATCACCAGGTCGATTTGTTGTTTTTTTATCAATGATGGAACCAGTTCCCGCACCGCTCTGCGCGCGGGGCGGCCCACTACGTCTCCCAGGATGAGAATACGCATAGTACTTTTGCCTACCACCAACTTTCGATTTTAGATTTTCGATTTTAGATTAAAATCCAAAACCGGCAATCCAAAATCTAAAATGCTTTACTTGGCGTAGTCGACCGCCCGCAATTCGCGAATTACAGTCACCTTGATCTGGCCGGGATAGGTCATCTCGTGTTCTATTTTACGGGCGACCTCGCGCGCCATACGCGCGGCCTCATCGTCGGAAACGAGATCATGCTGAACCATGATCCGTATCTCACGACCGGCTTGCACGGCGTAAGATTTCTCGACCCCTTTAAAGGAATTCGTGATCCGTTCGAGCTCTTCCAGCCGTCTCACGTAGCTCTCCATCATTTCGCGTCGCGCCCCGGGCCGCGCCCCCGACAAGGCATCCGCTGCGTCCACCAAGGGCGCCAAGATCGTCTCTGCTTTGACGTCCTCGTGGTGGGCCGCAATGGCATTGACGATCTTGGGCGATTCGCCGTACTTGCGAGCCAGTTCGGCGCCGATGATAGCGTGGGAACCCTCGACTTCGTGATCGACCGCCTTGCCGATATCATGCAGTAAAGCGGCGCGGCGCGCCTGCTTTTCGTTCAAACCCAGCTCGGAAGCCATCATGCCGCAGATAAAGGCCGCTTCGATCGAATGGAGCAGCACGTTCTGAGCGTAGCTATAACGATATTTGAGCCGTCCCAAAAGCTTGACGAGCTCGGGGTGAATGCCGTGAATTCCGACGTCGAAGATCGCCTTTTGTCCGGCTTCCTTGATTGCCTCTTCGATCTCCTGCTCCGACTTTCTCACCACCTCTTCGATCCGTCCCGGATGAATTCGACCATCGGAGATAAGCTTTTCCAGCGATAGCCGCGCGATCTCGCGCCGAATCGGATTATGTCCCGAAATCACGACAGTTTCCGGAGTGTCATCAACGATCAAATCGATTCCGGTTGCCGCCTCAAGCGCGCGGATATTGCGCCCCTCGCGCCCGATGATCTTTCCCTTGAGTTCATCATTCGGTAAGGGCACCACGGTAACAGATCTCTCCGCGACGAACTCGCCCGCGAGCCTTTCAATCGCCAGCGCGACGATCTTTTGACCTTTTCGAATCGCTTCCTCTTTCGCCTCTTCTTCAATGACGCGAATTCGCTTCGCGGATTCGTGCCTGGCTTCGTTAACCATCTCCTCGATGAGACTCTTCTTGGCCTCCTCGCGGGTCATCCCCGCTACCTGTTCTAACTGTTTTCTTGCCTCTTCGATCTGGCGATCACGCTCCGCGAACTTCTCGTCGACGTTTTTTTCTTTCGACTTGAGCGATGCCTCTCGCCTTTCCAGCTCGCTTTCACGTTTGTCAATTGAATCGACACGCCGATCGATACCCTCTTCCCTGCCGATCAATCTTTTCTCGAGGTTTTGGAGCTCTCGGCGGATTTCTCGCACCTCCTTCTCAAATTCAAGACGCTCCTGTAAGACGCTGTTTTTGGCCTGAATCTCGGCTTCTTTTTTGATCGCGCTGGAATCCTTCTTAGCCTCGTCGATAATTCGAGCGGCTGCATTTTTCGCCACTTCTATCTGCATCCCCCGTTGTTTCTGGCGAATCCAAAAACCCACCAAAGCCAAGAAAACGCCCGCCATGAATCCTGCGATGCCAAACATCAAAATTTGATCCAACACCAACGCCTCCTTTCCATTGGTCTCCAATTAATAAAGCAGACGCGACTGCGAACCATTCTCGCTGCAGTCGATGATTCTGCTCTCGGTAATAATGTACTGTACTTTCCGATCCCAGGGATCAGCCGGTACATCGTTAACCACTTGAAAATCGTAAGCCAAAGCAACCGACGTCGCGCCGCCGCATATCCGAGCTAACAATCGGTCATACCATCCCATTCCGCGGCCCACACGGTTCCCGCGCAGATCGAACGCCAATCCGGGTACAAAAACGATCAGCCCGTCGATCTCTTGATCGGAAAAAACTCTTCCTTTCGAGGGTTCAAAAATCCCGCAGCGACCCGCCCTTAGCTCGCCGACGGATTTCACTTCCACCAACTCCGCGGCGCCGTCCCGTCCCAACCGCGGATAAAACACGAACTTGCCCTGCTTGAGTCCGTGCTCGCGGATCTCCTGGGTACCGACCTCGTTTTGAATCGGGCTATAAAGAGCGGCAGAATGGGCTTCGATGTAACGCGGAAACCGCAGCGCCCTCGCCTGAATCAACTGGCTCGAGGCAAGGGCTTGTGCTTGTGAAAGCGAGTTGCGTTGGGACAACGCCGCGGCGCGTAATGCGGCCTTCTTCTCTCCCGTTTGCATATCCCACATATAAGGCTCTGGCCCCGTGGGTGGAGAGATGAAGAATATCTCTGAGCAGGAAAGGAGTAACTAGACAGGCCGTTGAAAAAGACCCATATGCCGATTGCCCTGAGCATGGTCGAAGGGTGCGCTCGATCGCCTCGCCCCACCGTACTGAGTAAGTACGCCTCCAGCCTGTCCTGAGCGTAGCCGAAGGATCGATTTCTCGCGCCCCTCGCATCTGAGATCTTTTTGACCAGCCTGCAAACAGAGTTTTTTCAAGACTCCGTAAAGATCTGATCTACGGGTTAAGTGGGTTGGTCCCCTGGTTAACCGTCTTCCATTTACTTCTACAACGGTAGCGCCGCTTGCCGTACTTAGCGGACTTTCCACAAACTTTCTCAGGCCCTCTGTAGAGGGTCGCCAAACTTTTATGGAACGTAGTGACGCAACAATCCAACAGATCAGATCCCGGATTATCTCTTTTCCCCAATTCCTCATCTTTCCACGCGCCTCATTTAAGGTGTTCTCGTGTGACGGCGTATCGATGAATCAACTCGAACCTCGGTTGCCGATAAACAGCGCTCGTGCCGTTTGGCTGTCAAAGCATCGGCAGATTTAAGCTGCCTCTACCGACGACACACCTGAGAAAGTGCATCACCTTAAAGAGTCCTTAGCCCTCCTCGGTCAAGGTCGTTGCCACTTTTCTCGATAACTGGTTCACTTTGTGCAAAATTGCCTCGTGCGATTCCTTTAGCCTATGATACTCATCCGCGATGTTGAGAGCTGCCAACATGCCGATATTCGATTTCGCGAGCGCTTTCGATGACTGCATGAGTTCCTGCATCTTGCCGTCGACGTAGCCCGCGACCTTCATCATGTGGTTTTCGTCAGCGTCGCTGCTGATCGTGAACTTCTGGCCGAGAATCTCAACGTCCAATGATCTTTTCATCGCTTCTTACCCGCCTCATTCAGGGAGATCGAGACTCTCGAACTGGCCGAGAATCTTATCGAGCTTTTCTCGTAGCTCGATGCGTTCACGCTCATACTGCCGCAGTTGGCCTTTAAGATGGTGCCACTCGCTCTCTTTCTGCTGAAGCCGCTTCTCGACGGACTCCTTCTCTCTTCTGACTTTGTCGTGCTTCTCGAGCAGCCGATCGATCTTTGCTTCAAGTTGTTCGATGTTATCGAGAGCCATCGACTTCTCTCCCGTAAACTTCACGTGTGAGTTTAGTTTTATGCCCGTGACTTGTCAAGTTTAAGTTGACCTTCCCTGATCCAAAAGGCGGCTTGAAAATCGTGTAGTTACCACCACTTCCCGGTATAGCTAAGGGCTACGAGCCCCTATATCTGCTCCTTCGCTTTGCGAATCAGAGCCGATGGAGCATAGCCATGGTAACGAGCGGGCCGGGCTAACCTCGGTCAAGAAACTGCCGAATGTCTCTCAGGATAGCCTTTGGATCGGGCGACGGCCCGAGGTAAACCAGGCGTGCCGCTCCCTGCCGGTCGATCAAAGCAATTAAGGGAGTGTGATCGACGAGACCGCGCCCCTTTCTTACCACCTTCACACCGAAGTTTTTCCAAACCGCGCCCAAACTCTCCGGGTCTCCCGTCAGGAATGCCCAGTTCGAATGATCTACTCCGTAGCGCTTCGCGTAGCCTGCTAGAATGTTCGGACTGTCTATCTCGGGGTCTGTCGTGACAGTCAGAAAATAGACCGAGTTCCTTTCCTTAGCATCCAAGCCCGACTGCACTCTGCGCATCGCTGCGGTGATCAGCGGGCAGACGTCGGGGCAGGTCGTATAAGCAAATGCCAGCAAGACCAGCTTTCCCTTAAGCTGATTGAATTGAAACGTCCGGCCACTCTGGTCCGTCAGTGAAAAATCGCGAACCGGTATGCGGGCTTGACGGCGTTCAGCCGGTTGAGCCTCCTGCGCAGGAGGGGTGTCATGGCTCCATGCCGGCACAATCACCGCCAGCAGGATCAGCAGCAATACAGGGACGTTTCGGGCAATGAACACGACTAACGCCGCTTATCCTCCGCCGGCTCATCGTAACCCAGCACGACTTCCCACGGAATGTTGCAGTGGGCTACGACCAATGTATCAAATCTCTCCCACCAGCTTATATCGCGCCCTTCCCGGCTTAGAAACCGAACCATATAAACCATGTCGGTGATCTCGGATGGGCGAAGGGCCGGCTCGAATGCCGGCATGATTCCACGACCCTCGGAGATCGCCCGGCGGATTTGGCTCGTGCTTTTCCGCTCGACCGTGTCCCTGAAATCCGGGACAGGGACCGGGAGTGAGACCGAGAGCAACCCGTCGCCTTGTCCAGTCGCCCCGTGACAACCGACACAGCGCTGTACATAGACCGTTTCCATGCGCTCGTTGCGGCCGCAGCCCGCTGCCGTGCCGACAAGTACCGCGAGGAAGAGGAGGAATCGACTTGCCTTCACCTTGGGAATAACGCCTAACACACGCCTTCGGTTCTTCCAAGGAGTCGAGCTGGATTGACACGATAAATACATCCGTGTTACGCAACAACCACGGCTTGAATCTATGCACCACCTTTCACGATTCGGCGTCTCCGTCGAGGACGATCTGCTGGAAGCGTTCGACAAAAGCATAGGCGGCCAGGGCTATCAGAACCGTTCCGAAGCGATCCGTGACCTGATTCGCGATCACCTGATTCAAAAAAAGATCGGTCAAGGGGATAGCGAAGTCATCGGCGTCGTCACCCTAGTCTATGACCATCGGGTCCACCGTTTGAGCGATCTTTTGGCGGATATGCAGCATAAGGCGCAGGTGGCGGTCAATGCCAGCTTGCATATTCATTTGGACGAACACAACTGTTTGGAAGTGGTAGTGATTCGCGGGCGCTCGGACAAGGTGCACGAGGTCGCCGGCAAACTGATCGCGACCAAAGGGGTACAAAACGGCAAGTTAGTGACGACGACGGCCGAGATGAAGCATTAAATTTTTTTCTCGTCGGGTAACACGAATTTTCGTTTGATATTACAAAGGTCTGCCGAAGAGTCAGACGTCGATGGCTGATCAGCATCAACACCACCAAGAAAACGAAGCGGAAAGCGCGCACGGCCACAGCCATTCAAACTCGGCCTTGACCCTCATCAGCTCGGCCCACGCCATCAACCACGCGCAATCTGCGTTAAAACCACTGGTCTATCCGCTCGTCCTGCGTGAGCTCGGCTTTGGCTACGGCGAGCTCGGCGTCATGTTGGGTGTAGCCAGCGCGGTCGGTGGCTCGCTCCAGCTTGTGGCGGGGGGCCTCGGAAGAGTGATCAAGCGCAACCTGTTACTGGGACTTGGCAACGCGTCCGTTGGCCTTTGCTTCTTCCTGGTCGCGCTCGCACAGAGCTTTCCGCAGTTCTTCTTCTGGACGGTCATGTCGCGGGTCGGAGGCGCGGCCCAGCATCCGGTCGGCAGCGCGCTTTTATCGCATCACTTTCGACGCCAACAATTAGGAACCGCGCTGGCGACGCACTTTACTGCCGGAAACATCGGCACTGCCCTTATACCGCTGTTTGCCGCAATCCTGATCGGTCTTTGGGGCTGGCGCGTTACTACGATTCTATTTGCAATTCCGGCGATCCTTGTCGGCCTGGCGATGTGCGCCTTTCTGCAAGACCCCAGAAAGACAGGGGAAAACATGGATCGCCCACAAGCCTCGTTCTGGCAGGACAGCAAGGTCGCGATCCGGAATGTGAATCTACGTTGGATCCTTGTGGCAGCCGTGGTCGCGGCTGGCGGTTCCGGTCATGGAGTCGTTGCGACTTTTCTCCCGCTCTACCTCAGCCACAACCTGGGCATGGAGCCCGCCACTGTGGGGCTTGTTTTCACGGTGCTGATGGTTGGAAGTATCGCCGGCCCGCTTTTGGGCGGTCGCCTGGCCGACCGTTTTCATCCGCAAAAAGTTCTTTTGGGAGCTTACGCAGTGGCCGCGGTGATGACCATCTCGTTTCCGTGGGCGAGCGCCAACATATTCTCCACTTCCCTTGCCGCGCTGATCCTCGGGGTCAGCGCTTTTGGAACGCATCCGATACTCCAGACCCTGGTGGTTCAGGTTACCGATGACGGCACACGGGATATGGGATTTGCCTGGTTCTACACCGCCACCTTCATGGCCGGCGCTATTTGGTCGCCTGCTGTAGGCTACATCGCGGAATTTTTTGGGCTGACAGCCGTCTTCGGCGCGATGGCCGCGTCGTTCGTAATGGCGAATCTATGTCTCCTGTTCAGTCAACTCCACACAGTGCCGCAAACCCACTTAACCGGTGGCGATTCATGGAGCCACGAGTAAAAAAATTTGGGCTCGAGTGCTACGTATTGTTAAAAGATGCTACTCCAGGAGAAAGCGACGAAGTGAAAAATGTAGGGGTTCTCATCTTACTAGTCTCTGTCTTGATGGCTCGTTCTGACGTCGCGCGAGCCGCCGACGCTTCGCAGCCGGTAGAGGTGTACGTTTGGGGACAACAGCCCACGTCGGCGGCGACAGAGCAAACGCGATGGGCCAAGGATTTGGAGCTTCGACCCACGAATACGCCGAGCGACGTGCTGCGTCTCACGCCCGGCATGGTGATCGGCCAGCACCATGGCGGCGGCAAAGCCGATCAGATCTTTTTCCGCGGCTTTGACTCCGACCACGGAACCGACTTCGCCGTATTTATCGACGGCATTCCCGTCAATATCGTCAGTCACGCGCACGGCCAGGGATACGCAGATATGCACTGGCTCATTCCAGAAACGATTGACAGAGTAGAGATCTACAAAGGCCCCTATTTCGCGCATCTCGGCGACTTCGCCACTTCAGGCGCCATGAACATCATCACCAAGAGGCGCGATAAGGGTTCGAGCTTTTCCATCATGGGCGGGAGCTACAACACGCAGCGCTATGTCGGCGTCCTTTCGCCGCCCGAAGGGACTTTTTTGACTCCGTACCTTGCGTTCGAAGCGTACCATAACGACGGTCCCTTCAAGAACGAGAACAATTATAATCGCTACAATATTTTCACTAAGTTCAATCTATTCTCGACGGCAAATTCCAATCTGAATTTCTTGGGCACGTTTTTTAAGACCGCGTGGGACGCCTCCGGCCAAATACCGGCTCGCGCTGTCCGAGCGGACACGCTTGGACGATTCGATACCTTAGATCCCAGTGAAGGCGGCAAATCGGAACGGCAAAACTTGAGCTTGATTTATAATTACGCCGACGCGAATCAATCCTTCAGAGCGCAAACCTGGGCTTCTTGGTACAAACTCCAGCTTTGGTCAAATTTCACCTTTTTTTTGAATGACCCGACGTTTACCGTTGGTGGCGGTATCGAGCAAAACGACAAGCGGTTCTTCGTCGGCAACAATATCGACTACCGGCGCAATTACAGCTTGTGGGGCTTGCCGATGGAAACTCTCGTAGGCTTCCAGAGCCGCTTCGATCACGCCCGAGTCGGTCTTTTCAATCAGACTAATCGACGGCGCAGGGACACCGTCAGCAACAACGACATCGAACAGACCAATCTAGGTTGGTTCGCGCAGCAGGAGATCCGGCCGACGGATTGGCTGCGAGCGCAGTTAGGCGTCAGGTTGGATAACTTCTGGTTTGACGTGGATCAAAACGGCAATCCGACAACTGTTCTCAACCGAATCTCAGGCACTGCGTCCGATTCCATCGTCAACCCAAAAGTCAATTTTATCTTCACGCCGTTCAAAGACAACAACTTCCAGAAAAGAACGAACTTCTTCGTCAATTTCGGCGGTGGCTTTCATAGCAATGACGCTCGCGTCATTGTCCTGGATCCCGACGAGAAGATTCCCCGTTATCTCGGCGGCGAGCTGGGCTTCCGCTCGAGATTCTTAGATAAAGTGGATTTCACCCTCTCATACTGGAGGGCCCATCTGGAAAGCGAGTTGACATTCGTTGGCGACGCCGGGACTTTCGAGCCCGGGGGCAGAAGCAGGCGCCAAGGCATCGAAAGCGAAGTCCGCTATGACATTCTGCCCTGGTTATCCTACGACCTAGACCTTTCTTACACCTGGGCGAGATTGGTCGATTCCGGCGGGCATGTGCCCCTTGCCCCGCGGCTGACCACCGTCAGCGGACTCACAGCGCGGCACGAGTCAGGGCTTCAGGGTCGTTTTCAAATGCGCCATGTCGGTTCGCGGTACGGCACGGAGGACGCCACGCGCAAGACGCGCGCCTATACGATATTCGATCTGCTTTTGAAATACGTTTGGCGGCGCTACGAAGTTTTTGTCTCGTTTGAAAACCTTGCCAACACCAAGTGGCGTTCGGCCGAAACCTTTTTTGAATCACGCATATCGCCGGCCGAGCCCGTGACGGGGGTGCTCGATTCTCACTTCACGCCGGGGGATCCTTTTACGGTTAAAGCCGGCTTAACCATCCATTTTTAGTAGAGCAGGCATAAACCAAGAGATTGAAAAATTGGGAAGACGCTGATTGAAAGCATTTTTGGTAGGACGTTTTCATCTCATGTCTCAAATGTCACTGAAAGGACGACCATGAAAGAGCAGGGGCTGACCTCGTCTTTTGTGGTGTCCTCTCTGATTCACATTGTTGTTATTCTGCTGGCATCGATGCTCATCGGCCGCAAGGAAAATTCACCTAAGCAAGATCTTCTGCCGATCACTCTTGTCGACTTGCCGCGAACAACCGAAAAAATATTGCTTCCAAAAGAACAAAAGCAAGTTGTTAAGAAAACCCCGCCTACGCCTCCCCGGAAGCCAAAAGTAGAAAAGCAAAAAACCCCGGAGGCTGTGGCGAAAAGGGCTCCAGTGGAACAGGAGCGATCTGCTCCTCCGCCGGTAAAGCCGCGAATTCAAGACGCGCCAGCAAAACCTTCCGAGTCCAAGGCTTTTTCACCTCCAGCTCCGGGACCAGCTCCTTCTTCCTCGACCAGCTCTCCGATCGAAGGTGGTGGTAGCGAAGCTGGCGCGGGCAATTCTTTCGGCGAAGGAGATATCGCAGTGGTTCCTGGACCGGGAACTTCCGGCGGAGGAGGCGGTACGGCGGCTTCCGGCTTAGGCAGAGGCTCTGGCGCACCCGGCCTTCCGGCTGCAACAGGGCCGCTTCAAGCCAATCGAGAAGCAAAGGCGATTCAAACCGCGCGAGCGGTCTATCCTCCTATGGCGTTACGTATGGGACTGCAGGGCGATGTCACATTAAGGATTGAGATCGACCCGGAAGGGCGAGTAACGAAGGCTGAAATTATCAAGAGCGCAGGCATGGGCTTCGACGAAGAAGCGCTCAAAGCCGTCAAGCAGTCGCGCTTCGAGCCTGCGCAAAGAGATGGCCGGCAGGTGCCCGCCGAGTTTACTTATATTTACCGATTCCGGCTTCAGAAATAGAAAGATAAAAATATTCCGGCGATAACAACCGCGCTCTGTTCGGCGGCTTTAGAAAATAAAGACAGCGGAGAAACCACAATGAAACCTGGAAGCATCGTCGCCTGGCTGGCATTTTTAGCGATCGCGTTCCTTTTCGCTGCCTGTGGCCGGCGGGACGCGAAGCCGCCGGCGACGACGGAAAAGAAGTTAAACGTCGTCACCTCGGTCGCGCCGATTACCTCGCTGGTTGAAAACATTGCCGGGGACAAGATTCATTTGGTGGGCATTATTCCCGAAGGGATCAACTCCCATACTTTCGAACCGGTGCCTTCCGACGTCAAGATTCTTGCGCAAGCGGACTTGCTCGTAGTCAACGGTCTGGATCTCGAAATCCCGACCCTGAAACTCGCGCGCGCCAATATGAAACAAGGCGCAGCCGTTCTACCGCTAGGGGACAAGACGATCACGAAGAAAGAATACATCTATGACTTTAGTTTTCCCAAACATCACGGACACCCAAATCCCCATCTCTGGCTGAATCCTCGGCACGTCATACAATACGCAACGCTGATCAGGGATGAACTGGCGCGCATCGACCCGGATAACAAAAGCGCCTACGAGCAGAACGCTACAGTGTTTTTGCAACGACTGGAGGCGCTCGATCGGGCCATCGAAGAGGCGACCCAGACGATCCCGCAAACCAACCGCCGGCTTTTGACGTATCACGACTCCTGGCCTTACTTTGCCCGGCGCTACGGCTTTCAGATTATAGGCGCGGTTCAACCCTCGGATTTTTCGGATCCCAGCCCGAGGGAGGTTATAAGACTGATCGATCAGATCAGAAAGGAAAAGGTGCCCGCGGTGTTTGGCTCGGAAGTCTTTCCCAGTCCCGTCCTCGAACAGATAGCCAGAGAGGGCAAGACCCGCTATATTGACAAACTCAGAGACGACGAGTTGCCGGGCAAACCCGGGGACGCGCGGCACTCTTACATCGGCATGATGATTGAAAACCTGAGCGTCATGTTCGAGGCGCTGGGAGGATCGGCCGAAGCGCTCAAGAAAGTCGATCCTTCGCCCGTAGCGGGTTCGCACGCCGATTATCGGAGAAGAGATTAAAACCGCTCCGTTCCATGAACAAGCATCATCACAACCCGAACCAGCCGCATGGCAGCCTCCATCCTCACGGGGCGGAGGAACCGCCGGTCTCAGGTTCGACCGGCCTTCCGATCGTCGAGCTTTCAGAGGTCAGCAGCGGTTATGGGACAGAGCAGGCCATTCAGAACGTCTCGCTCAGCATCTGGCCTAAACAGTTCATGGCCGTGGTCGGCCCCAACGGCGGCGGAAAGACAACGCTGCTGCGGGCAATCCTGGGGATGGTTCCCCCGATTCAAGGAAGGGTATTCCTGAGAGGAGAAGAGCTGCATCGATCCGCCATCGAACGGATCGGCTACGTGCCGCAGCTTGAAACCATCGACTGGAATTTTCCTATCACCGTCGAGGAAGTCATCTCAATGGGTTTCTTTCCCCGGAACCGCTGGCTTCGGCGTTTAAGCAAAGACGAACGGCAGAGGCTTCAGGACGTCATGTCCCGTTTGAAATTGACCGGACTGGGGAACCGCCATATCCGTGAGCTTTCAGGAGGCCAACAGCAGGCCGTTTTCCTTGGTCGCGCGCTTCTTGGAGATCCCGAGTTGATTCTGCTCGATGAGCCCACGGCGGGCTTGGACATCCGTTCGCGCGATGACGTGATTCATTTCCTGCACGAAATCAACCATCAGGGAGTCGCCATCGTCATTACTGCCCACGATCTGAATTGGGTCGCCGCTCACCTTCCTTGGGTGGTCTGTCTAAACCGGCGCATCATCGCGGAAGGGCGTCCCCAGGAAGTTTTCAACTCGGCGGTTCTCAAGGACACCTATAGCGGCGAAATGGTCGTCTTCCATCATGATGGAATGGTTATGATCGGCGAGCGCCCGCATGCGCCGAATTCCTGACCATGCCGTTTTTCCATCCCTTCGAGTACGAGTTTTTTCGCAACGGGTTTTTCGCGGCCGTCGTCGTCGGCGCGCTCTGCGGTTTCATCGGCGTATACGTTGTTCTGCGCCGCATGAGTTACATCGGGCACGGACTTTCCCACGCTATCTTCGGGGGCGCCGTTCTGAGTTATGTCCTTAACCTTGACTTTTTTCTGGGCGCCGGTTTATGGGCGTTGCTGGCCGGAATTCTAATTCATCTGATCAGTCGCCGCAGATGGGTCGGCGCGGACGCCGCCATCGGCGTCGTAACGACATCCAGTTTTGCCCTCGGTGTCGCGATTGTTTCCACTTATCGAAGCTTCACTCGGAACGTTGAAGCGGCCCTTTTCGGCAATATTCTCGGCATCACTCCAAGAGATCTCTGGATCGTCGTCTCGATTTCCCTGATTGTCTTTTCAGTGCTGTTCATCATTCGCCGGCAGCTACTTTTTTCAACCTTTGATCCCGAAGTGGCCTCCGCCTATGGCATAGCCACTGAACAAACCGACCTCGTCTTCATCCTCTTGCTGGCGATTACGGTTCTTGCTTCGACTCAGATTCTTGGCGTTACGCTGGTCGCCGCAGCCATGGTCATCCCGCCGGTCATTGCCCGGTATATGACGAAGAAGTTTCAGACCCTACTCATCATATCGCCGATCATCGGAGCGACATGCGGGGCCGCCGGAATGTACCTGAGCTTCTACCTGGACATCTCCTCCGCGGCTACGATTGTATTAACTTCCACCGTATTCTTTCTCGCCCTCGAGGCTTGCTTTTGGCTTCGCCGCAAATAACCAGCGTAGCCCCCGCGCCTTGCTCCAGTAACCGATTTCCTTTACACTTTATGGCGGCTTATGAAAACGGCGTCGGGAAGAGCGTCTTCGACCGCGCGCTACACCGCAATCCTGTTCTCGGCTTTGCTCTTGGCGTTCCTCGCCCTTTCCTAGCCTCACAGGGTTCACCATTTCTTTGAGAGTCGAGCCCACGCCCACGAGCAAAGCCGCGCCGATTCCAACACTCATGACCAAGATCGCAGTCAGTCCAAGCCGCTGGAGACCAAATGCGTAGTTTTAGCCGTTGCCCAGAACTCACACTTCGGGCAGATTGAATCGGGCAACTTGCCTTTCATTCTTTCGTCACTTAAGACGGCTGCTTGGCCATCCATACCATGGGTCGAGCACCGCACTCTAACTTCGTTTTTTCAAAGGGCCCCTCCGAAACCCGCTCTTCTGTCGTAACTCCCAGATTCTTTTATTTCTAGTCAGACCGGGCGTGCGCTTGAATTCTTGCTAGTATCTCTCCGGAGGTTTCTCGAGGAATATGCGCGATCATCGCTTCGTCTTTCGTCGAACTGATCCAGGGTTCAGAGTTTCGCCGGCAGACGAGATGCCGGTTCGGCCAATTCCACATTTTTGCCGTAGACAAGGACGAGTCAAAGCCACCGAGGGAAGTAAAAGATGAAATTTTTGACTTTAGCCGATTTTATATTTGCGACGACGCTAACCACCATAGCGCTCGGAGAAGCGCAAGAGTCCCACAAGCACAGCATGGACATGCCCGAGAAACATTCGGAAAAGATGCCGCCCAAAGCGGCGTTGCAACCAGCGGAAGGAGCCAGGGTTGATATCATCAGTCCCAAGGAGGGGCAAGTTTTTAGAGGCGATTCTGTACCGCTCGAATTCACGATGAAGAAGGGCAAACGCGGCGAACATGTTCATGCTTACGTCGACGGCGAGTTGATGGGCATGTTCAAAACCACAAAGGGAACCTTGACGGGAATCAAACCGGGGCGACATACGCTCGAGCTTCGAGTTGCGACGGCGGATCATAATAAAGAACTCAACGCCACCGATCGCGTCTCCTTCACGACAAAGTGAAACTGCAGCAAACCCGGGTGAGATAACGAAGCCAAAAGGTAAATCTTATGGATATGAGAATACGAAGTTTATGCGTCGTCACTCTCTGTTTAACCCTCATCGGATGCAGTTCGGATCTGGCCGCGCCGCGCGGTGCCGGCCGTCCCGTTCAATTGAGCTTCGGACCGGAGCAGCAACTCGGGAACCCCGACAGGAACCCGTCGACTCCGTTCCTGCGGTACGCCCCTGATGGCCGGCTCAATGCGATCTGGACCGAAGACCAAGGCGTGACGTGGCCTAAAGGCAAACCGCAGGCGACGCATCAACACGGATCCGGCGACAGGGCACCGTCACCGATGCGAAACGCGCTCCTGGCTTCCTCTAACGATGGCGGAAAACATTGGTCTCCTGCCAAACAAGTAAATAGCGAGGTTGAAGCAGTTCAGGGAGAAGAGAACGGCCCGAAAGTCGCTTTCGGCCGAGACAACAAGGCTTATGTCGTCTGGTCCATTCCAGGAGACAAAGGCAATAAGACACGAGCCAACATTCGCTTCGCGATGGAGGACGGCAACGGGGGCTTTACGCCGGCTCGGACACTCAATGAGGTGAAAAACGCCGCACGGTTCCCGATCATCGAGTTCGCTCCCGACGGCAACTTACTGGTGGCCTGGATCGATCGCCGCATCGACAATCCGAAACCGCGTCAGCTATACCTGATGAGGCTTAGCCTCGAAGGCGAAGCGCTAACGGATAATTACCAGGTAGGCCAAGGCTTGTGCGAATGCTGCAAGCTAGGCATTGTCTTCGCCGACAGCGGAAAAACCGTCTACATAGTAGCTCGGGAGGTGGACGGCAATAAGACTCGCAACCATGTGCTGCGCAAATCGACTGACGGCGCTACGACTTTCGGTCCGCCGGTCGAGATCAGCAATGATGGTTGGCGGGTTCCCTCGTGCCCGCACTCAGGCCCCAGCATCGGGAGCGACAGCCGAGGCCGGCTTCATGTGACCTGGTTCACACTCGGTCGTTCGGAACGAGAGGCAGGCATTTATTACAGCGTGTCGAAAGACGGCGGCCAAAGCTTTGTGCCTCGTCAATTGGTGCATGCCAACACCGCCCCGGAAATTCTTTACGTGACGCTCGCGGTCGGCGACGATGATACGGTCTATTTGGCCTGGACCAACCTGGACAGCAACAGTAAGGCCCAAGTTTTTATGCGGGCTCTCGCCCCCAATGGCGGCGCTTGGAGCCCGATTCAGCGAATTAGCAATACAAAAGGGAACGCCAGCCGCCCGGTGTTGGCCTTGCTGAAGAATCAATTGCATGTTGCCTGGACGGAAACCGATGGTGAAGAATCACGGGTCGCGCTCAGAAGCGCGAGGGCGGGCCAATGATGGCGCAAAGCTTTCAAGCACAATTATTCCGCTTGCGGGGAGTTATTATTTCATCCTTGTCGTTGTGCTGCGTTATCGCCATCGTCGCGTTCCCGACCCTAAGTTGGTCGCAGCATGGTCATCACGCCGGTCAGGACTCTACGCCGAGCATCGGCGCACCCGCAATTCCTTTTGACCTGCAAACGCTCGACGGAAAATCGCTCAATCTGGCGACCTTTCGCGGCAAACCGCTGGTCATGAATTTTTTCGCCAGTTGGTGCGATCCCTGTCGGGAAGAGATGCCGCTGATCAACGAACTCGCTGCAAACTCGATCAGGCAAGGGTACAACGTGCTGGGTGTCGCGGTGGAAGACAGCCGCGCGTCAATAACTGAATTCAGCAAAGAAGCTAAACTGGTGTTTCCTATCGCTTTGGACTTGAACAGCACCGTCAAGCGGTCGTATCGCATCTTCGGTCCTCCCGCGACTTTTTTTATCGACGGTCAAGGAATCATCCGGGACGTGGTGCTGGGCCCAATGACGCCGCTTCGCGCCCGCGAAGCGTTGAAAAAGACGGGGGTGGAGGGCCGATGACAGGCTAGTTAGCGCGGCGCGCAAGACCCTCCGTCCACCCTTCGAGAGCCTCAGGGTGAACGGAGGAGCGTACCCTGAATGTTCATGCGCCAGTCACGGTGCCTAATTCGCAATGTCGCTTTTCTTTGACACCGCACCCTCTCAGTGCGCCGGCTTTCGTATCGTCCCGGCTTTCCTCTGCCGAGGGGCCGAGCCATGGAGGCCGCGGTCACAGGGACGTGGAGGTTGCTCTCAGGCCCCGACCGCTGGAATAACCACCTTTGGAGAGGATCGGGCGGCGGCCTACAAGGTAGAGGCTTATTGACCGCGGCTGGAAGGGCTCGCCCCCGAAGGCTAAGAATACACTGTCGGCGCTTATCCATCGTCCGTGAAATAATGCGGGCTAGGTCGGGGCTAGGTCGCCTATGGCCAAAGCCATCAACCGAGATCTCCCCACCACGACTGCACGATCGCCAGTGCGGCCACCGCCGCCGTCTCGGCGCGGAGGATGCGCTCGCCTAGTTTGACGGTCCTAAAGCCGGCATGCACTGCCTTTTTTGCTTCTTCATCGCTAAAGCCGCCTTCCGGCCCGATGACGGTTAAGATCGCACCTATATCGCGCTGCGTCTCGTAAATTCGCCGGATCGTTTGTTGTGATTCCGTCTCCCAGAATAATAGCTTCAGCGTATCGGGCCAGGGTCGTTGAAGTAACTCCTCGAAACCGGTCAGAGAGAAAATCTCCGGTATATGAGTGCGGCCGGACTGTTTGGCGGCGCTGAGGGCGATTTTTTGCCAACGCTCGACGCGCCGCGCGATCTTGTTGTCGTCCAGTTTGGGAACCGTATAACGCGAAACAAACGGCGCGATGGCCCGGACACCCAGTTCCGTCGCTTTTTCGATGACGAAGTCCATTTTCTCTCCCTTGGTCAGGCCAAGGGCCAGGGTAAGTTCCAGCGGAGACTCCCGCCCGGCGCGGTAAGACTTTGAGATAGCAACTTCGCCGTAATCATCCCCGAAAGCGCGAATGATCGCTTCATGCTCCCAGCCCGCGTCGTCAAAGAGCGTAACAC
>JBOHVS010000042.1:0-2657 GCA_050735975.1 Binatia bacterium | reverse complement strand
TGAAAAAAGCGCCGAACCGATAAATAGCCAGCACACCATCGCCGTGGTTTTAGCGGTGAGAAAGACCGATTCCTTGGTTCTCTCCCACATCTCCTTAGAGATCCTGAGACTCGTTACCCAGGGGCCGAAGGTACCCGTAAACGTCGCCCCAAGGAACCCCGCGACGAAAACAGTCATTAGATCGCCGCGCCGCCAACCGAGGGTGACGCCGATGACCGCGCCGACAAGGCTCCACAACCAGACTTGGCGAGGATACTTCGCCAGGACCGCCAGGTACATCGCGCCGAGCGCGCCGATGGCGGCTGACTCGGTCGCGGTCGTAATGCCGAACAGGATTACGGAGAGCACCACGACCGTGAGCACTCCGAGCGGAACTACGGACACGACCAACTCTTTCAAAATCTCGAGCTGCTCGCCGTCCATGCGCCAATAATAAATAACCAGCAAAAACCCGCTAAGCGCAGCCGTGGCCCAGAACCAGGCGTAGAAGCTCTCTGGTATTTTTCCTGCCGCCGGGCCACCCGACAGTTCGGAGGGTACGCCCAGTTCCTGAGGCGGCGCATCGGCGCTCTGTGGCGTTTCTTCTGTCCTAACGTCGGACCCTGTGCCAAGCTCCTGCGGTGTGTCTGGCTCCATGAGCTCGAGTGCTGCGGGGGGCAAGGTCAGAGGCTGCAGACCGCCCTGAGCAGGAGTTTTCGCGACTACAGGCGCGTTATAAATAACGACGTACCACCAGGCAGTCCCCAACGTGCCGACCGTCAGAGCCAGCGGCACCATCGCTGCCAGCACGCTCTTCACGAGTAATCCATAGCTTGCCGCTTGGCCGGATGCAGGCATAGCGCTGCGAAGCACGCTCGGTCGAAACGTTGAAGCCATGAGGCCGCCCATGACGCGCCGTGAACGGCCGTGTTCTAGACACCGCACCCACTCCGGCACCGCGATCCGATACTGCTCGGGCGGCAACTTGGGCGCGATCTTCGGATTGATGATCGCCCAGCCGAGGATGTAGCCAAGATAGAGGAACGTGAGGAAAAAACCCGGCAGCATCGCGGCCGCGTAGAGCTTGACGATGGACTCGCCGGCAACAGCCGCGTAGACGATGAGCAGCACCGACGGCGGGATCAGAATACCGAGAGTGCCGCCCGCAGTAATCGCTCCGGAGGCGAGCCGCACGTCGTAACCGGCTTTGAGCATCGGCCGCATTGCGATGACGCCCATCAAAACCACTACCGCACCGACAATGCCGGAGGCAATTCCCCAAAAAGCCGACACTATGAGCGTGGTCACGGCGAGCGAAGCGGGAACGCGCCGAAAGGCAAGCTGCACACTGTGGAACATCCGGTCGACCAGCGCCGCCCGCTCCATGATATAGCCCATGAATACGAACAGGGGGACCGACAGCAGGGTGTCGTTGGTCATGACCCCATAGGTGCGCTGCACCATCAGGTCGAAAATATTATTGTCGTACCAGAGCTGCCCCGGGAACCAGAACGCCAGGAAGCCGAAAATCATGCCGAGCCCCATGAGCGTAAAAGCGGTGGGAAAACCCATCATGATCGCGGCCACGATAAGCCCCAGCATCGTTAGACCGAGCGCCGGATCGCTCACCGATTCCTCCGCTCGCTCTCGTCGCGCCGGATGCGCTGGCGCGCTGCTTCGACGGCAGCCCGGCGTGATTCGTCGTCGACAAACTCGCTGCGACCGAGCTGTTCCTCGACGACATCAATTTCCTCGACATCCTCCAGCCGCGCCGGCCAGGCGCCCGTGCGCAGACATTCGATACAACGCATGATCTCGGCGAGCCCCTGGATCATTACCAACGCGCCCGCCACCGGGATCACGGTCTTAAAATGATAAACGGGCGGCCCCTCCGCAGTCACCGTGGAGTGTTCGCCGATCTGCCACGACTCGGCGGCATATCCGTACCCCGCATAAATTAACGCGAGGATGCCGGGAATGAAAAACAGCAAGTAAAGCGTCAGGTCGAGCGCGGCCTGAGTGCGCGGGCGCAGGTAAGTATAGACGAAGTCGGCGCGCACGTGCCCGCTCTGCGCCAGCGTGTAGGCGCCGCACATCATGAAGAGCGTGCCGTAGAGCATGTTGTTAAAGTCAAAGATCCACGCCGTCGGCGCGTTCAAGATATAGCGCTTGAAGACCTCGACCGAAACCACGAGGGTAAGCCCCACGATCAACCACGCGAAAGTTTTGCCGGACCAATAGCTGAACTGGTCGATGGCGCGAAGAAATCGTTGTGAGTTCATGGATACATAAAACGCGCCGGCCATTCGCCATTTGGCGGATGGTCGGTGGAATGACGGAAAGGAAATTGCCAGGACCTAACGCTTTTTAACGAAATAGTGGTTATAGGCCATGCGGCGGCCCACATTGGTGTCGAGGTCCCATTTCACTGCCCGCGCAGCGAAGGCGCGCTGAGAGGCGGCGATCTCTTTGAACATCGGATTCTCGGCGGCCTTCTTGTCTGCGGCGGTGTCGTATGTTTGGAGTTGTCTCTGGAGCACGGCGTCCGGGGTCTTATAGAATCTGACCTTATCCTTCGTCTGCATCTCGACGTAGTCCTTCGAGTACCGATCGATCGCCTTCCAGGACATATCGGCCGAGGCCGCCTCCACGGCGTTCTCGATGATCGCCTTCATCTT
>JBOHVS010000041.1:0-39675 GCA_050735975.1 Binatia bacterium | reverse complement strand
AATCGAACCGGCTAGAAGGATGAAGTTCTCGAAGAACTAAGAAGCTCTGTTCGTTCTTTTTTTAGTAAATAAGGTCGGTTTGTTTTTGTCAACCCACGACAAGCTCTAGAATCACAGGCGTGCTCATCCGTGGGCGGTTGATCCTGTCTCAAGGAATGAACGATTACGGCGCGATGCGAGACATGCGACAACGAGTACGACAAGACCTTCGACGTCTTCATGGGCGACGCTAGAAGGCCTCTCCCGCGCCTCCTGGTCTTGCCTTCGGTGGGCGATAACGACAACGGAATCGCTAAGCTCAACCATCGAGACAAACGGATGCTTCTATATTTTAGTCTCCGCGTGTCGAAGGCCCTGCTGGACAGCCTCTTTGATTTTTCCTAATTCCCGGTTTTGAAACCATAGGAGTGGGATCTCGGCCCTAGCCTGGGTTTGCTCGGCAGGGTTTTCAAAAATACAAAGCGATTCCGGATCCGTCGGATCTTGGCGGGACGGTTTCATAATGATCCAGGGCTCTGGCTCGTCGTCTATGATGGCTTGAATCATTTCTCTCTTATTTGGTAGTTCCATGTCTTTTCTCCTGTCTGCCTCTATCGTTGGCGCTGGCCTCACGTCTTTAGGTGTCAAGTGATGCACGAACCATTGGGCGGCCAGGTCGGCAACCGCATCCAGCGCGCCGGGCTCTTCAAAGAGGTGTGTTGCGCCGCGAACTATATCAAGGCGCTTCTCGGTTTGGAGCTGCGCATAAGCGCGCTGATTAAGCTCGATCACGGCAGGATCCATCTCGCCGACAATAAGGAGCGTGGGAGCCATCACTTGCGGTAATGATTCCCATGCAAGGTCGGGGCGGCCGCCGCGCGATACCACTGCCGCTACTTCCTTGATTCGCTCTGCCGCGGTTATTAGGGCCTCGGCCGCGCCGGTGCTGGCCCCAAACAGACCGATCTTCATGCCCGCGGTTTCCCATCGTCGGATCACAGAATCCACCGTGTCTGAAAGCCGACGGGCCAGCAAGAGAATATCAAATCGAAAGCGACCGCTTGCCTGATCTGTGACCTGTTCTCCCTCCGTCAGTAGATCAAAGAGCAGCGTGGCCAAGCGAGCTTCGTTTAGACGCTTCGCGACCGAACGATTGCGGGGACTGTGGCGGCTGCTGCCACTACCATGAGCGAATATAACCATCCCGCGCGGATCTTCCGGAGTAACCAGATGGCCTTCGAGAGTAACTTCGTCCAATTGTAAGTTGACCCGCGTCTCGCGGATCAATTGATTAGCCAATTTAGGCCTCCTCGGCGTTAGTTGACGAGACAGCGTCGATGACGCGCATTCCGATGACAGCTACTGCCCGTCACGAGCACTGTGGTTTGCCGTCTCATCAGGGTTCATCATTCGTCTTCCTGGGTTCCGTGTTCAGTGTATGACCGATTTTTTCTTCGACCGATGTTACATTGGGGGTTAACTTGTCCCGTTCTCCATCGTCCTCTTCGAGTTTGATGAACGTCACCACATGCGACGAGCCTTTCCGGGCACGGTCATGGCACTGGCGAATCAACGGCATGATCTCGTCCCATTCACCTTCGATATCAACTCACACCCTCAAGCACATGCATTTCGCAAGTTCTGAACTTGAGTGGGTGTTCCCACCGACCGGAATAATGCTGAGTTCCGCTAACATAACCTTCCCCTTTCCTAATATTAATTTTTCGTTCAACGGATATTTCTCGTTTGCGGTTTTATCGCCCGCACCCAAAAGCAAGAAAGGGGCCATACGTATAGGACGAACCCTTCCCAACCTCACAAAGAGAAGGCAGGCTTGGTCCCAAGTCTGCGACCAAACTAAAGGATCGTGTTCCTGATTTGAGACAAAAAGGCGGTCGATCAGAGGCACCCTTTGGTTGGTGTGATCTTTGCTCGTTTGAGTTCCTGTGACTCTTGAAGTCTAGAATGATGCCGATGCAAAGTCATTCACGCCATGTAATAAGATACTGGGTATTTTCCTCAAGACGGCCTGACCCTGACCCGCCTTTACCCGATCCGGATCCGCCCCGTCCTCCTCCGAATCCACTCCCCGATCCGCCGATTCCTCCTAAGCCGCCGCGGCCACCGACGCCGACAAATCCATAATGCCTCGCCGAAACCCATCTCCAGAGGTTGGGCGACCCCAATTGATCCCCCCGGTGTCGCATGTCGGTCCATGCTCCGCGGCACGATATTTGTGCACGAAAGGCTGTAATCAAAATTGACGAACGAAAGGAGAGATCGTTATGCCTATCGTGCGACTCATTTTCGTAAAGGTTGATGCTAACCGAACCAAAGATGCCGAACGCACCTGGAAAGAGTATTGCGCGCCCCTGATGATTAAGGAACCGGGTTGCCTGTCCGAAAGGCTTCTTAGGTGCACCGATGATCCGGGAGAACTCATCTCTTACTCTGAGTGGGAGGACGAGCAAAGTATCGATAACTATCGCCAGGGACCCGCTCACGAAGAAATAAAAAGACATTCGAGGTCCTTACAGGGCGACAGACCCGCGGTAAAGCGTTACGAAGTCGTCTAAGCGCGTTTCACGAGACCGGCTGCCATCTGTTGCGAACGAACGTAGGTCAGAGAACACTGCTTCGCGTCCCTTGCATTGGGCCTTAAGCTCTAAGGGCGCAATAGGAGAAGCGGCGATGCGTCCGCTCGCTGCCGATCACGGGCGGCGCGGCCTACAAGGTAGAAATTGACCGCGGCCGGAGAGGCTCGCCCTGAAGGCTGTAATAGAGAATCCGCTCCTTCTCCATCATCCGTGAATAATGCGGGCTAGCGGTTCGGCTGAGCCGGCTCCGATACTTCTTTGATGGTTTCGCTCACAATCTTTTCTTCCTTAGAGTGGACTGCCACATCACCGAGCGAAACGACGCCGACAAGCCTTTTTTCCCGATTGAGAATTGGCAGACGCCGGATTTGCTTTTCCCGCATCAGCTTTGCCGCTTCCGAGACATCTTGATCATCAAAGCAATAGACTACCTCCGGGGACATGACCTCGTGAACTTGGGTTTTTATGGGATCGCGCCCCTCAGCCGTCGCCCGGACCGTAATATCGCGGTCCGTGAGCATCCCCACCAGACGGTCATCGTTTCTAACTGGAAGCATGCCCACATCCAGCTTCCGCATTTTTAGCGCCGCATCTTTCAAGACCAAATCAGACGTAACGACTTCAGGATCTCGCGTCATAATTTCTGCAACTCGCATGAAACCTCCCTTTATGATTGTTTCGCAGTTTATTACCTTTTTCCGCAGCTACGGAAATAATTTCGGGCAGCTAGAATTCTGATTCTTTGTCGCAGAAGCGAAAATCTACCGGTGGCTGTAAGACTATTCAACGCGCGACTGCAACCTGATCATTCTCTCTGACCCTGTCTTTTACCTTAATGCCGATGGTTGTACCTCTGTCTGCATGCATAACGTTTTGGTGATCAATCTGGATCGAATCAACCGGCTGGCTGAAATCAGTGTGTTTGCCATTAATGTGTACAACCTGGCCCAAATTAAGTTCCCCTTCCGTCAGTTCGATAATCCCCACGCCCATTCGAGGATAATAGTGACTGATTCGGCCAAACGCCTCCCCTATCGCAATTGCCATGGCTTAGCCCTCCTCATTAACTCGAACCGTAAAGCGGCAAGTTTAGGCACAAGATCTCGTCTTGTCGAGGAAGCCCTGCCCTTTCTCGATTCCTGCAAACTCACCATAGTCATTCTACATTGACAGCGATCTCCTTTCTTCTGGCTTCTTCTGTCTTCGGCAACCGGATCTCCAGAATTCCATCCTTGAAACTTGCCTTAGCCTTTTCCGTCTGGACCTCGGCGGGAAGCTCTATGGTACGTACGAAAGATCCGTAGGAACGCTCCGAATACCGGTAGTTCTCATCCTTCACTTCCTCGTCTTTCTTCTTCTCTCCTCTGATCGTGAGAATGTGGTCCGTGACGTTGACGTTGATCTCATCTTTGGCAATTCCCGGCAGCTCCGCTTTAGCCACAATCTCGTCCTTTTCCTCGTAGACATCAATGTCTACTGAGGGCACGGCAAAGGTTCGTCCCCTCCAGGGGAAGAAAGAGCTCGGTCGCAGGAGGCTCCACCTTGGACTGAAGAAGTCTTCGAACATGCGTTCCATCTCGCGGTCCCAGCGACTGATCTCGGAAGATGGGCGCCGTGGCGTCATGGCTTTTGATTGTTTCTGATTAGCTTTTTCCGGCTTAGACATGCCAGTGTCTCCTTTCGTTTACGGCATTGCTTGCTCTGATTATGTGTGACTTCGCAGGGGGAGAAGACTCGCCGTAAAAAGCACGCAACGCTTATGCCAAAAATAGGTCACACCGGCTACTGAAGGCAAGATTCACACTCGAAGTTTTGCCTTACCTTTCATGCTCTTGCGCCGCAAAAAGCTGAAGAAAGGAAATGAATCCCGCAACGGTTTCTAAATGTCTCATTTCCGGAAATAAAGCCGCCGAGTTTTTTCGTTTTTCGGACAGATCCTTTGCAGACCTTTTATCTGGACTAACCGTCGAGCAGGTTTTGCGAAAATCAGCTACTCATGTCGGCTATAGTCACTCATGAGTAAACGGATATACCAGTCCCATAGCCTTTCGGGTTAGCCGTAAAGTTTCCTTCGCTTCCGTCTGGGCTTTGCGCTGGCCACGGGCGAGAATTTCACTTACGATTTGTGGTTGCGCGGCATAGTATGTCCTGTGCGTACGGATGGTAGATAAGAATCGGTTAAGCGCTCTCTGGAGCCTGACTTTGACTTCCACATCTCCCACCTGTCCGGCCTTGTAGCGGCTTTTCAATTGCTCCACTTCATCACGGTCTGAATTAAACAGCTCATGATAAATAAAGACGGGATTTCCCTCGACCCTTCCAGGATCTGTCGAGCGAATCCGGTTGGGATCGGTATACATGCTCATAACCTTCTTTGCTACGTCTTGCTCTGTATCAGAGAGGTAGATTGCATTGCCCAGACTTTTGCTCATCTTCTCCTTGCCATCGATCCCCACGAGCGATGGCATTTCCCCGATCAACGCCTGCGGCTCAGGAAAGACTTTGCCGTATAGGTGGTTAAACCGGCGGGCAATTTCACGACACAGCTCAATATGAGGCTCCTGGTCCCTTCCTACGGAAACAATACCAGCGCGCATCAAGAGAATGTCTGCCGCTTGGAGGATCGGATAACCCAAGAGACCCATGGAAGGACTTTGGAGACCATGCAGCCCAATCAGATCTTTCACAGTAGGGACTCGCTGCGCCTGCGCCACCGAAACCAGCATCGAGAGAATCAGTTGCAGCTCACAAACCTGGGGCACCTCGGATTGAACATAGATCGTTGTCTTCTTCGGGTCGATACCAATACTGAGGTAATCCAAGACCATCGCGTGAATATTACCGGGTACTTGCGCCAGCTCTTCAGCAGTCTTCTCCGTGGTCAGCGCGTGGTAGTCGGCGATAACAACGAAGAGCTCTGCGGTGTCCTGAAGCCGAAGTCTATTTTTCAACGTCCCGACATAATGGCCAAGATGGAGTCTTCCAGTAGGACGGTCTCCCGTCAGCACACGCTCAGCTCTTTCCGTTGTTCGGTTCATCTGCCCTTTTGGTAATGACTCATTTTGGTGAGCCACAACGGTCAAGCCTAGGATCCAACAAAAAAGATTCTTCGCTCTGCTCAGAATGACACCGGCTGGGTTGTCATCATGAATCCTTCGACTGTCACTCTGAGCGCAGCGAAGAGTCTCAGGACAAGATTCGTGGAGGATCTGCAGTTAAAATCAGTCACTACCGATGTTTGAGGGCGATTGATTATGCCGCTCAAGTGTATTTTTGAGGCATAGCATGTAGACCCTGCTCGGGTCGCCGCGGATTAGTCTTTATCTCCGTTGATCCCGGACGTCTCGCCGAATCCTTCGGCTTCCTGATCGCGCACAGGGAGGCGCTCCGAGGGTTCTTCAGACCCAGTCGTTCGGTTCCTGCTTTCCCGGGCGGCAGCGCAGTTGATGCAAAGAGTGGTAGTAGGTAGGGCGCGAAGCCGGTCAACTCCTATTTCCCTTCCACATCTTCCACATTCTTCATAAATACCTGCGGCCATACGATCCAAGGCACCATCTATTTCTCTAACTTTTTGCCGGTCTCGTTCGTTGAGACGGCTTGTCACACGGGTAATCCGATCTTTTTGGGCGCTTTCCTCTAACTCGCTTTCCTGCTGTTCCAAAATTGCTTTCATCTCCTCTTGGCCTTCGGCTACATCTTGAAGCAACGATGATCGTCTATGGCTCAGGTTCTGGGCAAGCTCCTCGATTATTTGTCGGCTCATACCTCTCCTCAAATCTGACTCTTCTCCTGTTCTCCGGTTCTGCTGCCGTGTCGACTTCTTAATGGACTTTCCCTTGCCGTGTTTGGACTTTCGCTTTGGGCGCTTAGGATCGACGCGAACGCGTTTTTTGTTTGGCATAGATTGCTGACTTTCTCTGTTCGAGCGCGCTGCCATGAGCATTCATGGGGCTTTTGTCAAAGCCGTCGAACGCGAAGACCACTTCGCGGGCGATGGCTCGCCGCTAATCATGAAATTGATTTGAAGCGTTAGGCTATTGAGGACCGCTACCTAGGCAGCCCATTTGTCTATGAGCCTTACCTGCACTCGGTTGTCTTGCTCTGTCCTAACTTCAGCCGAAGGCTGAATCGACAGAACCGGACATGGAGCTCGTCTAACGATCCGCTCCGTCAAGCTGCCGCGGAACAGCCGTGTCAGGCCGAACCCGTGGCTCGTCATGACGATCAGATCGGACTGCTCCTCTTTGGCCGCGGCTATGATCTCTTCAGCGGTCTTGCCGAATCTTACGACCGGATTGACCTTTGCCGTCTTCAGGAGATCGACCCCAATATTCTGCTGTAGGAAGCTATAGATAAGTTGCTTTTTTGCTTCGAGAACGCTGTCGAGGTCTGGCTGCCGCTTCACACCAGCCGGAGTAACCAGCCCATCTGGGACGTAGCTCTGCGAAAAGTGCTCCTGCATCGCCTTGATCGGGAAAGCGTGCAGCACGGTAACCTCAGCCGGAAGCTTCCCAGCAAGCGAGATTGCGTATCCTATTGCCGGCACAGAGATATTGGACAAGTCTGTGGGGACGAGAATCTTCTTAATAACAATCATAATTCACCTCCCTATTTCAGTTGTTCGCAAGCCTAATGCCAATGAGCGGCAATTTGCCCGCTTGGTCTGAAGCAGCTTTGCTGGCCCCTCCAACTCGATCTTCTGCGGCGATTTTCCTAGTTTTTCTATATTTTCTACATAAGAACCGCGGATTTCTGCGTTCCCGAAGCAGTAGTAAAATGTAACAAAAGTTACACAGGTGCCCGGGCATAAGTCCCATTTTTAATATTTTTTTGATTTAACCTGATTGGGGCAACTGTAAAGGCATAACCGGCTGATTTTTTCGAAATACGGGGTGGGTTGAAAATGTTTAATGGAGACTGGCGTTGGAATCGAACCAACCAGGAGACCTTGCACAGTCTTCCCCAACGGGTTTGAAGCCCGCGGGCAGCGCCAGCTACCTTCACCAGTCGCTCACACATGTAATGCTAACGGTTCGTCGTTCCAATTCCAATTCATCCTTCGCACTTGCAAAGAAAAAATTTTAAAACTCTCTTGTATTCCCCGAGTTGAAAACTCAAGGTCGCAGAAGGATCGGCGATCCATGTAAACAGTTCTCTCAAACCGCCGCGGTCAGAGCCTGAGCCCTTCAGAATACGCAAATTTCAATCGTTCCAAGCACGCGATTGTTTTCTCATTTTTCGGACATCGACCAGCAAGTCGCTAAAAGCTCTGTCTGCAGGCTGCTCAAATTCAATTGACTTTGTTGCCCCCGACTGGCATGTCCCTTGCTCGGTTTATCACTGGCTCGCCACGAAGCTACCAACATCTCAGGAAGGATTGAAGCTGCGCGGGCAAATGCCCGCTGCATAGGCTAAAGCAAACTTTCAACGAGTAGGTCAATGATCAGAAAGCTCAAATCAGGGGAATATCGGTTGTACTCACGCAAGAAAAACCCAAAAACAGGGAAACGGAGGAATCTCGGAACATTCAAGAGCCTCAAAGCAGCGAAGGGTCACGAACGAGCCGTTCAATTCTTTAAACGACACTGACAGCGGTCTGACGGCGGACGCGCTCTGAAATAGCCTGGGATTAAAACCGAGTAAAAAAAGAGAAAGGAGTCAAGATGAAACCAGAAGTCATCGCAACGCCCGATGCAAACGCGGGGAGACGCGAGATGGCATCTCAGGTGGATGGCAAACCGGCTGTGCTGGTGACGGGTAGCACGGGGTTGATCGGCTCGAAGATCATCGAGGCTTTCGCCGGCGATTACCGTGTGATCGGGTTGGATGTGAAACGCCCGCAAGAGCAGGTAGCAGGGGCCGAGTGGATCGAGTGCGATGTGACCCGGGATGAAAGCGTCGTCCGATCGCTGGCTGCCGTGCGCGAGCGATACTCGGATCGCCTGGCGAGCGTGATTCATCTGGCAGCCTACTACGACTTTTCAGGAGAGCCGAGCCCGCTCTACCGCACGCTTACCGTCGAAGGCACGCGGCGCTTGCTGCAAGCGCTTCAACAATTCAAAGTCGAGCAGTTTGTCTTCTCCAGCACACTGCTGGTGATGAAGCCGGCCGAAGAAGATGAAGTCATCACCGAGCGATCGGTCACTGAGAGTGAGGAAGAGACTTGGGACTATCCGCGCTCGAAGATCGAGGCGGAGCGCGTCATCCGCCAGGAGCGCGGGGCAATTCCGACCGTGATTCTACGCATCGCCGGAGTGTATGATGACAACTGTCGTTCGATCCCGATTGCGCAGCAAATCTCCCGCATCTACGAGAAGAGATTGGAGAGCCACTTCTTTCCGGGCGACGCCAGCCACGGCCAGGCGTTCGTTCACTTGAATGACCTCGTGGATTGCTTTCGGAAGGTCGTCGATCTCCGCCGTGAGCTTGAGCCGCACGAACTCTTTCTGGTCGCCGAGCCGGACGTGATGAGCTACGCCGACCTACAGGATCAAATCGGCGAACTGATTCACCAGCAGGAATGGGCGACGATCCGCGTTCCGAAAGTAATCGCCAAGGCAGGCGCGTGGGTCCAGGAGAAAATGGCAGGCGAAGAGGAGACTTTTATCAAGCCCTGGATGGTTGACCTGGCTGATGCGCATTACCCGGTCGAGATCGAGCGGGCGCGGCAAATACTCGGTTGGGAACCACAACACCTGCTGCGCAACACGCTCACCCGAATGATCGGCGATCTCAAAACAGATCCGCGGCAGTGGTACCAGAAGAACAAACTGAAATGGCAGGAGGATGAACAACAGAAGCCAGCAGGAAAACAATAGGCCTCAAAGCAGCGTAAAGCGCGCAGAAGTTCATGATGGCCAAGGCTCGGCAGGAAGAAACCATGCTTTCATAAACAAGCGGCGAGTTGAAATGTTTATGGACGCATGCGTGAGGTAAGTTTTGCCTGATCGTGCAAACGAGGAGTTAACACCAGGAGTTTAGCCTTGCGAGATCAAAATGATTCGACCGTGGTGAACGAAGCCATGCCAGCGGCTTCCGATCTGAATGTCCCTGCTCCTCCCTGGCCGTATAATCCTTCCGCCTGGAAACAGCGCCTGCCGATCTGCCTGCTCGCGGCTGTAGCTTTTGTGATTGCCGCCTACATGGCGCTTTACCAATGGCGTTTGATTGGCGACGTGTGGGACCCGGTCTTCGGCGAGCAATCGAAACAGGTACTCGATTCAGCCGCCTCTGAACGCATGCGGCGTTGGTTTCGCGTGCCTGATGCCGCCTTCGGCGCGTTTGCTTATCTCGGTGATCTGATCTTTGGGCTTGCCGGCTCGACGCGCCGCTGGCAATACCGCCCGTGGATGGTGGTGCTCTTTGGATTGGATGTCATTCCGCTGGGGATCGTGAGCGCGGTGCTGGTTGTCTTGCAAGGCACCGTCGTTGGCGCATGGTGTTTCCTCTGCCTAGTGACGGCGGTGATCTCGCTCGTTCTGGTTGTGCTGGCGTACGACGAGGTTTGGTCAAGCCTCCTCTACCTCTACCGGGTGTGGCGCAAGACGCGCAACGCCGGGCTGCTCTGGGATACGTTCTGGGGACGGCCATCACGAGTGGCCCAAGAACTGGCGCTCATCGGAGAAGGGAGTCGATGATGTGGGCGCGGGTCGTTGAAGTGATGCTTGGGTGCTGGCTGGCGATAAGCCCGTTCATCTTCAACCATCCGGTGGAAAAGAGCGTATGGTGGATGAATGATCTCTGCTCCGGGTTCGCCGTCATTACTCTCGCTTTGCTTTCGTTCTGGAATCCCATTCGATATGCGCATCTAGCGCTTGTCCTGGTCGCGCTCTGGTTGATCGGCCTCGGTTATCTGGCCGCGCCTTATCCCACTCCGCCTGCACTGCAAAATGATCTCATGGTCGGGCTGCTGCTCCTGATGTTCGCCATCATTCCAAACGAAGCCTCGCTTCCGCCCAAGAAATGGAGAGATTTCTGGATGAAGGAATCCTCGGCCAAAGACAAAGCGAACACTTGCATCAGTGAAAATCATTAAAAAAAGCTTCCCAGATCACATACGGCTGCACGGATTGGTTGATATTGCGGATTTAAGTCTCGCTTGTTGAATCGCGGCTAGAACTGAAAAGCGAGACGAAGTTCTCGAAGAGCTAAGAAGCTTTCCCTTCCTCTTTTTTTACTAAATAAGTTCGGTTTGTTTTGTCAACCCACGATAAGCTGCAGGAACACGGCAACGCCAATGAAGTTTCGGCGCTGCAATGCCCCGTACTGAAACCAGTGGGCTCCGCACTTTTTGAAGGAGGCGAGAAATTTTGGGGCCGAGGTGCTGTTCAGTTTCCGGCGCCCGCCTAACCGGCCTTACATCGCGGTTTGGTCGGTTCGGTCAACTACCTCGCGGACTCCCTCTTGGTTCGCGCAATGGGCGCAACAGTAAAAGACCCCGTTGGCCTCGACTCCATGTCCGATGACTTTGCAGCCGCAGTGCGCGCACTCAGGCGCTAGCGAGTGAATTGCACACTCGAAGCTATCGAAGACATGCGACTGGCCCGCCAAAGTAATCTCAAACGCTTTATCATACTCATTGCCGCACGTTTCACAGCGTGCCATTGTAAATTCTCCTCTCATTAGTGGCTGTCGATAAAAGTAACATGATTGCTTCTCTCTCCCCTGAATTGGTTCAGAGACCCGCTCCAGAACTTTCCCAGTCTTTGATGCATCAGACGTGCCAGAAGACTGCCGTGGAATTCCTACTAATCAGCGGATAATTCATTCCGTGGACAGTCTGTGGCGGGCCGGGCGGAGCCGCCGCTGCCTCGCCGATCCAAAAAGAAAAACCCGCGTCCCAAATCAAGGAAATTAAGGTCTTTGATGGTCCTAAATTTGAAACGATTACATCTCAAGGAAAGCCGGGCCGCTCCTTCAAGCCGGCGCGACGGTGTGGATTGGACGGGCCGATTGAAACTGAATGGCGAGTCTGGCTCAGCTCATCTCACGAGATCACCTTTAGGCTCATGTGTTTTCTTCGGCCACGCCCCAAAGTTCGCACTCGACAAATATCCGCTTCGCCTGCGGAACGGCTTTCTTAATCTCGTCTTCGACCCGATCAACGGTAGCTTCAACGCGATCTGTGCTAAGACCATCCTTGAGATTCAGATCCATATTGACCAAGATATCGTCTGGTCCCATATGCATTGTCGAAAGATCGACGACCTGAACGACTTCCGGCACCCGGCTAACCACTTCGATTATTTTCTGTTGCGTCTCTGGAGATGCCGCCTCTCCCAATAACAGGCTTCTCGACTCGTACGCGAGAATCAAAGCGACCCCGCCAAGGAGCAAGCCAATGAATAGAGAAGCCAGCGAATCAAATATCAGCATTCCCGTTAACTGATAGAGAAACAGTCCAAGAAACGCCAAAGACAGCCCGATCAGCGCAGCGCCATCCTCAAGTAACACGTTAAAGAGAGTCGGGTCTTTGGTGAGCCGAATAGCTTGCCATAAACCCGATTTCCCAATTTGGCTGCGCAGACCTTTGAAAGCGAGAAAGAAGGATGTGCCGTCAAAAATGGCCGACAGCCCTAACACGGAGTAGTTGATGTTCAGGTGCTCAAGCTCATTTTGGGAAAGCATACTCGCTATCGCTTGGAAGACAGAAAAAGTTCCCCCGATTAGGAACATCGCGATAGAAGCCATCAATGGCCAGAAATAGCGCTCTTTCCCATATCCAAACGGGTGTTGCGGGTCGGGCGGTCGCGAAGCCAATCGCAGGCCCAAAAGCAAGCTGACTTCATTCCCCGTATCAGCAACGGTGTGCGCCGCCTCGGCAAGCATCGCGCTGCTTCCTGTGAACAAAGCAGCAAACAACTTAGACGCCGCTATCGCGATGTTCGCAGCCAGCGCGACAACAACCACCAACTTGGTCTTGTACTCCACGGCCTGTATACAAACTAGCTGCCCGAGAGGAATGCCCTATCCTTCCAGCAGAACGATTTTTTCTCAGGGTCACTGTCCTTGATGACGTGTTTCAGTTCTTCGTCGGCCATGTGGAAATCTGCCGGGACCGGAACGGCTCCAGCGGTGAGGAGAGCGAGGCAGCAATAATCCAGTCGGAGCGATTAGATCCAAGCAGCATCACGCGGTCATGTTGCTTGACACCGGCTTCGGACAATCCCGAAGCGAGATCTCGCGCCATAATCGCGATTTGATAGTACGACCATTGTTGAAAATCGTCTTGACGGAACTCGAGAAGCGCCGGCCGATCCCCGCGGGTAATCAAAGACGAAGCGAGGCTTTGAAGCGTGCCGGACATATCCGACCTGATCGGTTGTTTAAAGATGCAGGAGCATCAAATCCGATTGGAGTTTTGCTTTTCTTAAGCATAGCAAAGGAACTGACCAACACGATAGGAGGGCTTTGCAAAACGGCCTGAAACCAAACTGCGTAATCCAGTGTCTGTAAGAATAGGCACAGATTTTGTTTAAACTGCTTTACTCAGGAGACCGGAAACTTAGGGCTCTCTGTGTCAAGAAGTAAAATATGGCGGCCATGCTTGGGAAAAGGCTAGAAAATCCTGGGCATTCAAGGTGCCAACTGCGATCACGGTGAACGGGTAGCGAAGGTCGCACGATCCCAGGTGTCCGAATTACGGAACGGCACGTACGAGCGCAAGAAAGAGAATGAGACGATCTGCTCAAGTTTTTAGCCTTGGAAGCGAAAACCAAATGTCTGCCTTTCTTAGGGAATAGGGAGAAATAAACGATGCCTCTAAAGCTCAATGCAGAAAAGGTGCGATACGTACTTCTCGCAGACGGTTGGCATGAGGTCGCCTTCGCTGATGGCAAAAGCACGTTTGATGTGGATTCGTACGAATTCGTTGAAGGATCCCCAACGGCCGGTGCCAGCTGGAAAGAGAAAAAAGGGGAATTTGAGCATCGAGTAATGTGTTCGCTGACCTCCGTCCTTGCCGTTCAAGAGAGGGTCGACTGATCACAGACCGCTGCCAGCAGGGCGTCGCTTTCACCGGAACAGAGAGCGTGCTCCCTTTCGATCAACTGAAGAGCAGATCGAAGTGATACACCGCCACACCCGAAACCGAAGGAGTAACAGTCGAAGGAGGCACGCCTTGATGGCACGAGCGGAGCAGAATGAACGAGCATTTTCGTTTGTGCGGCTGAATCAATGGGAGGCTAAGCCGCGCAGCCGGGGCCTGACGGAAATCCGCGGGCTGGCCGGGTTCTTACTGTAAGGATTAGATACTCAAACAAGCAGAATTGAACTTTCCAATTCGGGGAGACCATTTTCATGCCGAACGATACTCAAGGTAGGCTAGAGCCGGTCCGCAAACACGAGCGCAACGTGCGAGCGAGGACAGGGCCTCTTTATATACGCGATGCAGGAAAAGGCGAAGCAATCGTGTTAATCCACGATTTCCCGCTGAACAGCAGGATGTGGGAACCACAGATTCAGGCGCTGAGCGGCCACTACCGGCTCATCGCGCCTGACCTTACCGGTTTCGGCCTCACTCCCGCGTCTGCGACAGAAGTTTCTTTAGCCGATCACGCTCGGGAGGTCTTAAACACGATCAATACGCTCGGAATCGAGCGCGTAACATTAGCCGGAGTATCAGTCGGCGGTTACGTGGCGCTCCATCTTGTCGAAGAGCTGGGCGCGCGTCTTCAGGGATTGCTCCTGGCAAACATCCGCATAGCGCCGGATGACCCGGAGGCGGTTCGCTGGCGCCATGAATTGGCAGCCGAGGCCGAGCTGGCCGGGGTGGAGGTTGTTGCGGACGAATTTTTGCCGAAGATGCTTGGGAGCAGCACGCAGCGAGACCACCCGGAGTTCCTGGATCTCCTGCGGCTGATGGTTCGGGAAAACACGCCAAGTGGCGTCGCAGCCATGCTCCGGGCGGTGGCTGCCCGACCGGAACCGGCAGGTTTTCTCCGCCGCATTCACTGTCCGGTTTTATGCATTTCCGGCAAGGAGGACATCTTGACGTCTCCCGGTGAGACTCTTTTGACCGGGGAGCGGATTCCCGGTGCCTTGACGTATACGATTTCTGAAGCGGGACATCTCCCGAATTTGGAAACGCCGGAGGCCTTCAATGATCTGCTGATCCAGTTTATGGCTGAGTCCACCCCAGCTTAGCCCGCCAGGCTTTGAGCTCGGGCACTCGTGGGCCTTTGGACTTAGACGGCTTTGGCGCAGCAACGACGCGAAACAAGCGACTCTACATGTGTCGTTTTTCGGGGCTGCGCAACGCAGAAGCCGCAGAAGTAAGGAGACTACCAATGATAGAGATCGGCTATAAGCTATGTGCTGAAGAGCAATCACCGCAGGAATTGATCGAATGCGCGCAGCGAGCGGAAGAGATCGGCTTTAGCTTTGCGATGGCATCCGACCATTACCACCCGTGGATCGACCGGCAAGGGCAGTCGAGTTTTGTCTGGAGTGTCATTGGCGCTCTCGCGCAAGCTACCAAGCGAATAAAGATCGGCACGGCGGTGACCTGCCCGACCATGCGTATTCACCCGGCGATCATCGCCCAGGCCGCGGCGACCGCAGCGGCGATGCTGCCGGGCCGTTTCTTGTTCGGTGTCGGTGCGGGCGAAAACCTCAACGAGCATATTCTGGGCGAGCACTGGCCGCAATCCGCGGTGCGCCGCGAGATGCTGCAGGAAGCCATTGAGGTGATTCGACTGTTATGGCAAGGCGGCCAGCATAGTCACCGCGGCCGCTATTACACCGTCGAGAACGCGCGCGTCTATACATTGCCCGACGAACTGCCGCCGATCCTGATCGCGGCGAGCGGGCCGAAATCCGCCGAACTCGCCGGGCGCATCGGCGACGGGCTGTGCGCCACTGCGCCCGACAAAAAGATCAAGGATCGATTCGAGCAAGCCGGAGGCCAAGGAAAGCCCTGCCTCGCTGAGATGACCGTCTGCTGGGCGGAGGACGAGAAACAGGCGCGTCGCACGGCGTTCGAATGCTGGCCGATCGTCGCAATCAAAGGCGAGCTGTTGCAGATTCTCACTGTCCCGGCGCACTTCGAGCAGGCGGCGAAGATGCTGAGAGAAGAAGATGTGGCGCAACAGGTCGTCTGCGGCCCGGATCCCGCCCGGCACATCGAAAAGCTGCGCGAGTATGAAGAGGCCGGCTTCAGTCGCGTCTGGGCACATCAGGTCGGACCGGATCAGGAAGGCTTCTTCCGGTTCTACGAACAGGAGATCTTGCCCCAGCTTGCAAAAGAGGCGGCCGCGCGCGGCTCGGGCAGTGCGGCCGCTCCCGCGCAACAGCACGCAACCTAATACGTTGCATGCACACTACCCTGCAAGGCAGAAGTCTCGGCAGGATCTCGAGTCAGATAATGCTATACTGCCGGTGTGCTGGTCGCTCGCCGCATACTTTTCTCGTTTGCAATCGCTTTTGTTATCAACGGCTGCGCTGCCGCGCAATCCCGTCTCTGGCCTCCCGCCGCCGGAGAACCCAGCTATCGCGTCTATGTCTCGCTTGACACGTGGCACGGTATGATCGGCTTTCCGCGCGACATCAGTCCGGAGTTGAACATTCTAACCTCTAAGGAAAATGCGGCGCCCGCAGGCGACAGCCCTAAGCAGGTGGAACGATTTTATGAAGAATGGGGATACGCCGAGCGCGCGTGGTACGTGGAAGGACAGCAGGGAATCAGCGGCATGGTGCGCGCGCTCTTCTGGCCCACTCCGGGCACTGTGGAGGTCGCCGGATACGACCGGCTATGGGCGTCCCGGACGCCGCAACCTCCCGCTGATCTGTTTGTATTCACGTTAAGCGGTGAGGGTCTAGTGGCCCTTCGCAGGCATTTACTCTCCACACTTGAACATACCAATCCGATTGCCAGCATAGGACGGTCGGACTTTTATCCCTCTCGACGTGCTTATCATCTCTTCCACCACTGTCATCATTATGTAGCTCGCGCTCTTCGGGAGGCGGGCCTGCCGGTCTCACCCTTCTGGGCCATCACTCGCAGTACCTTGGCCATGCAGCTCCGGCGAGCCCAGCGTGTGGCCGAAGAATCCCGGCAGTCACGCGTCGAAATGAACAACGTGTCTTATTCCAGTTTGAACGGGATTCTCATTTTAGAGACAGAGTGATTCATCTCTGCGACACGAACCCTCGCGAACGCCGCTAATTCAGAACGATGGGCGGTATCTGGCTAACATATGGAGGGCATGATCTTTGCTCATTCGTCCGGTAACGACTAAAAACAGGAGGTAAAAGTCATGAATTGGGATCAAGTTTCAGGTCAGTGGAAACAGTTCAAAGGAAAAGCCAAAGAAAAATGGGGCAAACTCACAGATGATGAGATTGATGTTGCCGCAGGAAAACGCGACCAGCTCGTCGGCAAAATTCAACAGAAATACGGTACTTCCAAGGAAGAGGCGGAAAGACAGGTTGACGACTGGGCAAGAGAGCTCTAGAGGGCCAGCTACGACAGAAATCTCGCGTATTCACGCCTCTAACGACTAATCCCTCACCGCTTCCCTCGCGAGAGGGTTGGGGTGGGGGGTCGCGTTAAGATCTCCCGGGAATCTTGAGAAGGGTTCCACTACGAATTTCTTCATTCAAATCAACCTGGTTCAAAATCGCCAAGTCCTCGGGGCGCATGTCGCGGGGAAGCTTCGTAGGTATCAGTTCGCGGAACGGAGCGGCGCGAGGCGCTCGTTCCACTTCCAGGCGCACCGGCTGTCGTCGTAGGATCTCGGGATCCTTCAGATCGCCGAACCCGCGCATCGTTCTTAGAAATTCGCTGCGGAATAAGCCGAAAGCCTGCGGCGCGGTGTACGCAATGAAATGATACACCCGGCCGCCATGCTCAACGAAGTAAGCCATCAGCCTGACGTTTTGATTGTTTTCGGCTTTCGCATCCGCCACCACGATGGCCCCCGGCAAACCCTCTGATTGGCTTCTGCCGCTCTCCAGCACCCGTATTCCGCCCTGCGAAGCAAATTTGGAAGCTGCTGATTGCGCCGATTTCTCCGCGCTGAGGCGAAACCCGACGATCGCGCGCTGTTGGTTGTCGATCATGATCACCTGGGTAGGTTGATTTACCAGTTTGAACGCTTTTGGAACAGGAAAGCGAAAGCGTAATTCGGGGTGATAGAATACACCTTGCTCCACGAAACCTTGCCGTGGATCTTCGCCGAGTATGATGCCTTCGATCGCTTCGAAATAGTCGGCAGGGACTATTTCTCTGCGTTGGCGGTTCGGATTGAGCTCGGCGGTGAGCTGCTTGATGCGCTCGATTCGGTCGCCCGGATTCGGGTGGGTCATAAGAAAGTTCGGCAGCGCCGCGCTCTCTTTTTCCCCCATGCGATCGAGTGCGCGGAAGAAACCTGTTACTTCACGCGGATCGTAGCCGGCTCGCCCGCTGTATTCGACGCCTAACCGATCGGCCTCGAGCTCGTCCTCGCGGCTGTGGCGCAAAAAAATTAACTGCGCCGCGGCGCCGCCCAGATTCAGAAGCTGCTCTGCGGGAAGTCCTAACGCTTGGCCGATAATGGCGCCGCCGAGAAGCAGCCCCTGGCCAACCTGCTGCTGCCACACCTGGCGCGCTGCATGACGGGCGGTGACATGGGCGAGCTCATGACCCAATACGACAGCGAGTTGGTCCTCGTTCTTCAGTTGAGCGAGCATACCCCGTGTGACGTAGACGTGCCCTCCAGGAATTGCCATCGCGTTAACGCTCGGGCTATCGAGTATCTGAAAAGTGATCGGTGTGTCGCGGAATTGCTGGTCAGTCCCCGGGCGACGCAAATGACTTTCCTGGAGTACGCGCCGGCCTACCCTTTCAACATAGCTCTCGAGTTCCGGATCCCGGTAAATCCCGAAGGCTGCTGCGATCTCTTTGCGCGCCTGCTTGCCAATCTCCTGCTCTTGCTCCCATGTAAACCCTAAGTAACGCTTTTCCCCGGTTGCGGGGATGATTCCTGTAGCGCATGCTCCTATCAAGCCGCTGGTCAAAAGCAGAGCCCCCATCCAGGCCTTGCGCCGAATAAAAGCCAATTTCATGACGACGTAATTCCTCGACTTCCTTTTAGACGATCAGCTGTTTTACTTGTTTATATAAACTCTTTGTTCACAAGAGTCCGGCTTAACCGGTGCAAATTCAATAGGAAATCTTTAATTTTCTAGAGGGTTTATCCCTACGCAATGCCCGTGCCAGGGGCGGAGAGTTTTAGATTTGGTGCGGCCCGCACGACCCGATGCTGCCGATCGTGTTTGTCGCGAAAAATCCGGATCAATTCGTAGGCCTGGATAGCATTGGGCCGGCTGGTTGAACCCATGCTGGCATGTCACTTGCTTTTACAGTTGCCGTGGCTCACCCAAGATCATCGTCCAGAGAATCTGGCGTGCCAACCCGCCAACCGGAGATTGTTGTGCGACGGCACTACAAAAGAAACGATCCGCTAAGCCGATGGAAAACCAACAGTGCGGGAGGTCATCATGAAAAAGAAAAAGTATTTTTGGCCACTCTTGTTGGTCACTGCGGTCCTAATCGGCGGCGCTTGTGAAAATATTGCTCTGGTTGGCAGAGACCCTGTTGCACCAGAAAGCCGCCGGAACCGTGTCGACCGCGCAGAAATTACCGGAATGATCGATGACGTCGATCCACGGCTCGGAGAAGTGCATATCCGAACCGCAGCAGGTCGGACGAGAACGGTCTATTACAATCCGGACACGAGAGTGATTATCAGGGGCCGCGACTATCCGCCCACCGCACTACGTCGCGACGATGAGGTCACTGTCCAACTTCAAAGTGGCAACCGTGGTTACGACGCCGCTAGTCTGATTCGCGTCCACGAGCAAGCCCAGACGGCTGGAGAAGCATCCAGAGTCGACAGGCCCGGCGCCCAAACCATCGAGGGGACGGTTGAGCGAGTGGACCGGGAACGTGGCTATTTTGAGATTCGCCCGAGGTTCGGCAGTGGCACTACTCGTGTGTTTCTTCCGTACAACCCGCTCCAAAGGACAGAAGACCAGTTTCGCAGGCTACGTGAAGGCGACTATGTCCGGGTCGAGGGTGAACTCGTAAGCGACAATCGGGTCGAGCTGAAAACGTTCCTCTAGCCCGCATTTTCATGGACGATGGAGAATGAGCGACACTGTGTTACAGCCTCGCGGGCGAGCCCTTCCGGCCGGGCTAGGAGGCTGCTAAACTTGCCCGTTTAACTCCATCGCTCCATTTCCGTCAGGAGGGTCGAATGACATTTGATGTCGTACTGCAGCCGCTCGTAGCGCTTATAGCCGGGGTCCTGATACTGGTGATGCCACGGCTTTTGAACTATGTTGTGGCGATTTATTTGATCATCACTGGAATCTTAGGCCTGGTGAGAATGTGAACACGTGGGCTGAACCTCCGTTACGGCTAGAGCGACGGCGGCCACCCACTCCGCGAAGGGAACCCCCCAGCCGCTTGAGGAAACCGCCGATTAAACCACCGCGCAAAAAGCCACCGGTCAAAGAGCCCCCGCCGTCGGACCCGGACGATCCGAATCCGAAAGATCGCCCGCCGATCGGCGATCCTCCGCCAAAACGCAAGAAGTACACGTAGGGCAGTTAAGGCTGAGAGAGTTCGCGGTTCGAGGTTCCGAACTCAGCCTGAGCCTTAACATTCTCCCTTAGCCTCGACTACTGTCGCTTGGTGACGGAATCTTCCTGACTGAGAGTCTCACCGTCGAAGGTTTCAACTGCTGCAGAGTCAGATCCTCGGGGTAGCGAATGTTCTGCTCCGAGATGCTGAACGTCCGGCGGCCGAGCTCGGCCAGAGAAACGTCCACGGTGACCCTAAGCCGCTGAGGCTCGAAAAGGTAAAAAGCCCGGCGCGGCCCGGTAAACGTGGCGCTCACCGCCGTCGGCTCCACCTCTTCCACCTGGAGATCCGATGGCAAATTCTGTATGGTGACTGGAATCTCGTAACTGACCGCAACGATTTTCGAACCCGGCACGAACACGTACCAGAACCCGACGGCGAGAGAAACTGCAACAGCCTTGGCCATCCAGTTCTTGCGGAAAAAACTGAGCCATGCGGTTCTTCCGGTTCCAGGCTCTTCCGTTGGGAATTTGTCGTTCAGAAACTTCTGAATGGTGGTTTGGATCTCTTGGAAATTCTCAACCTCTTTCATCCGGCTGTCCCTGGCGACCGAGACGATGCCGCGTTCTTCAGAAATTGCTATGCATAGCGCGTCTGTCAGCTCTGCCAAGCCCAAGGCCGCCCTGTGGCGTGTCCCCATTGGAGCGAGTTGTCCCGTGTTCCTGGAGAGGGGCAGGTGTACTGCGAAACGGCTTATCTGGTTGTTCTCCACAACGACGGCTCCGTCGTGTCCGGGTGAGCTGGGATCGAAAAGGCTCTTCAGCAGTGGTTCGCTCAAATTTCCGTCCAGCGCGATTCCCCCTGTGAGATGTCGTTCCAATGGATCGTTGCCCCGGATAACGATGAGAGCTCCAGTATGCTCCTTTGTGAAATCAACAATTGCGCGCACCAGGACGTTCACCGTAGTCGAGCCCAGGGCCGGGGTTCGACTATGGGTCAGGCTCCATACCGCAATCCTCTCGAACATCTGCCTGATCTCTTCCTGAAAGATGACCACGATCAGAACCAGAAAGACGGCAAAAAATCCCTGAAAAATCCACGCTGTCATCTGGAGCTCCAGCTGCCTGGCGATGATATAAATACCGCCCAGGATCACGATTCCCCGTATAATGAAGGCGGCTCGCGTCCGTCGAGCCCAAACTATCACTGTATATAGGAGGACCGCGACGACAACGATGTCGATGATTTCTGCGACGGTGATGGGCGAAAAAGGGTTGAGAGTTGTTCCCATAAGCAGCGCTTAGACGGCAAGAGGGACAAATACGAAATCAAGCACCGTCGGGATGCCGATTGCTCGAATCTCGAAGGTGCTGACAAGTCGCCACCCCTAAACAACCGGATTGATTCCTAGACGGACATCAGCAGTTCAGATGATGCGCCCACGACGGAGCGACAGCGCTACAACGGATGCCGCGGCACTGGGACTTACGCGAGTGTTTCCCGGGCCCCGTGGCAAGTCGCGCAGAACTCAGTTTCAGGACAAGCGTCCAGCCATTCCGGCTCGACGGGACTATTACAGGCGAGGCAAAAGCCATATCTATTTTCAGGGATCCGCGCCAACGCCTTTTCGACCTGGTCGATGGCTGCCAAATACCAGTGGTGCAACTCGTTTAGCAGGCTTCGGCGCCTGCGCTGGCTGGTCGCGTCTTTCCACTCTATGTTTTGCTCGACTTCCCTTTTCTGTCCTTCGACGTAGGTCAGGGTCGTTAATATTTGGTCTCTGCGCTCTTTCAATCTAACATGTTGCATAGCTCTTTTTCTGTTCACGTGCTTTCACCACCTTTCTCTGATCGCCTGTACCGGCTGCGTGTTTGACGCAAAGCGGGTGCCACGAGTGGATTAGCTCCGCGGCGTGAAGTACATGATGTTTTTATGTTTTTCGCGGAGCGGTGTTGCGTTCCTGCGACAAAGGCTTAGAGTTTTTCGCAGCTATGATACGATGGAGGATGTATGATGGTTGCAGCGCCCGCGCTCGGCCTGGCATGCTAGTTGCCCCGCTATCGTCAATCTTTGAGATCTGCCGTCTGATGAGCTGTGGCGAGGCGGACATATTCTCACCGCTGCCCGCGCCGCGCTAAGCGCGGTTGTCGCCTCTACGAAAAAGGTAAAAAACCATTTAATATTAGGATTAACATCAGCAGAGATCCGTCACGAAAGGGTGAAAATGCAGCGCGAACGGGCGAAACAGCGCCTCACGCTTGAAATCGATCAGGGCCGAAAGCGCGTCACCATTGAAGGCGTCAAACCGGAGATCGATGGCGGGCGGTTTCCCGCCAAACGTGCCGTTGGCGAAAGCTTGATCGTGGAAGCGGATATTTTCGCCGATGGGCACGATGCTCTATCCGCCGTTCTTCTTTACCGCAAAGATGAAAACGCCGACTGGATCGAAGCTCGCATGAAGCCGCTGGTCAACGATCGCTGGCAAGGACAATTCGAAGTTTCCGCAATCGGCACATATCGCTACACGGTTCGAGCCTGGGTCGATCGCTTCGAATCTTGGCGGCAAAGCTTGGCAAAAAAATTAGCGGCGAAGCAGGACGTTGCCGTTGATCTTCTAGCCGGAGCCGAGCTGGTCGGCCAGGCGGCAAAACGCGCCGGCGAGTCTGAGCGCAAGCGACTTGAGGAATTCGTTGCGGGGCTGCGCAAAACGCAGGCGGACCCGAATCATACGGCCCTATCCACAGAGCTCGCCGATCTGATGGCCGGATATTCCGATCGGCGCTGGGCGGTCACTTACGACAAAGAGCTGCGAGTCACGGTCGACCGTGATAAGGCTCGCTTCAGTTCCTGGTATGAGATGTTTCCGCGCTCGTGCGGGCGGCCCGGCGAACACGGCACTCTGCGCGATTGCGAGCAGCGTCTTCCCTATGTTGCGGAAATGGGGTTTGATGTCCTTTATCTGCCGCCCATTCATCCCATCGGGGTTTCATTTCGAAAAGGAAAGAACAACACGCTGGTCGCAGAACCGGATGCCGTCGGAAGCCCGTGGGCAATCGGATCTGCCGAAGGCGGCCACAAATCGGTGCACCCTCAACTCGGCGCCCTGGACGATTTCAAACGACTGGTCGCGAAAGCCAAAGAGTACGGGATCGAAATCGCCCTGGACATCGCGTTTCAATGCACTCCGGACCACCCTTATGTGGCGGCGCACCCGGAATGGTTTCGTAAACGGCCCGACGGAACAATCCAGTACGCAGAAAACCCGCCAAAAAAATACCAGGACATTTATCCCATCGACTTCGAAAGCGATAAGTGGCAGGAGCTTTGGGAAGAGTTGAAAGGTGTCTTCCTGTTCTGGATCGAACATGGGGTGCGCATCTTTCGCGTCGACAATCCTCACACGAAGCCGTTTGTCTTCTGGGAGTGGGTCATCGGCGAGATCAAGAAAGACTACCCCGAAACGATCTTCCTTGCCGAAGCGTTCACCCGTCCGAAGGTGATGTACCGCCTGGCAAAGGTGGGGTTCAGCCAGTCCTACACCTATTTCTCCTGGCGCAACACCCAGGCCGAGCTCACCCAGTATTTCACTGAGCTCACCCAAGCCGATGTTCGGGATTTTTTCCGGCCCAGCTTGTGGCCTAACACTCCCGACATTTTGACCGAGTATCTCCAGTTAGGCGGGCGTCCTGCGTTCATGACACGACTGGTCCTCGCCGCAACTCTGGGCGCCAGCTACGGCATTTATGGGCCCGCGTATGAACTGTGTGAGAACGTCGCGCGAGAGCCGGGAAGCGAAGAGTACTTCGATTCGGAGAAATACGAGCTCAAGCACTGGGAGCTGGACAGACCTGAGAGTCTGCGAGAACTGATCGCGCAGGTGAACCGCATCCGAAAGGAAAATCCGGCGCTGCAAAACGATCGTAACCTCCGCTTCCACTCCATCGACAACAAAGAACTGATTTGCTTCAGCAAAGCGACGGATGACGGCAGCAATACCATTCTCGTAACCGTCAATCTCGATCCGCACCATACGCAAGCCGGATGGGTGGAGTTGCCGCTTGGAGAGCTGAGACTCGATCCGGACCAGCCGTTTCAAGTGCACGATCTCCTCACCGGCGCGCGCTATCTGTGGCACGGCTCGCGAAACTACGTACAGCTCGATCCGCGCGCCGTGCCCGCCCACATCTTTCGCGTGCGCCATCGTGTGCGGCGGGAACAGGATTTCGACTATTTCATGTAGGGGTCGAACACGATGAGCAGAAAGACGGATACACCGGAGCGCTTTGCCCTGGAGAACGACCCGCAATGGTACAAACACGCGGTTATCTATGAACTGCACGTGCGCGCGTTCAGCGACGGCAACGGCGACGGAATCGGGGACTTTCAGGGACTGACCGAAAAACTCGATTACCTGCAGGATCTGGGGGTTACGGCGATCTGGCTGCTGCCATTCTATCCCTCGCCGCTGCTCGACGACGGCTATGACATCGCCGATTATACCGGTATCCATGCTGATTACGGCACCTTGCAAGATTTCAAAATTTTTCTCCGCGAAGCGCATCGGCGCGGGATACGGGTTATCACCGAGCTGGTCATCAATCATACTTCGGCCCAGCATCCGTGGTTTCGACGGTCACGAGAAGCCAAGCCCGGTTCTATCGCGCGCGATTTTTACGTCTGGAGCGACACTCCGGAAAAATACCTCGATGCACGAATTATCTTTAAAGATTTCGAGCAGTCCAATTGGTCGTGGGACCCGGACGCCAAGGCTTATTATTGGCACCGTTTCTATTCGCACCAGCCGGATCTCAACTTCGACAACCCGGAGGTTCGACAGGCCTTATTCAATGTCCTCGACTTCTGGCTCGACATGGGCGTTGACGGATTGCGGCTGGATGCCGTGCCCTATCTCTATGAGCGTGAAGGAACAGATTGCGAAAACCTTCCGGAAACGCACGCTTTCCTCAAAGAGCTGCGCAAACACGTCGACAGCAAGTATCGAAACCGCATGCTGTTGGCAGAGGCAAACCAGTGGCCGGAGGACGCGGTTGCGTATTTAGGTTCGGGCGATGAGTGCCATATGGCGTTTCATTTCCCGGTCATGCCGCGTCTTTTCATGGCCATCCATTTGGAAGACCGCTTCCCGATTATCGACATTCTCGATCAGACCCCGGCCATACCCGACCTCTGCCAGTGGGCGATGTTTCTGCGCAACCATGACGAGTTGACTCTGGAGATGGTGACCGATGAGGACCGGGATTACATGTACAGGGTCTACGCCACCGATCCCCGCGCGCGCATCAATCTCGGCATCCGTCGACGCCTGGCCCCGCTTCTAGGAAACAACCGCAGAAAGATGGAGCTGCTTAACAGCTTGCTGTTCTCGCTGCTCGGAACGCCCGTGATCTATTACGGCGATGAGATCGGCATGGGCGACAACATTTACCTGGGCGATCGGAACGGAGTGCGCACTCCGATGCAGTGGAGCGCCGACCGCAACGCCGGTTTTTCCCGCGCCAACCCCCAGCGGCTCTATCTGCCCGTGATTATTGATGCGGAACATCACTATGAGACCGTCAACGTCGAAGCGCAGCAGCAAAACCCGCATTCGTTTTTCTGGTGGATGAAGCGGCTCATCGTGTTATGCAAAAACAACCACGCTTTCGGACGGGGAACGGTAGAGTTCTTGCTTCCCGAAAATCGCCAGGTGCTCGTTTTTATCCGCCGCTATCAGGATGAAATCATATTGGTCGTAGCGAACCTTTCGCGCTTCGTGCATTTCGCCGAAATCGATCTTTCGGCTTTCAATGGAATGGTGCCGGTCGAGTTGTTCGGCCAGACTCGCTTTCCTCCCATCGGCGAGCTTCCTTATTTCATAACCCTCGGTCCGCACAGCTTTTACTGGTTCAGACTCGATCCACCCCGCAGCTCTGCGGTACAGGTTGCGGCAGCCGAATTTAATCCGCCGGTCCTGGAGGTCTCGCGGTCTTGGGATAACATTCTCCAGCGCGCCAGCAGAGCCGCGCTCGAGAAGGGCCTTGCCGCTTACCTGCCGACCTGCCGCTGGTTCGGCGGCAAGGCGCGCCAGATTCGCGCGGTGAAAAGCGTCGATGTCATTCCGGTATCCATCGACGGTATGAAGGCCACCTTCAACACCTGGGAAGTTCAATATCTCGGCGGCGCCCTGGAGACCTACTTCCTGCCTCTGGCATTCGCCGGAGGGGATTACGGGATGCAAATACGGCAGGCCTATCCGCAGGCTGTCATTGCGCAGCTGAGAGTCAAAACCGACGGCCAGTCAACCGACGGGATCCTTTATGATTGTCTCTACGATGCAAAATTTTGCGCCGCCTTGCTCGAGTCGTTTTCGCGCGGGCGACGCTTTAAAGGAGCCGCCGCCGAACTGCACGTTTTGACCACGGCGGCCTTCCGGGACGTCCGCGGTTCAAGTGAAGCTAGTTTGGAACCCTCGGTTATGAAACGCGAGCAAAGCAATACGTCCGTCACATACGGCGATCGCCTGATTCTGAAGATGTTCCGGCGCGTCACCGAGGGCGTCAACCCGGAGGTAGAGATCGGCAGGTTTATCACGGAAAAGACTTCTTTCCAGCATATTCCCCCGCTCGCGGGTTTTTTGGAATTCCGCAAGGGCCGGGGTGAACCCGCGACTTTGGGAATTCTCCAGGGTCTGGTCGCGCACGAATGTGACGCGTGGCGCTATACTTTGGATAGCCTCGATGACTATTTCGAGAAAATCCTCACGATGCCGAAAGACGCGCAAAGCCCCGCCCTTCCCGAGGAGCCGCTGCTCCAGCTCGTGGAAAAAGAAATCCTGCCGGTGGCGCGCGAATTCATCGGCGGCTACCTTTCCTCGGCTGCCTTGCTGGGACAACGAACCGGCGAGATGCACTTGGCTTTATCATCCGGCGGAAAGGATCCGTCCCTGGCTCCCGAGCCGTTCACGGCCCTCTACCGGCGCTCGCTGTACCAGAACTTGCGCACGCTCACCGAGCAGGCCTTCGGCCTTTTGCAAAAGAGATTAAAAGATCTCCCCGAAGAGACTCGCTCGGGCGCTGAAAAGCTTCTACAGCTGAAAAACGAGATTCTCAACCGTTTTCATCACGTCATGGAGCGAAGAATCACCGGGATGCGAATTCGTTGTCACGGCGATTATCATCTCGGCCAGGTGCTCTTCACGGGCAAAGATTTTGTTATCATAGACTTCGAAGGAGAGCCCGCCCGCCCGATCGGCGAGCGGCGGCTCAAGCGCTCGACCCTGCGGGACGTCGCCGGGATGCTGCGCTCGTTCAATTACGCCGCGATCGCCAAACTCAAGAGCGGCGAGGTGCGCCCCGAAGACGCCGATCTCCTGAGGCCTTGGGCGCGGTTTTGGAATCTCTGGGTTTCGGTGAGCTTTTTGAAAGGCTATTTTGAAGCAACGCCGCAGGCTTTTTTCCTGCCGAACTCACGGGAAGAGCTCGCCCTTATGCTGGACGTTCTTCTTCTTGAGAAATCCGTTTACGAGTTGGGATATGAACTGAACAACCGGCCGGACTGGCTGAGCGTCCCGATCGAGGGAATTCTAGAGCTGCTGAACGCGGCCTGAGAAACGCCATGCTAAGAGCAGCGCAGAAGGATCTTTTGCACGCGTTAGCGCGTCTGTACCAGGTGCAAACGAGTTATTGCGATGCCTCCGGCAAGTTAAAGGAATCATCCGCCGAGGGAGTCCTGAGTGTGCTTCGAATGCTCGGAGCGCCCGTCCAATCCTTCGATGACGTCCAGGGCGCATTGCGCCAGCGCCGCCAGGAGTTATGGCAACGCAGTATCGATCCGGTGCTGGTCGCGTGGGATAACGGGCCGCTTACAGTGAAGCTTCGAGTCCCGATTCGGCTGGCCGACCGACCGGCCACTTATCGGGTCATCCTCGATAGCGGTGATCGCTTCGAAGGGCGCTGCGTCAGCGCAGGGGTTGAAGCCGAAAGGGAGATCGAAGGGGTCCGATATGTCGCCCGGCGCTTGATCATTGGCGAGAAGTTGCCGCACGGCTACCACCGCCTCCGTATCCAGCTTGGCGAACCTAGACTGCAAGCTCATCTTTTTTCCTGCCCCCGCCACGCCTACACAGGGCCGGAAGCCGATGGCTGGGGCATCTTCGCTCCCGTGTATGCCCTGACATCGGCGCAAAGCTGGGGGGTAGGCGATCTCTCGGATCTGGAAAACTTTGCCGGCTGGGTGAATGAGTTCGGCGGGGACATGGTGGGAACCCTCCCGTTGCTCGCCGGCTTCCTGGATGAGCCCTTTAATCCAAGTCCGTATGCCCCGGTAAGCCGCCTTTTTTGGAACGAGCTGTATCTGGACGTGACGCGTATTGCGGAACTCGAGCGCTGTCCCGTAGCGAGAACCATGGTCGATTCAACGGGTTTTCGAGCCGAACTCGAAAGATTGCGCGCCGCCTCATTAATTGACTACCGGCGAGTGATGGCGTTGAAGCGCATGGTGCTCGAAGAACTGGCACGCTGTTTTTGGAAGCAAAACTCAGAGCGTAGAGCGAGTTTTCAGAGATTCGTCGAAAGCCATCCCCGGGTCGAAGATTACGCCGCTTTCCGCGCGAAAAATGAAGGTGAACGCGTGCCCTGGCAACAATGGCGTGACGCCGGTCGGAACGGAACCTTGGCCTGCGGCGATTACGATGAAACCGCCAAGCAATACCATTTATATATACAGTGGCAAGCCAACGAGCAGATGCGGATGTTGGGGGAAACAACCAAAGGAGGCGGGCCAGCGCTGTACCTCGACTTTCCATTAGGAGTGAACCGGGATGGCTACGATGTCTGGCGCGAGCGTTCGGTTTTTGCATTAGAGGCAAGCGGCGGCGCTCCGCCCGACCTCTTTTACACCAAAGGTCAGAACTGGGGTTTTCCGCCGCTTCATCCGGAAGGACTCCGCCGGCAAGGCTACCGCTATTACATCGACAGTCTACGCCACCACTTGCGCTATTCCGGGATGCTCCGGATCGATCATGTCATTGGGCTTCACCGGCTTTACTGGGTCCCTGAAGGCTGCGCGCCCGCCGACGGCGTGTTCGTACGGTATCCGGCCGGGGAGTTTTACGCGATTCTCAACCTCGAATCTCACCAGCACCAAACCCGAATCGTCGGGGAAAATCTCGGCACCGTACCGCCCTACGTCAACACGGCCCTGGCGGAGCGCAAGATCTATAGCATGTACGTCGGGCAATTCGATGTTGCCACGACTGAGCAAAGCATACTCAACGACGCGCCATCCGGAACCGTCGCCAGCCTCAATACCCATGACACGCCGACGTTTGCCGGGTTCTGGAGTGGAACTGACATCGAGGACCGGCTCGAATTGGGACTGCTTAGCAATGCCGAGAAAACTGCGGAGCACCAAACCCGAGCCATCCAACGAGAAGCCCTTATTGACTACTTCAGGAGCCGCGGCTGGCTCAACGGAGAAGCGCCCGAACCGGCGGCGGTGCTTAAGGCCTGGCTTTGTCACCTCTCGGCTGGAGCCGCCGATCTCGTCTTGATAAACTTGGAAGATCTCTGGCTGGAACTTTTGCCGCAAAACGTTCCAGGCACGTGGCAGGAGAGACCAAACTGGCAGCGCCGCGCGCGCTTCCGATTGGAAGAGATGCGCGGGATGGAGCCGTCGGTCGAGATCCTCCGGGCCGTAGACAGATACCGGAAGAAAAGAGGGGAGCCGCTCAGAATGCATACACAACAGTCACTCAGCTTGCTCACCGACCATGACCTTTATCTCTTCAACGAAGGAAGTCACTTCAGGCTTTATAACAAGCTCGGCGCCCATGTGGCGCGACAAGGAGAAGCCAGCGGAACTTATTTTGCTGTTTGGGCGCCGAACGCCGAAGAGGTCTTCATCATGGGGGCCTTCAACGGCTGGGACAAACGAAGTCACCGGCTGTACTCGAAAGCTCAATCCGGCATTTGGGAGGGTTTCTTCCCCGGCCTCGAAGTTGGGACTTTGTACAAGTATCACATCATTTCGCGCAGCGGCTACCGCGTCGATAAAGCCGATCCTTTTTCTTTCTTCAACGAAATACCTCCGAAAACGGCATCTATCGTTTGGAATCTCGATTACGCCTGGAGCGATCAAGACTGGATGGCAACGCGCCATCAACGGAGCGGGCTCGATAAGCCGATGGCGATCTACGAGATGCACATCGGCTCATGGCGGCGCCTGGCTGAAGAAGGACACCGCTCGTACTCGTATCGCGAGCTGGCGTCGCAGTTGGCGGACTATTTGCAGAGGCTCGGTTACACGCACGTCGAGTTTCTTCCGATCATGGACCATCCTTTTTTCGGCTCCTGGGGCTATCAGATCACCGGCTATTTCGCGCCGTCCGGCAATTACGGCACGCCGCAGGATTTCATGTACCTGATCGACGTGCTTCATCAACGCGGCATCGGCATCATCCTCGATTGGGTGCCGTCCCATTTTCCCAGCGACGAGCATGGCCTCGGTTTTTTTGACGGCACCCATCTGTACGAGCATGCCGATCCGCGCCAAGGCTATCACCCGGAGTGGAACAGCTTCATCTTCAACTATGGACGCAAAGAGGTGCAGAGTTTTTTAATCAGCAACGCGCTCTTCTGGCTCGACCGGTATCACGTAGACGGTCTGCGTGTCGACGCCGTGGCATCGATGCTTTATCTCGATTATGGGCGCAAAGAGGGCGAGTGGATTCCCAACAGGTATGGCGGGCGCGAAAATATCGAAGCCATTGAATTTCTGCGCCGCATGAATGCGGAGGTCTACGGGCACTATCCCGACGTGCAAACCATAGCCGAAGAGTCCACCGCCTGGCCGATGGTTTCCCGGCCGGCGCATCTCGGCGGGCTCGGCTTCGGTCTCAAGTGGGACATGGGTTGGATGCATGACACTCTGGCCTACATGAGCCAAGATCCAATCTACCGCCGCTACCATCACGACAAGCTGACGTTCCGGATGATTTACGCATTTCACGAGAATTTCGTCCTGCCGCTTTCACACGACGAGGTCGTATACGGCAAGGGTTCGCTGATCGGCAAGATGCCCGGCGACGACTGGCAGAAGTTTGCCAACCTTCGCTTGATGTTCGCCTACATGTACGCCCAGCCGGCAAAAAAGCTTCTGTTCATGGGCGCGGAATTCGGCCAGTGGAGCGAGTGGGCGCACGACTGGAGTCTCGATTGGGGGTTACTTGACAGGCCTCTTCACTCGGGACTGCTGAAATGGGTTGAGGATCTCAACCGTCTTTACCGAAGCGAACCCGCGCTGCACGAGCTTGACTGCGATCCGGCCGGCTTTGAATGGATCGACTGCAATGACGCCGATTCGAGCGTGTTTTCTCTGATTCGTAAGGGGAAATCGACAAATGATGTTGTTTTGATAGCGTGTAACTTTACTCCGGTCCCTCGCGTCAACTACCGGGTTGGCGCTCCGGGCGCTGGATTCTGGAGAGAAATGTTGAATAGCGATGCGGCGATCTACGGCGGCAGCGGCCAGGGAAATATGGGCGGAGTCGAGGCGGTGCCGATTTCCGTCCACGGCCGGTCGTACTCTCTCACCTTGAACTTGCCTCCGCTGGGGGCGGTTTTTTTCAAGCGGTAGGGGCGCTCGGGACTTGATTCAGAAATGTCTCGTCCGTTCACACTTCGACGCGCTCAGTGCGAACGGATTGGGAAAACGCCGTTCGTGGTGAGCGCGTCGAACCACAACGGCTGTGGAAATAGTCATAGATCCTTGACACGGAGCGATCTCATAACACCGGCGCCGCTAAACATTATCAGGAGAACCCCATGAAAGTATGGCCGGGAAAACCATATCCCCTCGGCGCTACTTGGGATGGCGCGGGGGTGAACTTTTCACTGTTTTCCGAGAACGCAACGGGCGTCGAGTTGTGCCTGTTTGATCCCGAAGGAAGCGAGAAGCGACTTCCGATTCGCGAGCAGTCCGATCAGGTCTGGCATGTCTACCTGCCGGAGGCGCGTCCCGGACAGTTATATGGTTACCGAGTCCACGGGCTCTACGAGCCTAAACAGGGCCACCGGTTCAACCCGGCCAAGCTCTTGCTCGATCCCTATGCTAAAGCTATCGGCGGAACATTTCACTGGAGTGACGCACTTTTTGGCTACACCGTCGGGAGCCCGGAAGCCGATCTGTCGAAGGATGACCGAGACAGCGCGGTGGAAAACCCAAAGTGTGTCGTTGTCGATCCGGCTTTTAGTTGGGGTGACGACTCGCCGCCCCGCATTCCATGGCATGAAACATTAATCTACGAGCTGCACGTCAAGGGCTTCACTGCGCGCCATCCACAGGTGCCGGAAAAGTTGCGCGGGACGTACGCCGGTCTGGCCCATCCGGCATCTCTCGACCATCTGCACTCCCTCGGGGTGACCGCAGTCGAGCTGATGCCAGTGCACCATTTTGTCGCCGATAAGCATCTGGTTGATCGAGGACTCACCAATTATTGGGGATATAACACCATCGGTTTTCTTGCGCCGGACGCGCGCTATGCAAGCAGCGGAGTTCTCGGGCAACAGGTGGCGGAATTCAAAACCATGGTCAAGGCGCTCCACCGCGAAGGCATCGAGATCATCCTCGACGTCGTTTACAACCATACCGCCGAAGGAAATCACCTTGGACCGACGCTCTGCTTCCGCGGCCTCGACAATGCCGCGTACTACCGCCTCGTGCCGGACGATCCGCGCTACTACATGGACTATACCGGCTGCGGCAACACCTTGGACATGACGCACCCGAGAGTGCTTCAGCTTGTCATGGACAGCTTGCGTTACTGGGTTGTGGACATGCACGTGGACGGATTCCGCTTTGACCTGGCATCGACACTGGCTCGAGAGCTTCACGATGTAGATCGGCTGGGGGCTTTCTTCGATATCATTCATCAAGATCCGGTCATTTCACAAGTAAAGCTAATCGCCGAGCCCTGGGACCTCGGGCCGGGAGGATATCAGGTGGGCAACTTCCCGGTGCTGTGGGCGGAATGGAACGCCGAGTATCGCGACACCGTAAAACGTTTTTGGAAAGGCGACGGTGGGCAAGTGAGAGGGCTTGGCTATCGTTTGACCGGATCGAGCGACCTATACGCTCAGAACGGCCGGCTACCCTACGCGAGCATCAACTTCGTCACGGCCCATGACGGCTTCACTCTGCACGATTTGGTCAGCTACAACGAAAAGCATAACGAGGCCAACGGAGAGGAAAATCGGGATGGACACAACGACAATATCAGCTGGAACTGTGGCGCCGAGGGGCCCACTGATGACCCGGCGGTGTTGGAGCTCCGCGAGCGCCAGAAGCGGAATTTCTTGGCTACTCTTCTTCTCTCTCAGGGCGTGGCGATGCTGCTCGCGGGCGATGAGGCCGGCCGCACGCAAGGAGGCAACAACAACGCCTATTGCCAGGACAACGAGATCTCCTGGTTGGACTGGAATCTGGATCGAGCGAAGCGCGAGCTGCTGGAATTTACCAAACAACTGACCCGTCTTTTCCACCAGCATCCGGTGCTGCGCCGCCGGAACTTCTTCCAGGGACGAACGATTCGCGGCTCGGAGGTCAAAGACGTCGCCTGGTTCCGCCCCGACGGCAAAGAAATGACCGATGAGGACTGGAACAATCCGTCCGCCCGTAGTCTGGGCCTCCGGCTGGCCGGTGACGCCATCGGGGAGGTCGACCGCCGCGGTAACCGGATTGTCGACGACACTTTGCTCATTCTTTTGAATGCGCACCACGAACGAATGTCCTTCGTTCTGCCGGCGCACCGCCGTAAAGTCCGCTGGCAAGTGGTTCTGGATACGAGCCGGCCCTCGATGAAACAGGGGCGGTCGAGGCACGGGGGCGATGCGTACGAACTGGAGGCCCGCTCTTTGGCACTGCTTCGATTACCGCGGCATCACGCGGGCGACGAAGACGAGATCAAGGCCGCGCACACGCGTCGCCCTTTCCGCAACGGGCTCGAGCAGAGACCTCAATGAGCGTTCCCGGCGCGACCTACCGCCTGCAGTTTACTCCTGAGTTCGGCTTCTCCGACGCCAAAAACATCGTGTCTTATTTGCACGATCTCGGCATCACCGATTTGTATGCCTCGCCGATCTTTTACGCCAGACCGGGGAGCCTGCACGGTTACGACGTCGTCGACCCCAACAGACTGAATCCCGAATTAGGAACCGCCGAAGATTTCGAATCGCTGGTGGAGGAAGCGCGCCGTCGCGGCATGGGATGGCTGCAGGACATCGTGCCCAATCATATGGCTTACGATGGCCGAAATCAGATGCTCATGGATGTGCTGGAAAGCGGCCAGGGCTCTCCGTTCTGCGATTACTTCGATATCGACTGGAATCATCCGAATGAAAGCATAAGGGCGAAAGTCCTTGCGCCGTTTCTCGGCGGATTCTACGGCGAATGCCTCGAGAACGGCGAGATCAAGCTCCAGTACGACCAAAACGGTCTCAGCTTGAACTATTACTCTTTGAGGCTTCCCCTCCACGTAGAGTCCTACGGCGCCGTGTTCGGTAACGGCCTGGGCGCGCTCAAAAGAAAACTCGGCGCCCGCCATCCGGACTTCATCAAGTTTCTAGGCGTGCTTTACGTGCTCAAGAATCTGCCGCCGAAAGAGGAGACGACGGAGAGGCTCGACCAGATCACGTTCGTCAAGAGCATGTTGTGGGAACTGTACTCTACGAGCCGGGAGATCAGGGATTCTATCGATGCCAACCTCGCGAAGTTCAACGGCACGAAAGGAGATGCGGCAAGCTTCAACCGTCTCGACCAGCTTCTCGGCGAACAGCTATACCGTCTGTCGTTTTGGAAAGTGGCGGCCGAAGAGCTCAACTATAGGAGGTTCTTTAACATCAACGAGCTGATCTCGCTCAGGGTGGAGGAGGAAAAAGTTTTCCGCCACACCCACGCGCTGATCTTCAAGCTGGCGCGGGCGGAAAAATTCACCGGTCTCCGAATCGACCACATCGATGGGCTTTACGATCCGCTCAACTACCTCAACAGAATCAGGCAAGAACTGGGGGACATCTATCTGACCGTCGAGAAAATTCTCGATCTGGATGAAAATCTACCGGCCGAATGGCCGGTCCAGGGAACTACCGGTTACGATTTTTTAAACTATGTAAACGGCATCTTTTGCGCGCGCCGGAACGAAAGAAAATTCAGCCAGATCTATAGTCGCTTCACGGGCCTGCAGACTTCGTGCGGCGACCTGAGGAGCGAAAAAAAGCGACTGATCATCGGCAAATACATGGCCGGAGACGTCGATGGTCTCGCGCACCTTCTGAAGCGAATCTCCAGTCGCGACCGGCACGCAGCCGATGTGACGCTCTATGGTCTCAGGAGAGCCCTGGTCGAAGCGCTGACGTTTTTTCCGGTCTACCGAAGTTACGTCAACGATGAAGTCTTTAGCGCTGAAGATCGGTCGCGCCTCCAGGAAGCGATCCGAAGAGCCAAAGAAGTCAATCCCGGTCTCCTCCTCGAGCTGAATTTCATCCGACGATTCCTTCTTCTCGAGGCCGGCAATCAGACTCCCGAAGAGAAACGAGAATGGACTCACTTCGTCATGCGCTTCCAGCAGCTCACGGGGCCTCTGATGGCCAAGGGTTTCGAGGACACGACTCTTTATGTTTATAACAGATTGTTGTCCCTGAACAATGTCGGCGGTAATCCGGATAGGTTCGGGGTGTCAGTGGATGAGTTCCATCGGTTCAACCTGCAGCGGAGCGAACGCTGGCCCTACGCCATGAACGCCACGGCCACTCACGATACGAAGCGAGGCGAGGATGCAAGGGCGAGAATCAACGTCCTCTCGGAGATACCCGAAGAATGGGAAAGCAGTATCAGAGCCTGGAGCCGCATGAACCGCGGCAAGAAAACCACTCTACGGGGCCGGGAGATGCCCGATAGAAACGACGAGTACTTTCTCTACCAGACCCTGGCCGGCGCGTTTCCCCTGCAAGGGGACGACGGAGCCGATTTTCTTGAGCGTTTAAAGTCGTACATCGTCAAGGCGGTACGGGAGGCCAAGGTTCATACCGAATGGCTAAAACCGGACCTGGCGTATGAGGAGGCCTTTACGGCGTTTATCGAGGAGATTTTGAAACCCGTCGAAGGAAACCAGTTTCTGAACGAGCTTGCGTCTTTAGTGAACAAAGTCGCTTTTTACGGCATGCTCAATTCCCTTTCGCAAACGCTTGTCAAAATGGCCGCTCCCGGAGTCCCGGACTTTTATCAGGGCACTGAACTTTGGGATCTCAGTTTTGTCGATCCGGATAATCGCCGCACCGTAGACTACAGACAGAGAATCAAAGTTCTCGAGGAACTGAAGGGATGCGAGTCGGAGGACCGGGCCGGTTTGCTGAAGGATCTACTCGAGCGCTGGCAGGATGGCAGGATAAAACTCTACCTGACCTACAAGACACTGCACTTGCGCCGAGAACACAGAGACCTGTTTAACAACGGCCGCTATGTACCGCTGCGCGCCTCGGGACCGGCCGCGCAGAACGTCTACGCATTCGAACGGCGAAACGGCACTGCCAGGGCCGTTGTTGTAATTCCCCGCCTGGCCGCAAAGCTGATCAACCCCCAAACCTTTCCTTCTGGGGACGCCTGGCAAGAGAGCGCTCTCATGTTGCCGGACGACGCGCCGGAGCGCTGGTCCGACGTATTGACCGGTGAAGAGCTGGAAACGACCGCTTCGGAACAAAAAAAAGTTTTGCCGTTGTCGGCGGTCTTTCAGAGTTTCCCGGTAGCTCTGCTGACTTGATGGTTGGACATTTTTTTCGTAACTACGAAGGACGTAACGGGCTACGCCGCAACCAAAAGTCAGAGTTTGTGAATTAATCGAATTCTGCGAAAATGAGCAGCCGCAACTATTTGATTTTGTTGAGGCGAAATTTGCGGAACTTGACGTTTTTCAATTTTTTCACAACCTCTCAGACTATCTCGCGCAAAGACGCAAAGGCGTGCGTTGTCATTTCGACCCATTCGACTATGCTCAGGGCTCCGGGAGAAATCCTTGTTTCGACCGAAGGGACAGATCTACTCAGATCTCTCGCGTTCGCTCGGAATGACGGACCTTGGACCGTCACTTGGCGCTCTTGGCGTCTTGGCGCGAGCAAATCCTAATTTTTCGTCGAATGGAGCGCCCCTAAGGAAGACTCCCTTGCGAAAAGCAGCAGTCGTATTACTGATCTTGGTAAAATAAAAGATTGATAGCCAATGAACGAAACAGCGGGGCTGGCAAAAGAGAAGATTGAGAAGATACTGCTCGTCCGGCCCTCATTTCGGATGGGCAACTCAATCCTTGCCACTCCCCTCATCTTTCTCTTCCGCCAGAATTTTCCAAATGCCAGGATCGATTTCGTCGGAAGCCCAATGTCAAGCGTTCTCTTTAGGGATCTTCCGATCAACCGGCATTACCAGGTCACCCGCCGGTTTCCGAATGCTTCGTGGGCTTACTTTACGTTAATAAGAGATATTCGCGCCGTCGGCTATGATCTCGCCGTCGAACTGAGCGGTTCGCAATCGGCTATGGGGGCGTGGATCGTCGGCTTATCAGGCTCTCGCTGCCGGGTCGGCATGCAAGGCAAAAGGGACCGCTGGTTTGACGTTAGGCTCCCTAAGCCAAAGACAAAAAACAAATACGAGATGTCTTCGGCACTGGCATCGTCTATGGGGCTGAGTGGAAGTCCTCTTGCGCCCAAGATGGTGCTATCTGCCTCAGAAAGAGAAGAGGCGTTGAGAAAAACTGCCAGTGTGTTCGGAGGCAACACTCCCGATGTCGGCGTATTTTTAGGCGGTAGAGTACAAAAGAGCAAGAGATGGCCAAAGGACAATTTTGTAGAACTCATTAAAGATCTTCGCGGGCGCGGGATCAAAGTGCTGATTTTCGTAGGACCGGAAGAGGAAGATCTGAGGGACTATTTCAGGCGGGCGCTCAGCGGGCAGGTCCCGGTCATCTATGAAAAATCCCTGAGACTCTTTGCCGCTTTGGTCTCGACCTGCAAGTTATTCGTTGCGTGCGACAGCGGCCCCATGCATCTGGCCTGTGCGTTAGGCGTCCGAACCGTGGCGATATTCCAGAAGCGCAATTTTAACCATTGGGGACCGCCGTCGAGTTTGGCGCGAATCGTTCACAGCGCAGGCGTTGTGCAACCAAGGCGGGTGCTGCGGGCATGCCTTCTGGAACTGTGGAGACTCGAAAAGACTGCGGTTTCACAATTAGGATCTTAGACGCGGCCCTTTCAAGCCGCGTTACTCAGATCGCAAACAGGAATTGCCGCACTCCCGCCCACTCATTGCTTGCCGATTTCAACCCCGTTATCCCCGGCGATTTCACGGAATCGATCGAGGCCCTCTGTTCAGACAGGGGCTAGCGGGTCCGGTTATACTCATAATCTTCGCGCTCACCTCTACCCGCGCGCAGCTCGGGCAGCAGCGGAGGACGAGTGCTGTTCAACTGGGCATGCACATCCAAAGCCGCCTGATCGGTCCAGCGTTCGAGCACCGTCAGTTTGTCGGGGTTGACGACGCTCTGGAAGACCTCGAACTGTTCGCAGCCGGGCTCTTTCATCACCTCTGGGCAGCGAGTCCTATAGGCCTGCGCCAGCTTGGAGCCCAATCCCGGCGCCGCGGTGATCGTTACAATGAGTCGGATTGCCATATCGTCTCCTCTTTGCGCCGGGTTAACATCCCAAATACTCTATGTTAGGCGCTCTTGGCCGCTAGGAGTCGAGCGCCGCCACGAAAATATTGTTTCTTGGTCAGTCTCCCGACTCCTGACCCATAAGATTTCACGCTTGTCTCTCACCAATCCAAAGTAGACCATGTCCTCTCAAGGGCTGATAGTAATCACCGGGCAAGGAGCTTCTTTTACAACATTTTCTGCCACGCTTCCGAAAACAAACCGGGGTACTCCTTTTCTCGCATGCGTGCTCATAACAATCATATCGATGCCTTGATCGTGGGCGAAGTTGACGATTCCCGACCACGCTCGAGGGAACGCCGTCACTTTCTCCACTAAAACTACGCCCTTGCGTTTAAGATTTGGGACGGCGGCGATCATGTCCTGCAGTTGCTTAGTCGCCGAATCGCGGAGCCGCCCCATAAATCCTCTTTTCACTGTATCATACGACTTGTGAACCTCGATGACATTCAGGACAAACAGCGTCGCGCCGAACTTCCTCGCTAAACCCAACGCCCACTCCAGGGAAACGGTATCTGTAGAAGCAAAACTGGTGGGAAGGAGGATCTTCTTTACAGCAAGTTTTCTTGCAGCCCCCCTGACCGTTAAAACAGGCACGTGCGCCTCCCGCAGCACGCTGGCGGCCGTGCTCCCAACCAGCATTCTCCGCCAAGGTGTGAGACCTCTTTTTCCCATCGCGATCAAATCGATGCTACGATCCTTTGCCGCTTTGATGATCTCTTGATGTGGAATTCCCGTCGCAATGCGCATCTCCGCTTTGATTCCTCTTTTCTCAAGGGCGT
>JBOHVS010000040.1:0-12799 GCA_050735975.1 Binatia bacterium | reverse complement strand
ATGTGCCGATTGTCGGGTCCGACATTCTCGGCGCGATTTTTTCTCAGCTTTTCCTTGTCCAAGGGCTGCGAATGCCGATAAAAGAACTCAAATCGGCAATGGCTGAAATCGTCGATGGGGACATACTAACGCCCCTGATATCCCGCTTCGCCGGTCGACGTGGATGGCGTCGCGCCGCACGGATAAACGTAGTTGTTGACCCGCAGATACTTGCGGTCATTTGGAGAGTTGTGAAGGGCATAAATCCGCGTGCCGTAGCTCGTGTTCTCCTGCGAAGCGCCTGTGCCTGAGGAGGAATAAATGATTACGGTGCCCGACGTTTTGAACACCTGCTGGCAGCCGTCAAGAACCAGTCTGCCAAGCCGCCCGACTTCCGGATCGCGGTGATCGATCACTGGCGCGGAGCACACGTTCCGGCACCGGACTGGGCCGAGGATCTGCAGGAAATGGTGCTCACTCATACTCCGCTCCCGAGCAGACTGACCGATTGCGCTGCGGCTGCCGATCATCGCAACGGTTGTATTGTTTCACTCAAATTTTATGTATGCAAGCATCGCTGTCCAAATTAGGTGGGTTTCAAATTCACGGCTTTTGAATTTCCTTCGATCCCGCCGCACGGCCCGGCGCATTCATCGAAAAAGCCGTAAACTTTTTCGTTCAGACTTCGACTTGCACCTCGCCAACGGCCGCTGCCCGGACTAAAACCTTCGCTGCCGGTCCTCGGTCTTTGACCTTCAGGGTTAAATTCAGGGAGAATTGAATCCAATCCCCGCTTTAAGGCGAGCTTGACAGAGAATTGGATCCAATGTGACATTTCTGTAACAGTTATGAAGACCTCAAAACCTGAGCACCTCTACGATCCTGTCACGGGCGAGAAACTTCTCACAGCCGAGGAGGCAGCGGTATATTTGAATTACCATCGGGTCTCAATTCGCCGCCTAGTCTCTCAAGAGATGCTAAAGCCATATAAAAGAGCGGGTAATGCACTGTTGTTCCTCACCGGCAGACGCCCCACTTCAAGCTGTAATTCGAGAAGACCCGGTCCTGGCTAGCCAGGCTAGCCGCCCCGCCTGAGCGCCGTTTCGGCAAGAACCTGATACCTTCCGACTCCGCCTGGCGTTAACCGTCCCCTGCGTGAGGATTGCCTGCGTGTTGGGTCAAGGATTGCGATCGCTGTATACGGGAGTTTACATTCCCTCTACTTTGTTACCGCTATCCCATAGTCCAAGCCTTTCACCTAAAGGCCGTTAAAACTTTTTTCCCGGCATTTCCGGGCCTTGGAGCAGGCGGTCGATAGGCACACGGCATTGGTACGACCCTTGCTGTTTAGTTGAAACGCAACTCCTCAAGATACGATGCGCGCGCAATGAAGTTTTCTGCGGTTCGTTGCGACCAATGAACGGAGAGAGAAATGATTCATTGCGGTAGTTAGGCACGAAGGACCAGTTTCGCAAACCGCAACGAATTACTGAGTTCGAAGGAGAAGGAACATGAACAGAGCTGCTGGTCTTCTGCAAATCGGAGCTATTTTATTTCTCGTGTTCACTTCTATGCTGATCGTCAACATGGGCGGCATGCTTGCCGGAGATCAACTCGATCATAAGTCGCAGCCACACTTCGAGCTTTACAGGCAAACTATCAGAGACGCTTTTCGTATCGATATCAAGCGCTTCAAAGATAGTCTAAAGGGAGGCATTGCCGATGGTAAGGCTGTCACCGCATACGACTTAGAAGAGTTACTCACGGGTATCAAATCCGAACTGGAACACACTACTGACAGGTTTATCGCTCTTGAAATCGCAATGGACCACCTCGAGAGAATTCCGGATTACTATTCGAGACTGGGCAGGCTGGAGAGGGAATCCCTGTCCGACCGGCTTTTACAGATGTGACCTCAGGACGCAGCAATAATTCTCTTGAGAAATTCGAGGGCGCTTAGGCGGGTGAGATTTACCTCAACCTGAAACTCAACCTGACTTGAGGGCGGGTCGAGCACAATGAAGAAAGGGCTGTTTTCCCCAAGTTGCTCATTGGAGGGTCCTCCTGCGTGTTCTTTTCTTCCCTGCAATGAGCCGGGTCAACAATAAGGCCGCGCCTATGGATACAGTGACGCCGATCAACAATGGCGCTATGAACTCAGCAAACATGATTCCACCCTCTTGCAACGCCAATGCCAGCGACACGAGGGCAATGACATCTCGTCGTTATCGGCGTCAAAGATCGAAGGGCACGCCAATTCACGACACGATCGGATTGACACGCTGCCAAAGGTGACGCTGCTTTAAGAAAGCTTCGTAGACGTGGAATGCTAACTTTGATTTACACCTCCGTACTGAACAGCTTTTTTGGAGATGTGAGTTCCTGGAGAAGCTCGAACAATTTATCGGTAGAGAAATTGCGAGAAAATCCCCCAAGTGTTCTCTTGAGTTTTGCCAAAAGCTCCGCTTGTCAGCGTGCCGGGATGGTCCAGAGATAAACGGCACGCTCCCGCCCGCTGCTCAGAACGCGCGCGGTCCTTTGCGGCTTCCAGTCGCCCATGTCGTGCCAATGAGAGACGATGCGAGCGCCGGGTTTGAGCTCGCGCAGCAGTTTCGAGCGCACTTTGAGATTAAGCGCCGGCGAGAGGAAGAGCATGACCACCGTCGCCTCGCTCACGTCCGTTAGGAGGAGGTCCTGGTTCAAAAAGCGGACGCGATCGCTGACACCCGCCGCGCGCGCATTCTCCCGGCTTTCGGCGACGCGCTGGGGATCGATGTCGACGCAAACGCCGCGCGCGGCGAACTGGCGTGCTGCTGTGATGACGATACGCCCGTCGCCGCAGCCGAGATCGTATACCACATCGCCGGCTTTCACGTTGGCCAGCCGTAACATGACTTCCACCACGTCCGGCGGCGTGGGTTCGTAGTGCACGTCGGGCGCGCGCAGAGGAGGCCGCCCTAAGGTTGGCTCCTCCCCGCAGCTGATGCCGGCCACGAAACCCGCGGCGATGATAGCGCACAGGATTGTTCGAAGTCCTCCTGCCGCCCGGCGCTTGTCTGTGCCGCGCACCCTGTGATTCATGAACTCCACGTTGCTGCCTTTGCGGAAACCGATTGCCATCCCCGCAATGATAATCGGCTTCAGACGCGACAATCAACTACCGTTACTCACGCCATTTCGAGGAAACAGCCGGACAGTTCCTTTGACTCTGCCTGCCCACTATCCTTTCCTATGACCGGCGTGATCCTTTCCATGCCTGTTCCCCCAGGCAGTTCGCCGTTGCAGGTCCATTCTCGGACCTAGGCACCGGCTGCGAATACCAAGTCCCGCAAGAAACCTTCATGCTCGTGGAGCTTCAACCCGGTTATCTTTGCGCCCTATGGTCGATACGGAGCGGTATGTAAACCCGAGAAGACTTTCCAACGCAGTCTTGGCATAGCAGCATTCCCGGTCGCGGCAAAAAACAGTGGTTTGCGTCTCGAAACTGGCACATCACAGGTCCAATAGTTGGGACGCGCGGACTCAAGACTCCGTGTTTTGGAAGACTTTTTTTGTTGGCATTCGAGTTGCTCACCAAATGGGTAAAAAGCAGTATGGAGGAGCTCATGACGAAAAGCAGTCGATTCATCGCTTTGTTATTTCCAATGTTGTTGGCATCCTGGGGTTGCGAGAATATAGGTCTCATTAATCGAGATGCTCCGGATCGCCGGGGGAGAGTTGATCGGGATCGAGACTATCGCGGTGACGGTTATCGGGACCGAAATTTGGCGCGTGATGAAGTTGTGGGGACGGTGGAGCGGATCGATGACCGTCGCAATGAAATCCATCTTCGCACCACCGGAGGAAGAACGATGGTGATCCAATACGATCCCGATACCAATGTCTCCAATCGCGGTCGAGAGCTTCGGGTGAGGGATCTGCGCCGCGGCGACCAAATTTTAGTGCGGCTTGATCGGAATTCGCGCGGTGAGCAGTACGCCGAACTCATCCGAATGAACGACAGGAACTCGGATGCCAGTGGGCGCTATTGATGCCGGTAAGCACGCGATAGTTTCGAGCCGCTGACGACAACGGGGGACAGATCCTATAAACCGGGCCTTTCCCCTTTAGCCGCTTACGCGAGAGCTGCTTGAGCGGAGATGATTGGTGGGAGGCGATCGGGTTGGCAGTTCGGCGTTCGCTAAAAGGATAAAGAGCGAACTTGGGGCTCAAGAAAGATGCATCGCGATGTCGCATTTAGATCAGAGCGCTGATTGCGGATTCAATCCAAAATTCAAAATTGGTCCGAACGAGCAGGAGGCAGGTCATTAGAGTTGGGCGGAACCTATATATAATCTGACCCCTAATTTTCGCTCGACATAGTAACGTAACAGCGGCGCAGCGCATTACGACGGACTACGAATTTCGGCCCGGTCTACCAAACGCAAGCGCGAGCGCAGGCCGCCCACGAATGCTTCGGGCCAGCTCTTCCGGAAATCCGGCCGGCAGGTCTTCCATGATTCTGCTTATAGCGGGTTGTTCGGCTTCCAGGAGTTCGTCGAGGATGCTTTCGACGAGACGGACGCCGGAATCCCGCTTTTGGCGGCTGTCTGCAGGAAATGCCGCGGCATGATTTCGAGTGCGAGCTTCATCTTGTTCCTGCGGAGCTGGCTCCCATCAAGTGCCGGCTGCACCGACATCACGTCATAGAGCGGCGTGAGACGGAACCGGCCACCGGGACGCAGAAAGATGCTGAAGTTCTTGGCGTGACCGTCAGTCGCGCCGAGAAGCCAGAAGATGATCTGAGCTTTGAGAAAGAACCGCCGGTCCGCTTCCGGATCGTCGCTACCTAAGCAAGTCCAGGATCGCAGCCATGCCGGGGCGCGGCACCGATCTGCATTGAGGTTCTGGCAATCTGCTCCATAAGCGCACTCCCTTTTTCCTTAACGATATACGATTTGGCGTATAATTATTAATATACGGTATCGTAGGAAATGAGATTATGCGCTTCCGCGTATATTCAGAATTTATGCGGAGTAGCGTATAGGAGAGCCGAGCGTGACTGCGGGACTGCTGGGAAAGAACCGGGGCGAAGCTGCAACGTATTGATCCGGCGTTCATTAAGGACCGAACTTGGGGTCCAGGCGATGCATCGCGAACTCACATTTTGGATCGGAGCGCTGATATCTAAAACCCAAAACTGGTTGGTAATGAGGAAGAGGGACGTCATGGGAGGTGGTCGAAACCTACATGCGACGGAAAGTTCAAGGTTAACGTCCAGGGGGATGGGGGCTCGGAACTTTGAACCTTGAACCTTGAACTTTGGACAGCATCAGGCCCTTGTTCACAATTAAGTTTTCCAAACGTCTAATGAAGTGGCAGTGACGCCGCATAGGCATTTCAGAACGCCCCAGTGCCTCGCCGAATACGAGGATAGGGTTAACTACTGCGTAAGGATGGAAAGCCCTTGATCGGAAAATCCACCACACGGGCACAGCTTTGCCCATACTGTGCCAACAGTATCGCGGAAGATGCGACGAATTGTTCTTATTGCAAGGCCGATTTCTCATCGCAGTTTATTCCTCAGTGGCTCAAGCATGATGAACCAGCGTCGGAACCACGGGTTGGCTCGGATAATCACACGAGATTCTCAATCCCTCCCAAGTTTATCTGGATGGCCGCCATCCTCACTGGGGTTTTGATCGCCTTTTTTGCCGGCGGGTACCTACAACGCAGCCAGCTAGTGCTGTCATCACAGGCCAACTTAAAACAGCTCCAAGCGAAAGATCAAATGATTCAGAGTCAGGAAGCGCAACTTGCGCAAACGCGGCAACAACTGAACGAGAACTCCAATCAGCTCGCCGAAATGAAAACTAGACTCGAAAAAGCCCAGAAAGAACTTTCGCTAACACAGCGGCGGCTGGGTGTCGCCACGCGTGAAGTAGATCGTCTGAAGGCGAGTCCGTCTCCGGCTCGCGGGAGAGCAACGCGCGCGCCGGACACGGCTGCGTCGCTCCCGGCGCCGGCGGGGGCAAGAGGAACAGCCGAGCCGGGAGTGTATGAAACAACCCGGGCGACGTCGGTATATGAAAATCCCTCATCGGCTTCGCGCGTTCTCTCGCAAATCAGCAAAGGAACCAGGATCAATGTCGTAAGGTCTGCCGGCGATTGGCTCGAAGTGCGATCGAAGCACGGCAAACCTCCGGGATATGTGCGGTCCGATGATGCGCGGCTGATCGGCAGAGTGAACTGAGAAGCTCCTTGACGCTGCCCGTCGTGCAATCGGTCTTCGCATCGGCCATCGGGAAATGTCCGGGACTGGCCTTTACGCGACTATTTCGGCGCTCTCGCGAGTTGTCAATGTGAGTATCTTCGTCGCGCATCGCAAACTTTGTCGTTGATGAAGTTCCTGTGACGTAGGAGCCGGCGACTTTAGGTGCTCGGCAAAGCCTTGGCCTTCAGCTTCGTGCAAGAAACAAGACCCTCCTGCTGACCCTCCAGAAATGGGTGAATCGATTCAAACTGATAGTGGATCAGTGCCAGAACGAACCAAAGGCGGGAGAGCCGGTGGTGCATGCCGCGAAAGCGGGAAGGGCCAACGAAGAGATTGTCCAGATTATTATGCGAGATGCCGATTCCTGTAGTATGTAGGATCCAGACGCCAAGTCCCTCGAATCTTTCGACGAATACCGGAGGAAAGGGCCGCTTTGAATGAAGCGGCAGCGAACGCATAACTATGAAGCGCAGCACGGAAAGAATTCTCACGAGCCAGGGTAAACAAAGAGCCCTACGATCGGGAAAGCTTTGCCGAGAGTTTGCGGAAAGGTGTATCGGAGGTCGTGCGCAGGCAGGCGAAGTTGGAATCGACATCGTCAGCGACGGAGAGTTCGGCAAGTCGGGCTTCGCGGTTTATATCAATGAACGGCTCGGCGGATTTGAACGCCGACCGGGCAATCCCGGCGAGTCCGGCGTATCGCGGGGCAAGGACCGCAGGGACTTCGCCGACTTCTATCGAGAGTATGACCGGATGACGGCATCCCATCGTCCGGTGAGCGTGAAATGGGTGTGCACGGGACCGATCACCTACGATCCGGATCTCCTCCAGATCGATATCGCCAATTTCAAGGCGGCGCTCGCGGGCGTAAGCGTGGAAGAAGCGTTCATGCCGGTGGCCGCGCCGATTACCGTGGAGACGGACCGCCGGAACGAGTACTACCCGAGTCAGGAAGCCTACCTTTACGCCATCGCGGATGCGCTCAAGCAGGAATACAAGGCGATTGTCGATAGCGGCTTTCTGGTCCAACTGGACGATCCATGGATTACCGCGCGTTGGGACCAATTGCTGCCCAACATCGATCTGAAAGAATTTCAGAAATTTTGTGAAACGCGGATCGAAGCGACCAATTACGCGCTGGCGGACATTCCGCGAGATCGCATCCGCTACCATATATGCTGGGGCAGGCTGCTCAAAAAGATCTCAGAGGCGAATGACCGCGGTCCGAAGGCTGAGAGGCTGTGAAAAAATCCGCTCATGGTTCGACATGCTCACCACGAGCGGTTATAGCACATTGGGAATTTAAGTACTTAGCCGTTCGTCCTGAGCTCGTCGAAGGGCAACGGCTAATTTTTTCACAGCTTCTGAGGTTAACCTAAACCTCAACCTGCTTTATACCGATGGGCGTAGGGAAATTATCCCAGCATGATCTGGTAGCACCGTTCCATTATCGGCAACGGTTCGCCGAAGTTTGAGAGGAGAACTTCGTTGAAGTATTTTGATTGCCATTTTCATATCATCGACAAGAACTTTCCCGTCGTGCCCAATCAAGGATTCATGCCCGACGCGTTTACCAGCGAGGATTATTTAGAGCGCTTGAAAGCGGTCGATCTCTGCGGCGGGGCGGTGGTGTCCGGCTCTTTTCAGGCTTTCGATCAGACTTATTTATTCCACGCTTTGAAAGTGCTTGGCCAATCGTTTGTCGGAGTCACCCAGGTGCCGCAGACCGTTTCGGATCAGGAGTTGCAGGAACTCAACAGCGCCGGGATTCGCGCGGTCCGTTTTAACGTCAAGCGCGGCGGTTCAGAAGAAATTCATCACCTGGAAAGCATGGCGCGGCGGGTTCATGAACTGGTCGGTTGGCACACGGAGTTGTATGTTGATTCGACCGAGCTTGCCGATCTGTTTCAGACTCTTGTTTCGTTGCCGGCGGTCAGCATCGATCATCTCGGTCTCTCCAAGGCAGGTTTCCCGACGCTGCTCAAACTTGCGGAAAAGGGTGTGCGAGTCAAAGCCGCCGGCTTTGGACGAGTAGACTTTGACGTGCGCCCCGCGCTCACTGACCTCTATACGGCCAATCCGCGCTCGCTCATGTTCGGCACCGACCTGCCGTCCACCCGCGCGCCAAGGCCCTATCAAGATGACGATTACACGCTGGTTCTGGAAACATTAGGAGAAGAAAAGGCGGCTAATGTTTGCTACAATAATGCGATTGAGTTTTATCGGCCGAAGAAGGTTAGTTAGCGGAAGATGGTAACGGCGGCGAGCCGGGCACCGCTCTGGAACTACGGCCCCGACTTCGACGAGCGCGGCATCATGAGCATTTTTCCGCCGGAAGCGGTGCGCCACACGCCACTTCCCGCCTGAGCTTGCAGCCGTAGGTTGCTCCCCCCGTGGTAGGTTGACGCTCCATCAAACCGATTGACCGTGAGCGGTAGCTATTGTACATTTAAATGTACAGTAAGAGGAGTCGGCTATGAAGCAGTTATCGTTAACCGAAGCGCGCGCCAAGCTCAGTACCCTGGTGGCGGAAGTCGACAAGGGGAAGGGGCCCATCGCGATTGCTCAGCGGTCGAAGGTCAAGGCGGTGCTCGTCGATCCGGAGTGGCATGGCAGGGTGGAAGAAGAACTCGCCCACTATCGAAGGCTGGTAAGGCAATCTCCGTTAAAGCTCCGGGGCAGCATGACTTTGACCGGAGATCTGGACGAAGCGCTAAACGAGCTCAAGAAGGAAAGGGAGCAATCCCTCGAACGACTCATTGCCGGGCTCAAGTGATTTACGTCACCGATACGCACCCGTTGGTTTTCTGGTCATCAAACCGCAAAACACGACTGGGAAAACGAGCACGCCGAATCTTGCAAGAGACGGAGCAGAGCAAACACTCCATCATCGTACCGATTGTCGTTCTAGAAGAAATCAACCGGCTAGTAGAAAGGAACCTTGTTCACTTGGACGTGCCGTTTCGTCGCTGGGCCGAAGAGCTCGAACGTTCCCCGAACTTTCAAGTCCAGGCGTATACGTTGGAAGTTTTACTCGAATCGGTATCGCTCGTTGCGATCCGTGACCCGGCGGACAGAGCCATAGTCGCGACGGCCCGGCACCTCCGCTGTCCCGTGATCACGGCCGATGGAATTATTCAAGATTGGGTCGATACGGTTTGGGCATGACCGCCGGCATTGGCCGGGTTGCAAGAAGTGGAAAAGTTTCGGTCCTGTGATGCCTTGCCGAGGTTGTCGAGATGGAGAGATATCACTTTTTGCCGGGTGCTTTTACCGCTAGCGTCAAACGTAAAGGCGCGGCTCCGTGGACGACCGAGGTGCAAGCCTGCTGATAAGAATTTAAAACCATGCCTGTTGACACCGTAAAACGATGGCTGCCTGAGTTGCGCCGAGCAATGATCAAAGTTCGCCCTGACTTCTTTTCGTGGTCCCGACAAAATCGCGAGCGTTACGGCGCCAATCCTCCGGAAAAAGACAGACGCCGACTAGATGAGGCGCTCATAAAGGAACTGTTTGGAGCGAGGATTAGGTCGTGGAAAAGAGACGTCGATGGGAACAAGAGGATTCCTCTTCGCGAATTAAATCGCTGGAACGAGGCGATTCTGCCGTTGGTCGGAATTGGCGAGGATTGTTTTTATCTAAACGAGTGGCTGGGGGAGAATAAGACCATTCTCAACTTCCCTACTTTGCGCAATTATGACGAGGACGATTACCGTTACCAAGAGAACGCCCGTAAGCGGGATTATCCTTGCTATGCGAGCAAACCGTATCGGGGAAGTCTTTATCTAAGCTGGGCAAGGCTATTCGTCGACCGGAAGTTCACGTACGCAACCTTGTCGATGGCTGCGGGGTATCTATTCTCACACCTTGAGGACGTGGCAACTGCCGTCATCGAGACGCGGGTTCCGCACCGGTATGTCCCTGGAAAAAACCACGGGAAGGCCACAGAGAAGAGTTTTCAATGGGACATGCGGCTGGCGGCCGACGGTCAGGAGGGCATGCTCGAGGAATTGCAGCATCAGGTGTTTGAGTATACTCGTGCGCGCTATGAGGTTCTCCTAACGGATTGGGATCGCGCAAACAGACGAGGGGTCTACTGGGTGGACACTTCCGAACCGCAAGAGCGCAATGTTCATTTTGTTTTCACTAACAAGGACGCGCTTTCGGCCGTTCGTTTGCGATCTTTTGTACGAGACTGTCGTGCCATCGAGCGAGAAACAGATGAATTGAATGGCGCCGTCACGGAAGAAGAAAGCAAGCTCAAGACTTTTATCGCCCAACAGCACCAGGAACTGCTGCAGACCTTTGATCCCAGGATCAAACGGCTTCGCCGTCGGCGGAAAATTCTGATTCATAAAGACGCCTTTGATGATCTTGAATAGAGGAACTTGCCCGCGAGAAAGCCGCCCCATCGTCCGAACCAGGTTGCCGCCGGGCCAGTGCCTTGCGACGGTTTAATGTCTAAAGGAGGCACATCGACTCAGCATGGCGCAAAAATTTTACGTGGTATGGTCAGGACGGCAGACCGGTTATCCGTATTGCGGGCATGGAACGATCCTCGGAACGCCGGCAAGGCAGTGGCAAGACTGCGAGAGTGTGCTGGTGCAATTTGGGAGGCGAGCTTCTGAGGCGAAGGAGGCATACCGGCGGTTTGTTGCGGAGGGGGTTACGTTGGAGCGGCGCTCAGTAACAAGCGGCCGACATTGGCTGATCTAGGCTTAAAATGAAGATTCACAATCAGACAAGCTAGCTCAACCGTGAGTGACAAGCTGGTTATTTTCAATCACGCTCTGCCGATGTGTCGCGCAGGTTTCCAGGGGCACTTTGGCGAGCCCTGGAGCAGCTTTGATGCCGTTGAAATCGATTTCGTGATTCAGATGAAGCATCTGACCGACGCGGGATACAATGTGCTCGCGTACGACTTGAGAAACCATGGCACCAGCAGTGCCGCGAATGGCGGTATTTGCGGCATAGGCAGATACGAATGGCGGGATTGCGTGGGTGTCAAGAAGTATGTGGGCAGTCATCCCACGCTCAGCAAGATGAAACTCGGGCTTTACAGTCAGTGCACAGGAGGCAACGCACAGTTCGAAGCCATCTACAGACGTCCCGAGCAGTTTGAAGACATCCTGTGCATGTGTTGCCCGATGGTTGTTTCCATGGGAGCGATCTTTTCGGCGTTCTCTGAGCTGCAAGGAATCAGCCAGTATCTGGAGCTGATCGATTTTGAGTTGATAAAGATGGGAGCCTATACGGCCGCAGAGATGAATCCCCAGCTTTTTGCCGAAGCGGTAAGGATGCCCGTGCTCATGTTCCAGGTATTGGAAGACGCTTGGACAAGGAATCCCGAAGACGCACAGAAAACATTTGATCTGATTTCAAGCAAGGACAAGGAATTGTTCTGGATCGAAAACACGACAAAGCGATTCAGGGATGGCTACAATCATTTCGGAAGGCACCCGGAAAGAATCATCGCATTCTTCGACAGGCATATGAAATGAGCGTGCGCTTGCGCTCGTGGAGTGGAACGCTCGAGCGAGAGATAATCTTTGATGCTTGGTCGTTATGAGGCAAAGTTGCCTTTGCGAGGTATGGCCCCGTTGTGGATGTACAAACGACAGCTTTCGGCCACGAGCAGCCATCCAGAGAACATTCGAATAGTAGTTTCAAAGAGGAGGCGAACATGAGTGAACTACGGTATCCAAACGAAAGCAGAGAGTATCGCGATGCGCGCGACTTATTGCTTAAAGACGAACAAGCGCTTGTCGACAAAGTAAAATCTGTGGCCGAAAAACGCCGCAATCTCCCTCCCGGCGGGCAGTTGAAAGAGGACTACGTCTTCCAATGGGCCAACGACGGGAAAGTAGGGAAGAGTGTGAAATTCTCCGAGCTATTTGCGGACAAAAACACGCTGCTGCTTTACTCATTTATGTTCGGCCCGAGCTGGGACCATCCCTGTCCTTCCTGCACATCGCTGGTCGATGGGTTTGATCGAACCTGGTATCAGGTCACTCAAGACGCCGCGTTTGTCGCAATTGCCAAAGCCCCGGCCGATCGAATCAATGCCTGGGCCAAACAACGTGGATGGTCGCAGATTGCGCTGGTTTCCGGATCGGAGTCTTCCTATCAAGCCGATTACAAGTGCCAGGGAGACTCTGATGATATGCAATGGCCAGTGATGCATGTATTTAGGAGGCAGGGTGGAAAGATTTTTCATTTCTGGGGAACTGAACTGTCAGCGAATCATGTCGACACGGTGTGGCCGTATTGGAATCTCATGGACTTTACGCCAGAGGGTCGGCCGGACATTTCCACTCCGCCACAAAAGTTCAGGTCCGAATTCTTGGAAAAACACTATCTGATAAAGGAGTAGTTTGGTCGCCCAATCACAAAAGGGCCATAGCCCGCCGCCGGTTCGCTGACCAGCCGGCGGCGACGTGCCTTATCTGATGGGCGAGAACACGCTGATGAACGGCACCGACTACGGCCTTGGCGGCGGCCACTCACAAGTCGTCTGGGCCAAGCTGCGCGCCCTGCGCGACGGCGCGGCGATCGCGAGCAAGAAAC
>JBOHVS010000039.1:0-63844 GCA_050735975.1 Binatia bacterium | reverse complement strand
GTCCCCTGTCTCTAACTGATGATAGATCCGTTGACAACCCTGCCCTTCTAAGATAGAAGTTCTTCGTAGGTTTTGCACAACTGGCGTGTACGTGGAATCGACCACGAGGAAGTGCAAAGCATTAAGACGGCCGAACGCCTGGGGCTCTTATACGAAGAGGTTCAGGCTTTTTTATGCCCAGACTGCTGAAAAAGCCCATCTACTTCGTTGCGCTCCACCGTCTCGCTCCAACGTACTGTATAAGTACGCCTCCGCTCGCCGGTTGGTCGCGCGCCTCGTAGCTGGAGCCTTTTTGATCAGCCTGATGTAGAGTTTTGTAATACGCTGTTTTTGTTTATGCCTCACCCAATTTCTTCCTACTTCATTTATCACCTCCGACGTCAAAAAGTACGCCTCGGTCACCTCGGTGCTCGCGCCTTGTTAGACTCGTTTCTTGACCCAGCACACTTTAGGTTGATAATAGCAGCCAAGGGTAAGTCATGATTAAGCAATACCTGCTCTCGCCGGGTCCCACTCCGATCCCTAATGAAGTCGCCTCGGCGATGTCCGAAACCATGATTCATCATCGGACACCCGCGTTCAACAAGGTGTTTGAGGAAGCTCGCTACGGGCTCAAGACTCTCTTTGGAACGAAAAACGACGTGATCATGTTGGCTTCCTCGGGCACGGGCGCGATGGAAGCCGCGGTCGCCAACCTGTTCTCGCCGGGAGATAAGGTTCTAGTCATCAATGGCGGCAAGTTCGGCGAGCGCTGGCTCAACATAGGGAACGCTTTTGGCTTGAATCCAGTCGAGTTAAAAGTCGAATGGGGCAAACCGGTCAAAATCAAAGACGTGGAGAACCGGCTCAAAGATCACCCGGACCTTAAAGGCGTCTTGATCCAGGCGAGTGAAACCTCAACCACGACACTCCACCCTGTCAAGGAAGTTGCCAGTCTTACGCGCAACGGCCCGCTGCTGGTCGTCGACGGCGTGACCGCCGTCGGCGTTCTGCCGGTGCCGGTGGATGCTTGGGGCATCGACGTTCTGGTGACAGGCTCCCAAAAGGCTCTGATGCTGCCCCCCGGCCTGGCTTTTATCGCGCTCAGCGACCGGGCTTGGGAAAAAACCAAAAAAGCAAAGCTCCCGCGCTTCTATTTTGATCTCAATTTGGAACGAAAGAACCAGCAGAAGGGCTCAGGAGCGTTTACACCGGCGGTTTCGCTGATCTTTGGTTTGCGCGCCTCGCTCGAGCTGATGGCGCGGGAAGGATTCGATCGCGTTTACACGCGCCATGAACGAATGGCTCGGGCGACTCGCGCAGCAGCTGCTGCGATGGGACTTAGACTCCTCGCGCCTGAGAGTCCAAGCCCGGCGGCAACCGGAATCATCCTGCCCGATGGGTTGGACGGTGACAAAGTTTTGGACTACCTGCGCGACAGAATGGGGATCACTCTTGCCGAGGGTCAGGACCAGCTCAAAGGCAAGGTCATTCGGATCGCCCACGTCGGCTACATGGGCGCCTTCGATGTGATTACGGCCATTGCAGCGTTGGAAATGGCTTTAAGAAAATTCGGCGTCGAGATTCCTTTCGGCCGGGGCGTCGCGGCGGCTCAGGAAGTACTCATGGAGGCCCTTGATAGGGCATGAAGATTCTCGTCTCAGATTCTTTGGCCCCTCAGGGGCTCGAAGTATTCCGACGCGCGCAAGAATTCGAGATAGATGTCCGCCTCGGACTAAAACCGGACGAACTCAAAAAAATCGTCGCCGATTATGACGGTTGGGTCATTCGGAGCGGAACAAGGGTTACTGCGGAGTTGATTCAGGCGGCGACAAAGCTCAAGGTCATCGGTCGAGCCGGCGTCGGCTTTGAAAATGTCGACATCGATGCGGCAAGTAAAAAAGGCATCGTCGTTATGAACACTCCCGGCGGAAACAACGTCACGACCGCCGAGCATACGATCTCACTCATGATGGCGCTGGCCCGCCATATTCCCCAGGCCGTGGCATCCCTTAAATCCGGCCAATGGAAGCGCGACAAGTTTATCGGCGTGGAATTGTGCAACAAGACCTTGGGAGTGATCGGCCTGGGAAACGTCGGGCGCATTGTCGCGGAACGGGCCGGCGGATTGCGAATGAAGGTCATCGGTTACGATCCGTTCATCCCGTCGGAGAATATCGCGCGGATGGGCGTCGAGCCTGCCGCATTGGACGAGATTTTCACGAAATCCGATTTTATCACCGTTCACGTGCCGCTCACTCCCGAAACCCAGGCACTGATCAATCGCGAAGCCTTCGCCAAAATGAAAAATGGGGTGCGTATCATAAACTGCGCTCGGGGCGGGATCGTAGATGAGAAGGATTTGGCCGCTGCGATTCGGGAAGGAAGAGTCGGCGGGGCAGCGCTGGATGTCTATGTCGAAGAACCGCCCGCGTCTGATCATCCGCTTATCCAGATGGAGCAGGTCATTACCACGCCGCACCTCGGCGCCTCGACGGATGAAGCCCAACTGAACGTTGCGATAGCCGTTGCGGAGCAGATGGTTGAGTTTCTCAGCCACGGGGTAGTCCGGTACGCGGTGAATGTTCCTTCCGTGAGCCCGGAGTTGTTGGAAGTCCTGCGGCCTTATCTGATACTCGCCGAGAAACTCGGCAGCCTTCAGGTCCAAATGGCAGGCTCGCTGCCGAAAGAAGTTCACGTGGAGTATCGTGGTGACGTGACGCAGTACGACGTGGCGCCTCTGACTCTTGCCGTGTTGAAGGGCATCTTGACGCCGGTGATGGAGTCAGGGGTTAACTACGTCAACGCGCCGCTTATCGCCCGCGACAGAGGAATCAAGATCGTCGAATCCAAGAGTAGCCGTTCGGGTGATTTCGCAAGTTCCATTGCGGTCAACATTAAAACCAAAAAACAGGAGCTGGAAATCGAGGGTGCGATTTTCGGCAGCAATAATCCACGGATCGTCAGAGTCAACGGCTTTTATCTCGAGGCCGTGCCGGAGGGTTATATCCTGATTCTGCACAACCGCGACGTTCCCGGCGTCGTCGGCACGGTCGGCACCCTCCTTGGAAAAAACAGGATTAATATCGCAGGCATGGAGCTCGGACGCAGCGAAAAGGGAGGCAATGCCATCTCTTTTATTCACGTAGACGACGCCGTACCCAAGAAGGCATTGCAGGAGCTGCGAGCCCTTCCGCAAATCGTTTCCGCCGAGATCGTAAAATTATGAGAAAGCAAGACCGAAGACCGTGGACCGAAGACCGGTCAGCCGTCGTCCGTCTTCGGTCATAGACTGGCTGCAAGACATGGCCAACATCGCGATCATCGGCGCCCAGTGGGGGGACGAAGGTAAAGGCAAGATCGTCGATCTCTTTACCCGCGACGCGGATATCATCGTTCGCTTCCAAGGCGGCAACAATGCCGGCCATACCCTCGTCGTCGATGGGGAAAAAACCGTTCTTCATCTGATTCCGTCCGGCGCGCTCCATTCCCAAAAGCTCTGCGTGATCGGCAACGGCGTGGTTGTGGATCCTGAAGTTCTGTTGGAGGAAATCGCCGGGCTGAAACAGAAGGGTTATCTATTGGACGATTCGTTGCTCCGAGTGAGCGAGGAAGCGCATTTGATCATGCCTTACCACAAAGCGATCGACCAAGCGCGCGAGCGGCTGCGCGGAGAAGGGATGATCGGCACGACGGGGCGCGGCATCGGTCCGGCGTACGAAGACAAGGTGGCTCGCGTGGGTATTCGCGTCATCGATCTGCTCGAAGAAGAGACTTTTCAAGAAAAACTGCGCAGGAATATCGCAGAGAAAAATATCTACCTCAAGGCGATTCTTAAAGAGAAGACCCTCGACTTCGCAAAAATTCATGACTCGTACGAAATCTACCGGGACAAACTGAAACCCTACGTCACCAACACCGGCCTTTTGCTCGACCGTGAGATGCGCAAGGGTAAGCAGTTACTGTTCGAAGGAGCGCAAGGAACGTTATTGGATGTCGATCACGGAACCTATCCGTTCGTAACATCATCCAACACGGTGGCGGGCGGAGTGGCTAGCGGCACCGGCATCGGACCACGGCACATTCACCAAGTGATCGGAATCTCGAAGGCTTACACGACCCGCGTTGGAAGCGGGCCGTTTCCCACGGAACTCCACGGTCCTGAGGGAGAAGAGCTTCGGCGAGAAGGCGCCGAGTTCGGCGCCACCACGGGAAGATCTCGCCGCTGCGGCTGGTTTGATGCGGTCGTTGTGCGCCACGCCGTGCGGATCAACGGCATCACGGGACTTGCGTTGACCAAGCTTGACGTGTTGACCGGATTCAAAAAAATCCCCATATGCGTGGCCTACCGCTACGATGGCGAGGTCCACCAGGAGTTTTCCCCAAGCCTAAGAGCGATGCAGAGCGCCCAACCGGTTTTCGAAGAGATGGATGGGTGGGAAGAGCCCTTATCAGATGTAAGACGATTTTCCGATTTACCAACCAATTCGCAAAAATACGTGCGGCGCCTGGAAGAAGTTGTTGAAACGGAAATTATCTTGGTGTCGGTCGGACCGGGGCGGGAACAAACCATCGTGCTCAAGAATCCATTCGAGCCATGATCCTCACCTCCCATGCTTGATCCGGAAACGAGCGGACGCCGCCGTCGAGATGTTCAAGCAGCTCAAACTGCCGCTATTGTCCAATTGGATGAACGAAGTTAGGCGAAGTTTGATCGGCCGGGCACGCTTAGCGTAGCTTGAAGATCTCCAAGTACTGCTTTACCGTCGCATCGAAATCTTTATAGTCCTCAGGGCTCTCGGTAATGTATTTAAAGCCCCTGAAAAGGCGCGGCGGATCCGGTTCAACATCCCTTCGCACCGGAATTCGCTGCATGCCTCTGAGCATTTCTTGGCCCTCTTTGGAAAGGATGAAATCATAGAAAAGCCGCGCCGCATTCGGATGCGGCGCCCTGGAGCCCAACATGACAGGATTGACCTGAGTCACGGCCGGCTCCAAGGGAAGCCAGTCAATCGGCGCGCCTCGTGAGGTCATCCTCTGGATCGTCTGGTTGTAAGCTATGATGAGGGCGTATTCTCCCGCCACTGCAAGCTGCACCCTTTCCGTATTTCCCCTTTTGACGACGGGATCTTGAGTTGCCAGCTTTCTAAAGTAGGAGAGAGCCTTCTCCTTTCCCCAAGCCCTCTTCAGGCCCTCGAGCATCCCGTAAGCCTCGTTGTCGAGCGAGATTTGCCCTCCCTTCCACCTGGGATCCAGCAACGCTTCATAGGTTTTTGGAACGTCATCCTTCTTGACGAGCTTCGTATTCCAACCCAGTACATAACTGTTAACATAATAGGCCACCCAATAGCCGTCGTTGTCCACCAATTGGTTGTCGATCATCTTCGTTTCTGCAGAACGGTAGGATGCGAGCAACTTTCGCTCCATCAGCGGCAAAACCATTTCTCCTCGACCCACCGCCACATCCCACTCATGCCTGCCTCCTCTCGCTTCGGTTATGATCTTGTTGAGCAGCGGCCCTCCTCCGGTGCGGAACAAAATAGGTTTGACAAAAGGATACTTCTTTTGAAACCGGTCGACCACGCGCTTGCTCTGGTCCAGGGTCATGGTTGTGTACCAGACAAGCTGGCCTTCCTTTTTTGCGCCCTCAATCAGCTTTGGGTCGACCTTGGCCTGCGACCAGGAAAGTCCCGGCAACGCTAAAATCCCGCACAGTAGGAGCCCCGCCAAGCGATCCCAATTGCGTCCCATCTTGATTATCCCTCCTGACCTTAAATGTCGCAAAAACCGCAGGAATGGTATGGTAACGACAGGGGGAAATCAATGTAGCTGGTCCGAAAACCAAGGTGTCCTTGAATACCCTGCAGCGGCTGTTTATCATGTTGCTACGAAGGAGGAGATATGGAAGGAGAAACTTCGAAAGAAAGATTGGTTGCCGATCTGAAAACCCTCATTAACGATGCAGAGGAACTATTGAAAGCCACCGCCAGCCAGGCCGGCGACAAGATCGTGGTTGCGCGCCAAAGAATCGAGCAGAGCTTGATCGAAGGCAAAAAGTCTCTGGGTGACGCTGAGAAAGTTCTCATCGAGAGAAGCAAGGAAGCGGTCGATATCGCAGACGACTACGTCCGTGAGAATCCCTGGAGTGCAGTGGGGATTGCCGCGGGTGTCGGTCTCGTGCTCGGATTGCTCATTCGCCGCACCTAATCGAGCCCTAACCGATATCAGAAGCGGCGGCGCTGCTCCTCAACCTGAGACAGAACTGAAGGCATCGCGGTGCGCGGGGTTTGCTCTTTGCTCCACGCTCCTTGCTACTCCGACCGGGCCCGCTCCTCTTCTCTCGGGTCCGACGCGCCCGAGATTTTTCCTCGCCTGGCGACGATCGCCTGAACCAAACCAAGCGCGCTCCGCTCCCGAATAGCGTGGCCGCGCCGTTCCAGGGATCTTTTCGTCTCGGGCGGGATTTTTGCCTCGACGTTCAGTTCGTTTGGCAACCACTGATGGTGGATCCGAGGAGAGTCTATCGCCTGCTGAGCCGGCATCTGAAAATCCACTACGTTGAGGATCGTTTGCAGGGTGGCGCTGATGATGCGCGGTCCGCCCGAACCCCCGACAATCAACGCCGGCCGGTTTCCCTTAAGAATGATCGTGGGCGCCATGCTGCTGAGAGGCCGTTTCCGAGGCCGGAGCGAGTTCGCTTCGTTGCCGACGAGCCCATAGGTGTTGCCGCTGGGATGTATGGAGAAATCGTCGATTTCGTTGTTCAGAACGATGCCCGTTTTAGGAACCAGGACTTTGGAGCCAAAACGCGTGTTGATGGTTAGAGAACAGGCAACGGCGTTGCCGAATCGGTCGAGCACGCTGAAATGGGTCGTGCCGCCCTGCTCCGCCTTCAGATGAGCCAAGCCATAATACTTAACCGGATGGGTCTTCACGGGAGAGATGCGGCTGCGGATCCAGGAAGCGTAGTCTCTCGAGGTCAGCATCTGCACCGGCGCTTTGACGAAGTCCGGGTCGCCGAGATACTGCGCTCGGTCGGCGAAGGCATGCTTCATGACCTCCGCAATGAGGTGAAGGTAGGTCGCCGAGTTGTGGGGGATCTTATGCAGCTCGTGACCTTCAAGGACGCCGAGCATCTGCATGAGGGCGACTCCTCCGGAGCTCGGCGGCGGCATCGCGATAACCGTCCGCTTGCGGTAAGTACCGATCAATGGTTCGCGCCAAACGGGTCTGTAGTTCTTGAAATCCTCCAACGTCAGCACGCCGCCTTCTTTCTTAACGGTTTCCACAATGGCTTGTGCGATCCATCCTTCGTAGAAAACATCGACCCCCTGAGCTGCGACGGCCCTGAGGGTATCGGCGAGTTCAGGCTGTTTTATAACTTCCCCTTCGTTTGGAACTTCGTTCTTGACAAGAAACACGCGTCCGAGATCGGGAAATTTCCTCATGTTCGCGAGCTGGCGATCGATGGCATAACGCAGGGTGGCATCCAAAGGAAATCCTTGGGCGGCGTAACGGATTGCCGGGGCCATCAGCACCTGCCGTGGCAGGCTGCCGAACCGTTTGGCGGCTTGCAGCAATCCCGCGACCTCACCGGGAACGCCCACAGCCAGCGCGCCTGTGAGACTCAAGGACGGCACCGGCTTGCCGCCTTTCACATAAAGCTCAGGGCGAGCCAATTCCGGAGCCGTTTCACGAAAATCCAAAGCGTGGGCGCGCCGGTCCTTGGATTCGTAGATCACCATAAATCCACCGCCTCCGATCCCCGAAGATGCAGGGTCGACAACTCCGAGCGCAAACGCCGTCGCGATCGCGGCGTCAACGGCGTTCCCGCCGCGAGCGAGCATCTTCATCCCGGCTTGGGCCGCGAGTTCGCTATCGGAGACGACAAGCCCCGCGCCGCGTTCTTGAGCGTAACAAGGACCTGTCGCTACGAAGAAAAACGTGCAAAAGAAGATTACCGGAAGCTTGAGCCTGGAGAACATAAACAAGGAATTTCCTGTGTTTAAAACTTTGAGCGATCTTTTGCAACTTTAGTCGCGAAGAATCTTTGACCCTGCTAGGTGTTGTGTTAACCTTCGCAGTTAAGGTTATAAGGTTATTATGAATGCCGTTCTAGGCCCTTTCCATCCACATCTGGAAAACGCAGTGGTCAACGCCATCCGCAAGCAAAAGTCAAAGAAGTCCATGTCGCCGCTGTTGATTCTTGTGCCTTCCGATTCCTTGCGCCGGCGACTAAAAATTTGCCTTGCAGCCGAACACCGGATGAATCTGCTAAACGTTCATCTCTTGACGTTTCACCAGCTCTATCTCCGGCTGTTCGAGGAAAGCGAACCCGGGTCGGCGATCTTTCCGGCCGATGATTTCATCATAGAAGAGGCCCTGAGCCACTGCATTAAGACAGCACCGTCGGAAACGGCGTCCTTCTTGCCGATTGCCGAGAAAGCCGGCGGTTGCGGTGCTCTCTGGCAAACGCTTCGCGATCTCAAGGACGGCGGCGTCAACGCGGTAAGCCTTATGAGCGGCCTGGATGAAGGCGTTTTCGATGAGCGCGACAAAGAGAAGCTGGCACGCTTGATAACTCTTTATGAAAGCTTCACCGACAGCTGCAGACAATGGGGTCTCTACGACTACAAGGACTTCGTCTCTTCTGTACGCGAGCGCGTCACGTCATCAGCGTTCCTGAACCAGTTCGAGCGGATCTTCTATTATGGCTTTTATGACCTGACCCAGGTCCAGCTGGATGTATTTTACGAGGTCGCCCGCCAATATCCCACCACACTTTTCTTTCCGCTGATGCGCGGTCACGTCGCTTGGATATTTGCTCAGCGCTTCTACGAGCGCTATCTTCAGGGTCTGGCAAGCGAGCAGAAGTATCTGTCTCAGCCTGATAGTGATTTTCGCTGGTTGCCTCTATTCGCCGACGAAACGCCATCGCCGGCGCCGCAAACAGCTAATCGTCCAAAGTGTGTGATCCTCAGCTGTTCTGGCCCGCGCGACGAGATTGTCACAGTTGCCAAGGAGATCCTCCGCCTGAACCGGGACGAAGGGTTGGCGTTTTCCGAAATGGGCGTCGTAGCGCGCGCTCTGGAGCCCTACACCGGCTGGATCCAAGAAGTCTTTCGCGATCACCGTATTCCGATCTTCACCTCCGCAGAGGAACCGCTCCTGTTAGCACCTCTGGCAAAATCGGTTATCTTGCTGCTTAATCTCGCTGGAAAGGATTACCTGCGCAGCCATTTCGCGGATCTAGTCTCATCTCCCTACTTCAACCTTCGCTCCGCTTGGCCGGAACAATTCGTTCCCCGACCCGATCTTTGGGACGTTCTGACCCGCCGCCTCGGAATCACCAAAGGAGCCGAAGAGTGGACACGCTTGAAGCGCTACCTAGACCGGGATCTTGAATTTACCGCGCCAGCCGAGGATGGCGACGAGACAAGAACAATAAGCATCGCGTCGGAACAAGTAGCCATTCTGTGGCGGGTATTCGCCGAACTACATCACGACCTGAGCGGCTTGCCAACGGAAGCGACGTGGAGCGACTATGTCGAGTCGTGGCAAGGCTTGCTGCAAAAATACTTAAACCTCGGCGACCCCGAAGCGCTCACGGTGGACTCCCCCGATCAAATGCTTAAGAAAACCATCGCCGAAACTTTGAACGATTTATCGACCCTGGATTCAATCCATTCAAGACCTTCGCTTTCGCAGTTCGTTCTGACCTTGCATCGATGCTTAGAAGCCAAAACCGTCCCCATCTCTGACCAAAACATAGCCGGGGTCACCGTCCTCGATGCCATGGCCGCCCGCGGATCGCGATTTCAGACGCTCTTCATCGTCGGTCTGAATGAGGGTTTGTTTCCTCGCAAGATCCGCGAAGATGCTTTTCTCCGAGATCGGACGCGACGAGTGTTGGAAACGGTGCTGGGTTACAAGGTCAGCGAAAAGCTTGCCGCGTTTGACGAAGAAAAATTGCTCTTCGCACTTCTCATCGGAGCGGCCGACGATCGCCTCTACGGTCTCTACCATCGCTCCGATGAAACCGGCGGCGCGCTCGAACCTTCCTGGTACGTAACGGAGCTGAGGAGAATCTTTTCTACGGAACCGGTGCCGATCCCGCGTAGCATCAGAGCCAGGACTGATTTTGAGCCGTTTCGCCGGAGCGAGATCCTCCTGCCCGAGGAGCTTGCGATCTGGCTAAGCTTGAGAAACAAGAACATCGAAGGACTGCTAAAGCACTTCCCCGAGACGGCGTCTCTCTGCCAACGCGGGAACAAACTCCTGGAGGTTATCGAAAACGCCGGGGGCAGACTATGCCAATATGACGGTCTCACCGGACATCTTGCCGATTATTGGGAGCGATTCAGCAGGGACGGAGTGGCTCCAACCAGCCTGGAACGCTACGCCCGCTGCCCTTTTCAGTTCTTCGCTTTGAACGTTCTGAAGCTCCGAGTCCTGGAACGCCCCGAAGATCAAACCGTCGTCAGCGCGAGTGACACCGGACAACTCATCCACCGCATCCTTAAAGACTGCTTCCAGGAGCTCATCGATCGGGGTTATTTTTCCCCGGCCGAGCCTTCCATCGACCCTGAAGCTTTGCTCGAAGCGTCCGCGCAAAAAGCTTTTCGCGATCATGAGGCTGAAAATCCAACCGGCTATCCGCTCGTTTGGGAAAACCTCCAGCAAACGATTATCGCCTTGTTGAAGCAGATAATAGCGCTGGATCTCCAAGAGCTCTTACGGTCGGGCCGTCAACCTGTAGTTTTGGAAACCCAGCTGCAGAGTCGGTTCCCGGCGAGTTGGCCCGAGCCCGCCTCCTCTTTAATCCTTCGCGGCACGGTTGACCGGATCGATTTTGATCCCTCCGAGAATCGTTTGCGCGTGATCGACTACAAGTACAAATCCGGCAGAAAGCCGTTAGCCGCCGATACTAACCTGCTGCGCGCCGCGTTACGCGGCGAGAAACTCCAGCCCCCGCTCTATGCGCTCCTGGCGCGGGAATATGGAAAGCTGCAAAACACGATCGACCCTGCGATCGAAGTCGCGCTTCATTATCTCGCTCCAAACTGGGACTCAGGACCTTTCATGGAGAAAATCTTTTCGGCGCACGACTGGGATGGACTCCAGGGACAACGCCTGAGCGAAACCATCTATTATCTCATCGACGGGATCCATCAGGGGCGCTACTTCATCCATCCCGGCGAAGCCTGCGAGTATTGCCAGGTCGCTCAGGCTTGCCGAAAAGACCATCTTCCGACGGCATGGCGGACAGCCAACGATCCACTGACTGCCGCCCACTTTGACTTAGCGAAAAAGGACGCCCCTAAAGAAGCCGATGATTAACCGCCTCGGCGGAACGAGCCTGCCGGACGCCGCAGCACGGGAACGCGCGGCGACTACCTTTGACCGTAACGTCGTGGTCACGGCCGGCGCCGGAACAGGGAAAACGACTCTTCTCGTAGACCGCCTGATTCATTTACTCATGCGCGAACCCGATCCTTTGGCGATCACGCAAATCGTCGCTCTGACCTTCACCAACAAGGCGGCCAACGAAATGCGCGTCAGGCTCAGGGAGCGCTTGCAGGGTTATCTTTCGGCTCGGCTGGACGAAGATCCGACCCGCGCCGAGCTGACCAAGATTCAAACCGAGCTTCGCTCTTTGCTGGCGCGCTACCATCTTAGCAAAGACGAAATCGATCGTCGCGCTCGTGAGGCGCTCCGTCAAATCGAGCGGAGTTACATCGGCACCATTCACAGCTTTGCCGCCTTGCTGCTGCGCCTTTACCCGGTCGAGGCGGGCGTGGATCCTCAGTTTAAGGAAGACGATGGCTCGATCTTCAAAGAACACTTCGACGAGCAATGGTCGATCTGGTTGGACCGGGAGCTGGGGCGACAAGGCGGCCGGCATCAAACCTGGAAACGGGTATTGGGAAGGATATCTCTGGAGGTTCTTCGCCAAGTCGCTGTTTCGCTTTGCTCCGAGATCGTTCCGCTCGAAGGACTGCCTGCAGCTTCCAACGGGTCAGGAACTAAACCGGCTTTGACGGCTTGGCTTGCGGATCGGGAGCGTGAAGCCCGAGAGCTGATAAAACGCTACCCGGAAGACCGCAACCAAATCGATTCCTTCGCTCGCCATAGTCTGGCGATTCTGCAATCCGCCGTCAAGCGCGGCGAAATTCCTCCAGACCAGCTTGAGGCGGAGAAGCGCTGGTTTGCCGAAAAAACTCTGCGCCGCGCCGGAAAATGGTCTGAAGAGGATTTTGAGGAACTGCAACGACTCTGCCGCCTCGCTCGTGGTCTCCTGCTCGTAAACCGGGAGCTGACTCAGTCGCTCTGCGAGCTGCTCATTCCGTTCGTCGAAGAGTGTCGAACGGGCTTTATCAAACAGGGCTTCGTCTCTTTTGACGGTTTACTGGTCCGCGCGAGGAACCTTTTGCATGATAACCGCCCCTTGCGCGAAGAGCTGAAACATCTTTTCAAAGCCGTTCTCATCGATGAATTTCAGGACACCGATCCGATTCAATACGAGATTCTCCTTTACTTGGCGGAAAAACCCGGCAAGAGCGCCACCGACTGGCAGTCGGTCCAGATCCAACCGGGTAAGATATTCGTCGTTGGCGACCCGAAACAGTCGATTTACGCCTTTCGCCGTGCCGACATTCAAGGCTATCTCGACGTGGTGCGGCAGATCATCCTGGCTCAGGGCGGCATTGAATGCCCGCTCACGACGAATTTCCGCAGCCATTCAGGAATACTGGATGTAGTCAACGGAGTTTTCGAGCCGTTGATCCGTGAGCGGGACGGGCTGCAACCGGACTACATTCCGATCCGATCGCCGGGCACTGATAAAAATGATCTTTGTCCGCCGGACGGTGCTTCGTTTCGGAAGGTTACCTACTACAGAATGGAATCCCAAGAAGAATTAAAGGCCGGCGCGGCACGCCGGCTGGAGGCCGAAAATCTGGCCCGCTGGCTGCAAGAGGAGGTGCTTGGGAAAGCTCGAATTCGCGACCGCGAGGGCGAATGGATTTCGGTTCAGCCTAAGCATGTCGCTTTGCTCTTCAGAAAGCTTACAGACGTTCATCTGTATCTCGAGCCACTGCGCCGGCGGGGCGTCCCCTACGTCGTGGAGGGGGAAAAGCACTTCTATGCGACCCAAGAGATCGTGGACGGGGTCAACTTACTGCGCGCGGTCAGCGATCCCTACGACCAGACAGCGCTCGTGGGACTGCTGCGGTCGCCCATCGGCGGTCTTTCCGATTCGGAGATCTATGATCTCCACGTTGACCATTTGCTTGATTATAGAAGCGTTCGACGCGCTACGCGGGTCTCTGCGATGAAGCTCGAGCCGGTTCGAAACCTGTACGAGGCGCTCGACCGCCTTCATTCCGAAACGCGCATTCTTTCGGTGGCGGATGCGGTCAACCTAATCTTTGAAAGAATTCCAATCCGGATTCTGGCGGCGCGCTCCTTCAGCGGCGAACAGGCGGTCGCCAACATCGAAAAAATCCGCCAGCAGGCGGCGGTCATGGGCCGATCAAGCCTGGCTACTTTGAAGGACGTCGTCGCGCAACTGGAGCGGTGCGTGCTGGAGGTCGAGGAGGAGGGTGAAAGCGCGCTGGCGGAGGAAGGCGTCGATGCCGTTAAGATCCTCAGCATTCACAAAGCCAAAGGGCTCGAGTTCCCCGTCGTCGTTCTACCAGACGCCAGAGGAGCGGCCAACGCGGGCAGGCCCGAAATCGGCGTCCAATACGATTGGTCGTCCAACCTCATCGGCCTTCGGGCCATGGACCATTTGAATTTGGCCGCTATTTATCTGGACGAAAAGAAACGAGTTCGAGAAGAGGAGGAACAGAAACGCGTCTTCTACGTCGCCATGACTCGCGCCCGCGAGCATTTGATGATCTCCTGTACACCGTTGAAGATCGATAAAGGAAGCTTTGTCGCGATGCTGGAGCAGTCCGTTGGAAAACTCTCGTCAATTGAAACGGCTAAAGAGCTTGCTGCAGGCGCCGGAACAATTGAGCTCCAAACCGTTAAGGAAACCCCAAAAGCGCCAACGCGACTGCAAAAAATAAGCGCGGACGACCCCTCGGCGGACATCGACTGGAGCGCCTTTGCGCGGGAATGGCGAGCGAGAAATCACCGGTATGAAGCCGCACGGCAAACGCCTTTTTTTGTCTCGCCCACCGCCCTCAAAAAACGCGCCGGCGAACTCACCGAGAGATTTCAGCAACAACGCAGCCTTACAGTGGAAACAAACGCGCTCTTAATCGGCAATCTGGCTCATGGTTTTTTGGAGAGATTGGACTTTTCCGTGAGCCAGGAAAATTTCGCGGAGGAGCTGGCTCGTTTCGTGTGGCAGCAACCGGACAGCCTTATGGGTTCGAACCGTGAGGCAACGCTTCGGGAACTTTGTGAAATATTCAATCTTTTTCTTAAATCCCGCGTCTTCGCCGAGCTTTCCTCCGTCAATATTCTTGGGCGGGAGATCCCTTTGTTGATGCCGTGGGATGGGCAGATCATGGAAGGGGTCATCGATCTGCTCTATGAGCGTGGCGGGTTATTGTATATAGCAGACTATAAGACCGATCGGATTGATGGGGACGACTTGACGGAGGTCGGAGAGCGTTATCGATACCAAGCGGAAGTCTATTCACGGGCCGTGCGGCAAAGTTTGCAAAGAGAGGTAGCGGCGTTCAAGCTGATCTTTTTGAGGTTGGGTGAGGCGATCGAAGTCAAACCTGCTTCAAAACAAGGAGAACTATTTTCTGTTTAACGGTTATGAAAATCCTTTTCTTTGATATTGAGACCATACCGACCGAGCAATTCTTACGGGAGAACGGCCTGCTTGAGGCCCAGATGCAGCTCGATGAAGCCGAGATCATCAAGCGGCTTAGCCTCCAAGCCGCGACGGCGAAAATCATCTGCCTGGCGTACGCGCTGGAGCCGCCGGCAGATGCGCCGGTTCAGATTCTTGAGGGAGAGGAAAGCGCGATCCTCCAGTCGTTCTGGCGGCTGGCTACGGAAGCGAACCTTTTTGTCGGTCACAATATCCTCGATTTTGATCTCAGGTTCATTTGGCAACGGTCGATTATCCACCGGATCAAGCCGTCCCGGGAAATTCCTTTCGCTCGTTTTAGGAGTTCCCCCGTCTTCGATACCATGCACGAGTGGAGCAGGTGGGGACGCGGGCATGTGAGCCTCGACCTTCTGGCGCGGGCGCTCGGCATTCCATCTCCCAAGGAGTGTCTCGACGGCTCGAAAGTTTATCCCTATTACCGAGCGGGCAAATTCGCCGATATCTGCGATTACTGCAAATGCGACGTAGATACCGTTCGACAGGTTTACCGCCGTCTGACCTTTGCAAACCCGCCGGCCCCCTGAATACTCAAGCGCCAGTCACCGTGCCTAATTCGAAATGTCCCTGCTCTTTGACACCGTACCCTCTCAGTGCGCCGGCTTTCGTATCGTCCCGGCTTTCCTCTGCCTTCGGGGGCGAGCCATGGAGCGCCGCGGTCACAGGAACATGGAAGTTGCTCTCAGGCCCCGACCGCTGAAATAACCACCTTGGAGAGGATCGGGCGGCGGCCTACCAAGGTAGAGGCTTATTAACCGCGGCCGGAAAGGGCTCGCCCCCGAAGGCAGGATCACAGTGTTGCCGTCTCCATCGTCCGTGAATAATGCGGGCTAGTTTTCATCCAAGCGTATCCCGCGCGCCGTTGACACCCAGTCCGCCAGCCTATAAATTATTCGACGATAACCCGCTGAACTTAGCCAATCGAAGTCTCTTGCTAAGTCGCAGAATTCCAACACAAACGATCGACAAGGAGGCGTTATGGATCATCCACCCGAGCAAACGTTTCAGGAACCGACGGACAAAAAGACCAGGGCCGGCCTTGGCAAGTTTCTCAGGCCGAACACGCCCTATGACAATTTCATGGAAGCCCAGGGTATTCCGATCTATCGCGACATCGGTGTGCGCCGCGTCCAGGATTTGCCGCGCAAACCGTGGAAGCGCATGGGCGGCAACGGCACTTTTATCCAGCTCCTCGGCACCGAAGGGCTCTGGGGTTGCTATGTCGTCGAAGTTCCCGGCGCCGGCGCGTTAAACGCGGAAAAGCACATGTACGAAGAAATGTATCTCGTCGTCGAAGGCCGTGGCACGACGGAGGTTTGGACCGAAGCCAGCGGGCAGAAGCTCACTTTCGAATGGCAAAAGGGCTCTCTTTTCTCAATACCTATGAATGTCATGCATCGAATCGTCAACGCCACTTCGAGTCCGGCGCTGCTTCTCGCCGGAACGACAGCGCCGAACGTGATGAACATATTCGGCAATGAAGATTTTATCTTCAATTGTCCGTATCAATTTAAGGATCGTTTCAACCCCACCGACGACTTCTACAAATATAAAGAGGAGGTCGCGCCGGACCCTGTGCGGGGGCTCGCCATGCGACAAACGAACATCATTCCGGATATCATGGCCTGTGAGCTGCCCCTCGATAACCGGCGCTCGCCGGGTTATCGCCGCATCGAACCCCACATGACAGGCAATCATTTTTATCTATGGATCGGCCAGCATGAAACCGGCCGCTATTCCAAAGCCCACGCTCATGGCTCAGCCGCGGTGCTCATCTGCCTCAGCGGCAAGGGCTATACTTACACCTGGCCGTCAAGTCTAGGCACCCATCCGTGGGAAAAAGGCACGACTGAGCAAATTAGACGGCAGGATTATGAACCCGTCGGCATGGTGAGCGCCGCGCCGATGAGCGGTAACTGGTTCCACGCTCACTTTGGCGCCAGCAAAGAGCCGCTACGTCTAACCGCGTGGTTCGGCCCCAACGCACCTGGGCGGGAACGAGGAAGGCCCGGTGAAAAAGCGATCGACTACGGGGCTATCGACATGAAAGACGGCGGCACCGCGGTCCCCTACAACGAAGAGGATCCCTTCCTCCGCAAAGAGTTCGAAGAAACGCTCGAGAGTGTGGGCGCGAAATCTCGCATGGAGCCGGATCTCTACAAGAACTCCTATTGAGACATGAGTTCGGAGTTGCGGGTATAACACAAACCCGCAACTCCAAATCCGAAGCCTTAACCTCCAGCGCTCAAACACAGACTCCCCGAGTAAATCAAACAGGACCTTTGTCTAATGAACAGCACCACGCCTAAAGCGGCCTTTTCCAATGCCAACCGCCACATGCAGGAAGAAGAAGAGCTTCAGCTCACCAGCGTGGGAGTCGATATCGGCTCCTCAACTTCCCATTTGGTTTTTTCCAAGCTACAGCTCACCCTCGAAGGTTCGCGCTATCGCGTGACCAAACGTGAAGTATTAAACGAATCGCAGATTCTGCTTACCCCCTACGTTGACGAGACGAGAATTGACGTTGAAGCGTTGGAAACGTTTATCAACGAGCAATACAAGAACGCCAAGATTCGCCGCGAAGACGTCGATACGGGCGCGCTGATTCTCACGGGCGTCGCCGTGCGGAGGCGCAACGCGCGCGCGATCGGCGAACTATTCGCCCATGAAGCGGGCAAGTTCGTTGCGGTTAGCGCCGGGGATGGTCTCGAAGCGACCATGGCGGCGCACGGCTCAGGCGCGGTTGCTCATTCGGCAAAGACCGGCGGCGTCGTCCTGAACATCGATATCGGCGGCGGCACGAGCAAGTTCGCGATCTGCAACAACGGCAAGGTTCAGGAAGTGTCAGCCATCGATATCGGCGCGCGTTTGCTGGCCTTTGATCAAGGCGAAACAGTGTCCCGAATTGAAGAGGCGGGCCGAAAACACGCCGCGTGGGCGGGAATGAACGTTGAGCTGGGCCGGAAGCTTTCCCCCGAGGATGTACGCGCGATGGTGTCGGGAATGGTGGACAAACTGTTCGCCATGCTTGGAGCCGGCGCCATTTCAGAAGAAATCAACGGACTGCTGCGGTTGCCCCCTTTGAGCTATCGCGGTGAGATCGACTGCGTGATGTTTTCAGGCGGTGTCTCAGAGTTTATCTACAAGCGGCAAAAGGCTAGCTTCAGCGACTTAGGCCCATTGATGGCGGATGAAATTCATCGCCGTATCCCGAAGCTGGGGATGCTGGTCATGGAGCCGGCGGCGCGAATCCGCGCAACGGTCATCGGCGCGTCCCAGTACACGATCCAGGTGAGCGGGAATACCATTTTCATCACGCCGGAGGACGCGGTTCCGGTGCGTAATGTCCCCGTCGTTGCGCCGGAGTTTGCCTTAGACGCCGATGAACTAAGCAAGGACGCCGTCAAGGATGCAACGCTCAACGCTCTCCGGAGACTCGACCTCTTGAACGCGCGCCAATCCGTAGCCATCGCCTTTCACTGGCAGGGCTCCGCAACTTTTGTTCGGCTTCAATCGTTTTCCAAAGGCCTCGTTGAAGGGCTCAAGGATATTCTCGCTAAGGGTCACCCGCTGGTGCTTGTGAACGACGGCGACATTGGCGGCATCGTCGGGCTTCACTTTCAAGAGGAGCTGCAGATTCAAAATCCGATCATTTCCATCGACGGCATCGCATTGAACGATTTCGACTACATCGATATCGGCGCTTTGATCCAGTCTTCGGGATCGGTCCCTGTCGTCATCAAGTCGCTGATTTTCCCGGCCTCCCCTCAATAAAAAAGCCGGGGAGGCTTCCCTCTCCCGGCTTTCTCAGTAAGCCTTTGTTTTCAGGCTGTTCAAAAAGGTCTCAGTTGCGAGGCGCATGAGCAAGCGGAGCTTGCGCTAAGGGCCAAGCGCAAAGTGTCTTATCCTCCCTTTGCTCTTCGCCCTTTGCTCTTTGCGAGTTCGTACGTTGACGCGAGTCGGCCGAGCGCAACGAAGTAAATGAGCCTTTTCCAACGGGCCTGTCAAAGCCTAAAGAACCGTTTTGCGTTCTCGCCTAAAACCGCTGCTTTGTCGGCGTGTGTCAAGTCCGGCCGCTCAACGGTCTCGTGAATCATCTGCCTTGCCGCCACTAGATCGACTTCATGCGGATAGTCCGACGCGTAGGAAAAACATTGCGTTCCGACCTGCTTGATGACATAGGGGAGAATCCACTCGTTTCCCTCGCATCCCACTAAAATCTGGCCGCTCGACAGGTAGTCGTTGAGACTCCTCTGCTTCCCCGTGCTCGTTGTGTAGATGCTTTCGTCGCGGTCCATCCTGTCTTTCAGCAGCAGAATCCAGGCGCAGCCGCCTTCAAAAAAGCCGATGCGCAAATCACGGAAGCGGTCGAAGACCCCGTGGTAAACCAGGGAGACAAACTCCAACGCTAACGGAATCGGGTGGCGGAGCGTTCGCGCCGCCCAGGGATCGGTAAAAGTATCGGCTCCGAGTCCTAGACTCGACCCGCCATGAATGCCAAGCGCGCAGCCGAGGTTGGCCGCTTCTTCGTAAACAGGCCAATAATAGTCGTGGCCCAGATGCAGCGGCAGACCGCGGGACGGCAGCATCGCCCCGGGCAGCTTCAGGTCGAGCACCAAGCGCTTAAGCTCCTTTACAGCCTCCTTAACATCCTGCATGGCAATAAGGCCCATAGGGTAAAGCCGCGGATCGACCTTCTTGTAACGCTCCGCGACATAATCGTTAAACGCCCGGCAAACTCGGACGGCATAATCGGCTTGTTGAAAAAATCCAACGGAAAGTCCCTCGGAAGGGAACAACACCGTCTCGGATACTCCTGCTTTGTTCAAGAACTCCACCCAATCCTCGCCGGATCCTTTGCGATGATTGCTCGCGTCGACCCGTGGCCGCCGCGGCGCTTCAACCTCTCCGGACCTTTGGATGTTGCGCGGATAGTGAATCGCATCGAGGCCGGCGAAAACTCCCTGGCGATTTCTCGAGGGCCGAAGCGCAATTTCTCGATCGACCGGGTCGAGAAACGGCGCCATCTCGGGAATCGACTCGATGATGTGACCATCGCAATCGAAGACCATGATATTGTCAGCCATGTCTAAACACCTCCATACTCCGATAGTTTTAACGTGGCATCGTTAATTTTTCTACCACATAGTTCCGACCCCGAGCTTGACTTTTCCGCTGCTTCAAAATATCAACAGATTGATTTATGCCGACGTACCGCGCAAGGTCGTGCCCGAATTGCACCTATTATCTCGGCTTTACGGTCGCCAGACCGTCATTCAAAACGGCCGAGCTTCCCATTAACGGCCTCTGTCTCAACTGTGGATACAAACTCCCGATGCACGTCGTCGTCCTAGGGAGAAAGAGGGTGGCCCCGGCATTAAAGCGGCCGCGGAGCTGGACCTCGGCCGCTGCAAAAGCGTCTCAGGCGAATCAGCTCTCTCGGGACGCATATGCGAAGCTCGATCCTGGGGCGGCAGTGTCTTTACCGCTCCATCGCTACTCGATTGATCTACGGGCAATCGGCCAGGATCTAGAGAGACTTAAGGTCAGCCATTTCAACCTTGAATGCCAAGAAGCTTTTTATTTGGTTTGGTCCAGAGAAGAAACTCTCCCGCCGGCCGAGGCAGGTTCGCCGACCGCGAATGGAGGTCCGCTAAGGACCCTCTGGAAACAGATCAGCGGCGGCGAAGCGCAACAGCCTAAAACAGAAATCTCTGCCGCTGCCTCAAGCAAGACATCAAACCGGTACGACTCTGTTGACATCGACCGGATCGAACGCGCGGGAAAAGCCAGCCGCCAGCCGGGGAGCGGTATCACCGACGGCCACAGTCTTTCGCAATTGCTGCGCACGTTGGGAACGCTCATCGGCCAGAGGAGTCAAAGGTTGCTCGCAATTTCGTGGCAAGACGTGTCGATTGGCGTGGTCGTCGAGACACCGCGCGGACGGCGGCAGCTCGATCTCTACCGGCATGATAATGTTTATGATTTCTGGGTTAAGTGTTATCTGCGCCGGGCCGCCCGTGCCTATTCAGACGTCCCTACCTGAGGTTCGAATGACATCTTACTCTTCGGTTCGGCGGGCCGCTGCGGTGAAAGGCTCCCCCGCTTCAGCCGACTGCAGCGACGCGCGATGGCGCCGGTTCCGTTACTTTGCGCGTGTGAGACGGAACTCTTAACGTAAAAATCGACCCTCTAGCCGGCTTACTCTCCACGTGAATGGTCCCGTGCAGAATCTCAGTGCATCTTTTGACGATGTATAGCCCTAATCCAACTCCGCCGTAAGCTCTGGCACCCGAACGGTCTAACTGGCGAAACTTTTCAAATATATGGGGCAGCTCTTCTTTCGAAATGCCGATCCCGGTATCCGCGATTTTAAATTCCATGTATCTCTTCCCATGGAGATATTGCGCGGAGACGGTAACGGTTCCTTGATTGGTAAACTTAAGAGCGTTGTTGATTAGATTGTGCAGGATCTGCCGTAGCTTGCCGCGGTCGGCCATGAGCGTCGGGAGATCAGAGGAAAAATTCCATGCCAGCTTCACATCGTTCGGCAGCGGGTAATCGTAGTGGGACTTAATCTCATAGAGGAATTCCCAGAAATTGGTTTCGTGAAGTTCCGGCTCCACCGACTCGGCTTCAAGACAGCTGACCTGCAATACGCTATCGATCATGGCGTGCAGGTCTTTGGCTTGCCGGAGCATCGTCTGTAGCGCCTTCTCTTGGATCGGCGTGATCTCGCCCAACATGCGCTCCATCAGCATATTCGTGTATCCCGAAATCACGTTCAACGGACTCCTGAGCTCGCGGGAGACGACACCCAGAAACTCATCTTTCACTTTGTTGGCATCGCGCAGCTCGCTCGCTTGTTCGTGAATATGCTGGAACAGTTGCGAATGCTGAATGCCAATCGCCGCTTCTGCCGCCACGGTCGAAAGAAACTCGATTTCTTCTTCCGCGCAACCGAGTTCCTGTCTCGCCAAAAAGGCCAAGCTGCCTAGGACCTCTCCGCCGGCGATCAGGGGCACGCAGGCAAAACTTATGGATTTCTGTTCGCGCAAGAGGTCCGGACTGTCGACTCGAGGAACGGAAAAAAGCTCGGGGATGACCAAGGGCTGTTTGAGCGTAGCGACTTTGTCCACGAGATCATAGACCTTAGCAATTTGTTCAGCCTTATCGAATCCTATTCCTTTCGCGGCCCCGGTTTGCATGACCCCGCTCTCCGGGTTACGCAAGCGGATAACCGCCGCCGAGTAAGGAAGATGCGCGAGCGCGTTTTCCAAGAAACCGTCGAGCGTCCTCATCACATCGACAGTCGAAGTTAGACCCAGCTTCACGTCGCGCAGGGCCTTGAGGTGTTCGCGCTGCGTGCGGAGCGCATCGGCCAATTTCTGTTCTCGCGCCGCTAGTTCTTCTCTTTCCGCGGCCGGCCGCCTCAAGCGCTCGACCTGAGCGAAGTACCCGTAGAAGAGCGAGATCACGAAAGGCACGGCAAGTCGTAGATAGAAGGTTGGCGGATCGGTGGCTCCCGTCGTGAAGACCACGTATCCATACAGCGCGGGTGCGAGAAAGGTTACGGCGAGCAGCCCGCGGGAGTCATTGCAGATACAGCCGAGGATCAGGGTGCAAAAACATGCAAGATAGAAGTCCGGCGTCCACACGGCGCTCATCGTGAGACCGAGGGTTAGAAGCGCGGTGTCAAACAGCAGCAACGCACCGTAAAAGTACCGGGAATCAAAACGCCCATAGGCGACGAAGTATAGAGTCGCGTTGGTGAGAAGGTAAAAAATCAGAATCGCGTGGGTTTGAGTAGGGGCGAGCCAGCCAGCCGGCGCGTAAAGCAGCAAATAGGAGCAAACAACGACTAATGGCCAGCGAAGTTGAATCGCCGTTGCAGTTCTGATTCCGCCAAAGAATCGGTCCAGCCCGCGCGCAAGCGAGGAAGCCGAGGACTCAGTTTGTAAAGCGTCCATAGTAAGCCCCGTTTTTGCTCTCGCCCTCTAGAACCAGAGCAGGGTGCATTTTGCATGCCATCCAATAAAGCATCAGCGAGACGCTCCGTGGCGATTTTTTTCTCAGCAATTTTCACAGGTTAACGTCCCGTAGAAAAACTTGAGTGCGAACGGATTTTCGCGGACCGAACAGTTGATTATTTGTTCAGAACAAATTTGTCTGGAACCGGTGCTGCGTGACTCTTATTCTCCTGCGCCCTGCGCACAGCACGCAGGATATCGGCGTACCCGGCGCAGCGGCAGAGATTACCGGAGAGATACTCGCGGATCTCTTGATCCGAAGCGTCAGGCGTCTGCGCAAGCAGCGCCGCAACGGAAAGGACAAATCCCGGGGTGCAATAAGCGCACTGTAAAGCGTGTTCATTCACAAAGGCTTCCTGCACGGGGTGGAGATCCTTTCCGTCGCTAAGTCCCTCCACAGTGAGGATATCGCGCCCGGTGGAGCGCGCCGCCAGCAAAAAACATGAGCTCACCGGTTGTCCATCGAGTAACACCGTGCACGTCCCGCAAGCCCCCACGCCGCAGCCTTCGCGCACACTCCAGAGTTTCAGGCGGTCTCGGAGAATCTCCAGCAAGGTATCCGCGTCGTCGACCTCGATCGTCACCTCCCGACCATTAACTCGAAATGTGGTTTCGCGCTTCATACCGGTCGACTTTTCGCTTTCGCCCGCGCGTCGCTCTGTTGCTCCGTGAGCGCGCGTAAAATTTTCTCCGGCGTAATGGGCAGTTCCCGAATACGAGCCCCGGTAGCGTCCTCGATGGCGTTGGCGATCGCGGCTGACACTGTCAGAGTTCCTGTTTCTCCGACGCCTTTGGCGCCAAAGGGGCCGGTCTCATGCGGAACCTGCACGATGATCGGTCGAAACGTGTCGGGTAAATCCTTGATAGAGGCGACCTGATAGTCAAGCAACGAGCCGTTTATCAGCTGCCCTTCTTCGAAAATCATCTCCTCGAACAACGTCAGGCCTAAGTGAGTAATCGCAGAGCCGAGAAGCTGTTGTTCACAGTGTTTCGGGTTGATGGCTGTTCCGGTGTCGCCGACGCTGTAAAACTGCGCGAGCTTGACTTGCCCCGTCTCCGTATCCACTTCCACCTCGACGGACGTCGCCGAAGGAAACCAGTACTCGGTGCATTTTTCCGACTGGCCCGTTTCAGGATCCATCGGAACCGCTTCCGGCTGGCAAATCGCCTCTCCCGTGAGCGTCGTGCCGAGGCTGCCGAATCTGGCGAGAAACACATCGCTGATCGACATGCCGCGCTCTTCCGTGCCGCGAACGAATATGTGCCCGCCGCTCGCAACCAGATCATCAGGATTTACTTCCAATTGTTTGGACACCACCCGAAACAACTCGGCTTTGACTTTTCCCGCCGCCATGCGCACCGCGTTACCCATGTGGTAAGTGGAGCGGCTTCCGGCGGTGATCGTGTCGTAGGGGGTGATATCCGTATCGGGTTGCACAACGTGGACTTGATCAAAGGAGACGCCCAGCTCCTCGGCGACAATCTGCGCCATCATCGTTTCAGAGCCTTGTCCCATTTCCACCGTACTGCTCAGTACATTGACCGTTCCATCGGCGTTCATGATCACAATGGCTCCCGATATCGATGGGGTCAGTACCGCCTTCACCCCCGAGGCAATTCCCTTTCCGCGCAGTTTTCCCCCGGATTGCATCCCTTTTGGCTCGGACCATCCGACGGCGTTCGCCGCCTCCTGAAGCGCTTGCTTTACCCCAAACGAGCGAACCGGAGTCCCGGTAGCGAATGCTTCCCCTTCATCCAAAGCGTGCTTTAAACGAAACTCGAGCGGGTCCTCGCCAATAGCGCGCGCAATAATATCCATCTGCGAATCATAGGCCCAAATGACTTGGGGCACCCCGAAACCGCGAAAAGCGCCCGCCGGCACATGATTCGTATAAACACAGTAAGAATCGATCCAAACGTTGGGAATCCGGTAGGGCCCAGCCGAAGTGTACCCTGATTTGTGCACGACCCGTGGCCCGATCTCAGCGTAGGCGCCCGTATCCCAGTAGACTTCGCACTTACGGGCGGTGATCCAGCCATTTTTTATCGCCGTTTTGATGTTGGTGATAACCTTATGCTTGGTAATAGTCAGGAATTCCTCCTCGCGCGTCAAAGCATAACGAACCGGCTTCTTCGTGATCAAGGCAAGCGCGGTCACCAACGGCTCCAACTTTGCGTAGAGTTTGGCGCCGTAGCCGCCGCCGAGGTAAGGGACGCGCACACGAATCCGGTTCATCGGAATACCGAAAGTAGCGGAAAGCTCGGCGCGAACGTAGGAAGGCGTTTGACTTGCCGTCCAAACATTGATGCGTTGATCTTCGTCGAGATAGACCAGGGTCACGTGGGGCTCCATGGGCATATGCTGGGCCGGCGGAGAACTGAAAATATCTTCGAAAACCCGATCCGCCTCGGCGAACGCTTTTTCGGCATTGCCGGTGCGAAGTTTGAAATGATAGCAGATATTCGATTGTTGCCCGGGCTTGACGTGAGCGAGGTCGGCGAACGCTTTGGCCGGTCTATGCCGCTCATGGACCAACGGCGACTCCGGCTTGACCGCTTCAAGCACATCGAGGACTGTGGGGATCGGATCGTAATCGACTTCAATCAACTGCAGCGCATCTTCGGCCGTCCGCTTGTCTTTCGCGGCCACCGCGACCACCGGATCGCCGACAAAACAGACTTTGTCTATCGCTAGAATCGGTTGGTCGCGAAAGGCTGGACCGAAGTAGGGATCTACGCCCGGCAACTCTTTCAGAATGTCAGGTCCGGTCAGGACGACCCCGACGCCGTCCAGCGTTTCCGCCTTCGATTTGTCGATCCGCGTGATGCGCGCGTGAGGGTAAGGGCTGCGTAACACAGCCACATGAAGCATGCCAGGCATTTCAAGATTTCCGACATGCAGGACCCGCCCGGTTACTTTTTGCCGGGCATCTTTTCGATAGACTGATTGACCGACGACTGCAAAGTTCGCCATTAAACCACCCTCATGCGGTCGCGGTACTTTCGAGTTGGGCGATCGCGCGTCTCACGAAGACTTGAACCATCCGGCGTTTATACCATTCCGAGCCACGGAAATCCGAAGAGGGCGAGATTTGTTCGTCGACGGCCCGGAGCATCTCTTGAACGAGCGACTCATCGAGGTTTTGATTGCTGACAAACTCGAGTCCGCGGATCAATAGAGGGGTTATTGCCACGCCGCCGAGCGCCAACCTAAGCTCCTTACAACGCCCGCCCTCCTTAGCTAACAAAGCCGCCACTGACAGGCACGGCCAGTCGTTGGCGGATAATGCGCTATGTCTCAAATAAATCGCTTTACTGGCTGGTGGCATCACGGGAATTTTGACGTCGACAAGGACCTCGGCCTGCTCCAGTGCCGTTTCGTAGAGCCCGCGAAAAAAATCTTTCAACGGAATCACCCGCGAACCGTTCGGTCCGAATGCGGTAACTTCGGCGCCGTAAAGAAGCAGCGGAGGCGGGGGATCAAGCCTATAATCAGCGTGAGCGAGATTGCCTCCGACCGATGCAGTTTGCCTTACGCGGACATTTCCGATGTTACTGAACGCCTGAGCCACAACAGGAAAAGAGCGCCGGATCAACGCGGAAAGTTCAACAGCTCTGTGAGTGACGAGCGCTCCGATGCGAATCCCATCCTGTTCCTGTTTAATCTGGTCCAGTCCGGGAACGGACTGGAGGTCCACAAGATACGGGTAATGAACCGCCCTTTGCTTCATCAAAATCACGAGCGCCGTCCCGCCCGCGATCAGGCGGGCGCTATCCCCATGCTTCACTAATAATTCGCTGGCTTCGGAGAGAGACCGCGGTCTAAGAAGGTCGAATGAACGGATGGTCATGATGAGCTTCTACCGCAACTAACCCTCTTGTCCGTTGTAAGTCAACAGGTAAGGGCACGGCATGTCTAGGCTCACCGATGGTCTGTTTGAAGCTACCAACGGCCGCAGTAACACCCTGTCAAGTTACGCGATAACCGGATCACGGCTGTTGACAGACAGCGCTAAGTTTGAAATGAATCCAGCCAACGAGGAGGTTGATCCCCATGTTTACCAAAATCCGGCACGTCGCCGTCCATACGGACAACCATTTCCGCATGGCCAACTTCTATAAGACCCTCTTCGGCATGAAGAAAATTACCGCCGGGATGACCGATGAGAATGGCAACTACGACAAGGAACGGGGCCATCTGAGCGACGGCGTGATCGGTCTTGCCCTCCTGCAACGCCAACCCGGTTTTCCTGCCGGACTCGATCATTTCGGCCTGGAAGTCGAAGACGTTCAAAGAGTTCGAGACCGGCTGAAGCAGTTTTATCCCGCCGTTGTCGTGGCCCAGAGCCAGAGCCATGTCCCTTTCGCGGGTCTTAGAACCCACGATCCGGATAACAACCAGTTCGACCTTTCACAAAAGGGTATGGCAAACGTGAGAGAAGGTTATCTTCAGGACGGATGGGAACAACCCCGCTGGATCAATCACATCGCTATTCGCACCTCCCGGCCCGCGCACCTCGCTGAGTATTACCAAAAGGTTTTCGAGCTCCAACCGGTGGAAGCCATGTCGGGTGACAACAGTTATTACGTCACCGATGGAAAAGTCACTATCGCTCTACGCCCGTGGGACATGGTCAAATACCGCGGGCTCATGGCGGGACTGGATCATTTCGGTTTCAAGGTCGAGAACCTGGAAGCGGCCAAGAAAGATATCGAGAACCTTCCCAATACCGCCCCCGGTTCAGCCGCTAGAAAGATCGCCATCGGCCGCGACGGAGAGGCCCGGCAGAAAAACCTCGAGTCCTGCAAGCTCTGCCGTCACGCCCTCGCCGATCCCGATGGGGTATTGCTCGATATTACGGATTGAGCAGAAGTTTTCGTACAACCGAGGCGTCTGATAACTGTCAATTCGACCGCAGGGAGAAATCTGTCTTAGATTCCTCACATGCGTTCGGAATAACAGATCAACACAATACCGACGTTTAAATAGTGAATATCCCGGTCTATGTCCGATGATCACCCGAGGCGTTAGTTTTCTTTTTTGATGGCTTAGCCTTTTCTTTAAACAGCCTACGATCCAACCTATGGACTTGCAGCTTTCGGGAAAGGGTTCGCAATCCGATCCCACAGCTTTTTGCGGTCATGCCGACATTTCCTCCGAAAGCATCCAGCTTCTCGGCCAGATAGCGTCTTTCCTGCTCCTTCATCCAGTCATCGAGTGACGCGGACGACGCAGCTTCGCTTTCGCTCAGCCCGCCTGAAGCGGCGGGATCGGGCAGATCCACCACATCGATCACCCGGCCCGTGGCCAGCACGATCGCGCGCTCAAGTACGTTCTGCAATTCTCGGATGTTCCCCGGCCAGGAATAATCCATGAGGATGCCGATCACTTTTTTGGAGATGCCATTGATGCGCTTGCTGGCAGCGACCGAATGGTGGTGAAGAAAATCATGAACCAGCAGAGGAATGTCAACTTTGCGCTCGCGCAGAGGAATCAAATGGATGGGTATAACATTGATGCGATAATAAAAGTCGGAGCGCATCTTACCCTCGCTCACAACTTCTTTCAGCGGGAGATTGGTCGCTGCAATGACGCGCATGTTCACTCGAATGGCCGAGCTGCCGCCCAGCCGGTGGACTTTTTGGTCCTCGAGCACGCGAAGCAATTTGCCCTGCATGACGACCGACATACTCTCAATTTCATCCAAAAACAGAGTTCCGCCATGGGCGAGCTCGATCTTCCCTGCCTTCGCTTGATCCGCGCCGGTGAAGGCGCCCTTCTCATAACCAAAAAGCTCGCTCTCCAATAGACTCTCGGGGAAACCGGCGCAATTGATGGTCACGAATGGACCTTCCCGCCGGCCACTGTGGTAATGGACTGCGCTTGCGACTAATTCTTTTCCGGTTCCCGTCTCTCCCTGCACGAGAACGGTCATATCCGTCGGAGCTACCTTCCGGATGATTTCAAAAACTCGGTGCATTTCGGGAGTTTTACTGAGCATGCCGCCGAAGACGGAGCAGTTTTTCAACCAACGCCGGAGGTGGCGAATCTCAAGATAAACCTTTGTCTTCTCGAGCGCCGCGCGAGTCGACTCTTGTACGGCGCCCAAGTCAAAAGGCTTCACGACAAAATCGCTGGCCCCGAGTTTGAGAACATTCACCGCCAGCTGAATATCGGAATATCCCGTAATCGCCATCACGGGAATGTCGGGAAAATTTTCATGAATGTACGAAATCAGCTGGACCCCGTCCATTCCTGGAAGTTTGATGTCGGTGATCGCAAAATCGATATCTCCTTCACCGAGCCGGTTGATAGCTTCTTCAGCCGAGGTTACCGCCGCGACCGAGTAGCCGCTCTGGGTGTATAGGCGCTCGAGTTGCTGGCGTACGATGGGCTCATCGTCTACAACCAGTAGATTGGGAACGGGCAAACCCATCCCGTCTTTCAACTGGGTGCCACCCTGCGTCGCCGTGCCGATGGCGTACGTCTCTTCTGCGCTCGGGCCGGCCCAGCTACGAATTCTATCCTTTGCTACCGCTGTCGTCATACGTTGACGCCTGTCGGAACCTTGATGAGGATTGAAAAGACCCCGCGGTTGCGTTGTTCTTTGCGGAAGACGATCTTTCCGAAACGCCGCCGCAGGACCTGGCGTGCCATGGCCATGCTTAACCCGACAGAGCAGTCGTTGACCTTCAGAAAAGGCCGGAACACATCTTTTTCTTCGACGCTCAAACGCGTAGGTGAAGCGTTGGCCAGATTGAGCTCGACGTAACGCTCCACTCCGATCCGGTGCAAGCTTGCTTCAATTGTCAACTCCCCGCCGTGCGGGAGAAGCGCGCAAGAAAACTCGATAACCCGTCTGAGGGCGCTGCGAAACTGCCAATCGAGCGGCAGCTTCGGAAGCGGCTCGTTGAGCACGACCGCCATCCGAATCCCGTGATCAGTCAATTCCTTTTGGCTAGCTTGGATCACCTCGGTCAACACGGCTGCGGGATCTTCTGATCTCACCAGCTGCGGCGGTGGCGATAGGTACTCTTGAATTTCATGCGCGATCTTACGCATCTGTTGAAACCCGTAAGTGATAGTTTTTGAGCTTTGTTGGCTTAAAGCTCCGGCCAACCTCAAGAGATCCAATTCTCCCCTGATTGCCTGGAGGGCGTTTCCGACCTCGTGTGCCAGACCGCCGAGCAATTCTCGCAGCTGGCGGATTTCCGCGTCGTCTTTGTGAGTATTCAAATCCTCGACATCCGAATAGAAGCTCCAAATCACCGGCGGAACACCGTCGCGAAGAAGGCACGCGCACGAGACTTCGCTCAATCGAATCTCCCGACTTCTACCCATTGGAAAAAAGCGGTACTCGCAAGAAATCTTCGTCTCGCCGCTTTGAAATCTGTTCCAAACCGTCAGAAACGCCTCACGGTCTTGCGGGTGAATTCGATCCGTCCACAAGGATCCCATTTGCTCAAGATCGCTGTCGCAAAAGCCCATCAGTTCCTTGATCGATTCATTCAAAACGCAGGACTTACGATCCCGGCTCCAAAGCGCGGCGGGATACGGCACTAAATCGAGAACAGCTCCAGTGGAAACGAGTTCCGACTTGAGCTCCGCCTTGAATTTCAGGTCGGCTTTTCTCCCTTGAATGGATCGCAAGTAATTAATCGCCATAGGAGGAATTCCCCGCTGTTACGTCCTCATTGAGGCACCTAATCATTTTGGGCAAAGAGGCAGCTTAGCCAACAGCGCGAAGCTTGCGCGACGCGGGGAGCTTAATTGCTTCCGTGTGCAGGCCTAAATTTTTCGCTTGCAAATAGCACGAATGGCACACGATCATGTCGAGCAAGATCACTCCGGCTTCCTCGCTGACGACCCGATATGGCGCGCCCTCCGTTAATTCGTCGCAATGTCGACAAATAAACTTCATGCATAAATCTCTCAAGCAAGCACCATGCCGTCGCCTATTTATCAGAGAACAATGGCCCCGGGGCGGGGACTCCGCAAAATGTGCCAGCGGCGGGACTTATTCGTGTCCCGTATGTTTCAAGGTTGAGACATGAGATATGGAAGGTAGCCTCAACCTTGGGACATCGTGTCGAACACCGAGGCAAGAGGGGACGAAGATGGGGGCCTGGAGGGTCGGTCCGAATTGCTTCTCGCCGTTCCGCGGCTACAGCTCGCAAAAGATGATCGGGCCGGAATTTCTTTGCTTCTCGAAGCGAGGAGTGGAATAGAGGCTGTGAAGAAAGGGTAACAGTGGCGGTACGCAGGCGGCTGACGTTGGGAGATTTGGTGGCGTGGCGGAGGTGAAAAAGGGGGAGTTACGGGGGAGAATCTTGGGGGCGCTGCCAATTACCGGCAAAACTCCCGCAGACCCGACTTGCAGACGATGGCAGCTACCGTGGACGAGACAGATTCCATTTGTGGCGGCAACCTGAGAATCGCGGCCACTATCAGAACAATGATTTGCATGCTGGAATTCGTGATTTCATCGGCGAGAGTTAAAATCTCTTCGCTGCAGAGCCCTTTGTGTAAATCGTCTCTGACTGCGTCAAGAAATCGACTGCCGTCTTGCTTGAGCTCCTCGTACATTGCATTGAATCCCCTGCCCCAATCCTTCAGATCAGTACCGAAAGACAATCGTTCATACATGTCTTGGGTTTCAATGACCTTCTTCAAAGCAGTCTGATAACTCATGATGCCGGCCACGCGCACTGGCCGGGACGAGCCCATCAGTTGGCAGCCGAGGACTACGTAAAGCTCCTCAAGGCCTATGGTCAGGAGCTTGAGTGCCTCAGCGGTCAATTCTTCAATCGTGAACTCTTTAATGGGCAATTTTTCCTGATCCATATGTTCGACCCCACTCGCTACGACCCTTGCCAATGAAGTCACAAAGCGATGATGTCGGACCGGGAGTTTCCACGCAAAGCATTGCGAGTATCGACAATGAGAGGACTGAACTTCGCGACGAGGCCATAATCGACCGCTGAATGATCGGTTAGGATCACTATGCAGTCCATCGACTGTAAAACTGCGGAGGTCAAATCAACCGACTTCAAAGTCTTGTCTTTGATGGTAATCGAGCCCACATGGGGATCCGAAAAGCAAATCGACGCGCCTTTCGTTTGCAGCGCTTCCAAAACCTGGAACGCCGGAGATTCTCGAACATCGTTTGTGTCGCGCTTGTAGGCGACTCCTAAGCCGAGAATCTTTGAGCCTTTTAGGCTCTTACCTCTTTCGTTTAACGCGTCGGCAATGAGCCGGATTGTAAAAATCGGCATCTGGTCGTTGATATGCCCCGCAAGTTCGATGAGCCTCGGTTCGCAGCCGTTCATTTTGGCTTTCCATGTGAGGTAGTAGGGATCGACCGGAATACAATGCCCCCCCAAACCCGGCCCAGGGTAGAAGGGCATAAAGCCAAAAGGTTTGGTTTTGGCCGCCTCGATCACCTCCCAGACACTGATTCCGAGACTGTGGCAGGTTAACGCCATTTCATTGGCCAGCGCGATGTTCACGCTGCGAAACGTATTCTCCAATAGTTTGATCATTTCGGCGCAATCCGTGGAGGACACCGGGATCACGCTGTCGACAAACTGCTGGTAAAGCAGGACGGCGATCTCCGTGCACCGCGTCGTTACGCCGCCAACCACCTTCGGAATATTGCGGGTCATATATTGCTGATTCCCCGGGTCAACCCGTTCCGGCGAATAAGCAAGAAAAAAATCGCGCCCGGCCTTCAGCCCAGACTCCTCCAAGGTGGGCATCACGATCTCTCTGGTCGTTCCTGGGTACGTCGTGCTCTCCAGGATGATGAGTTGTCCCGGCCGGATATGGTTTCTGATCGCTTCGACCGCAGCGACGATGTAGGAAAGATCCGGATCTTTGTTCTTTCGCAACGGAGTCGGCACGCAGATATTCAAGGTATCCAGGTTCTCCACCGCCGCCATCGACTGGGTCGCTCTCAGCCTGTTGGCGGAGACAAAGGACAAAAGAGTCTCACTGGGCACGTCGAGAACATAGGAGATTCCAGAATTGACCGCTTCTACTTTATCTCTGATCAGATCGACCCCGGTCACTTCGTATCCTTCTCGCGCCATTTCCATGGCCAAGGGTAGCCCGACATAGCCCAGACCCACCACGCCGGCTTTGGCGGAGCGGTCACGGATCTTCCTCTTCAACTCGCGCCACCGCGAGCTTTGGGCGGGCGCCGGCGCTCTCAACAGTTCCGCAGTTGGCCCGCTGCTGTGCATAACCCTTTTCATTGGCAAACGCTGAAATAATCCATCACTAAGTCGGGCGGCTCAGGTTGTCTCTGAAGACGTCAAATTTCCTGAAACGGTATGGCCTTCTCGATGGGAGTATCTTCCGAGCACCGTCGCCGCCGGCGCGGCGGCTTGGATGCGCTGAAGGTGATCTTTTATGACGCCGGCGAGTACCTGAACGTACGGCTCTTCCAGAAGCTCGTTATGGTCAACCCAGGTTTCATGGATTTCCACTTCACCCGCGGCAAGACTCCGCCATTCCGACTCATTGCCGTTGTCCAGCCGCCGGAACAAAATAAAAGAGCCCGGATAAACGGGCGGCACGTAGCACCGGGTGACTTCTTCGCCGGTCACATTCAAATAGAAGTCCCTGAGGAAAAGCGGCACGCGATAGCCAAACGCGAGCCGAGCCTCACAAACCATTCTCTTGCCGACCCGCTTCGCCCGTCTTATTCGCCACGATATACGCTTCGCAATATCTCGAAGCTTTTCCACAAACGCTGAATCCACGATGCTTAGGGAACGTTTGGAAACGGGAGGATTGCTTGTCGGTTCCATGAACCAAGGGGTCGTAGGATCAATGATGGCCAGCAGGGCTACGTTCTCGCCCTGCCTCAATAGCTGCTGAGCGGCCTCGAACAACACCAGGCCTCCCAGGCAGAAGCCAATCAGGCAATACGGACCGCGAGGCTGTACGCGCCGGATGTCCCTGACGTAATCCGCGGCCATTTCTTCGATCGTCCCAGGGACTCTACCCCCGTTCGTGCCATGGATCTCGAGGCAATAGAAAGGTTGGTCGGCGCCTAAATAATACGCAAGATGATCGCTTCCTCCATGACAGAAAACCGGCGGTTTGCTACCTTCAGTCTGATACGGTTGTATTAATGAATTTGTCCTCTGAGACTGTCTCCTGTGGTTGAGTACCCTAGCTAAGCGTTCAATGGTGCGCGTATAGTACAACGTCGTCAGGGGAAGGGTCACGCCCAGGCGCTTTTCAACTTCTGCGACTAGCCGCACTTCGAGGAGAGAGTGCCCGCCGAGTTCAAAAAAATCGTCTCTGATGCCGATCGGCTTAACGCCCAACAGTGCTTCCCATATCTCTACAAGTCTGAATTCCAACTCATTTGTAGGAGGGACAATACCTTTCCCTAATTCGGCGCGTGTTCGTGCAGGCGGTGGCAATTGTCGCCGATCCAATTTTCCACCAGGGGTCACAGGCAAATGCTTCAGGATTACAAAAGCCGCCGGCAGCATATAATCCGGCAGGCGGTGCCTGAGAAATGATTTTAAAGCCTCCGGGGAAGGGCGCTTGGCATTATCGACAACCAGATAGGCGACCAACTGTTTTTCGCCCGGCTTATCTTCTCGCGCAATGACCACCGCCTCGTCCACCACTGGATAGTGACGGAGTGCGGTTTCGATCTCATCAATTTCAATCCGATAACCGCGAATCTTCACCTGGTCATCAATTCGACTGAGAAATTCGACATTTCCGTCGGGCAAGTAACGCGCCAAATCGCCGGTCTTGTATAGCCGTTCGCCGGTTTCATCGTTCAACGGATTAGGAATGAATTTTTCGGCGGTCAATTCAGGCAAATTCAGGTAGCCGCGCGCCAAACCGGCGCCTCCGATATGCAACTCACCGGTTACGCCCACCGGCAAAATCTTTAGGTTTTCATCAAGCACGTAGGCTTGCGTGTTGGTGATCGGCCGGCCAATCGGCAAGCAGTCCCCAATTGACGTTATAGCTGCAGCGGGTTCGTAGAGGGTTGCCGTGATGGTTGACTCCGTCGGCCCATAAGCGTTGCAGAAACGCGCTCGTCGTCCGATATGTCTCTGCCAAAGCCAGAACTTTTCCGACAAAACCCTATCGCTCCCGACGACGACCAGCCGGACCGTCCAAGGAAACCGAAGCCGTTTCAACTCTGATACCCATTCGTGCCAATACGGCGCGGGCAGGTTGAGGACCGTAATTTGCTGTTCCTCAACGAAATCCAAAAAGTTGGTGACCGGAGCAACTCCGGAAGTTACCGGCCAGAGCACAACCGTGGCGCCAGTCAGCCATGTGGGAAAAATCTCTTCAGCGGCAACATCAAATGTAAACGAGGCGAACTGCAGGACGCGATCATTTGGCCCCAACTCATAATAACGGGCCATAGCAGCGCTATGATTGACGAGGGACTGGTGCGAAATAAGCACGCCCTTCGGTTTGCCGGTTGAGCCTGAAGTAAAGATGACATAGGCGGGATTCTCGGAGTTCAACTCGACACATAAATTGCCCTGCTCCCGGTCAGTCACAAGACGTAATGCGCTGTCGAGACAAATCACCGGTCGAAGCTGTTTTGGGAGGCGGGAGACTAGATGACGCTGCGTCAAAATCGCCCGCGGTTGCGCGTCCGCCAAGATCGCGCTCAAACGCTCATCCGGATAGATCGGGTCTAAGGGAACATAGGCGCCGCCGGCTTTTAAAACCGCCAGTATCCCGACGGCCATTTCCACTGAGCGCTCGACGCAAATACCGACCAGCATTTCGGGTCCCACGCCGAGTCCTTTTAGCTCACCCGCCATGCTAGCAGCGCGCTCGTTCAACTCGCGATAAGACAACCGACGTTCTTTGAACACAAGCGCGCAAGCGTCCGGAGTGCGCTGCGCCTGGATCTCAAAAAGCTGGTGGATGCATTGATCACGAGGCAAATCAGTCTCCGTTTGATTCCACGCCAATATCCGTCCTCCTCTCCTTATCAAAAGTTTGCGTCTTGATGCCGATTGATCTGAATTGAAAACCATCATTTTGTACAAACTGAAAACTCAAGGCGGTCGATCTGGGACGGATGTGTTTTTTTCATCCTGTCCAGCCTCTTCACCGCAGTCAAAATTGGCCGGGCACGGCTAAACTACTCCGTACACCCGGCATTGATGAAGCAGGTGCGACTCTCTTCGCCCTGCGGTTCACGGGACTCCATCGCCTGAACGCGCTGAAGATGATCTTTTATTTGCGCGGCAAGTATCTGAACGTACGGCTGTTCCAAGAAGTCATTATGGTCGATCCAGGTATCGTGGATCTCTACTTCGCCCAACGCGAGACCGCGCCACTGCGACTCCGTGCAATTGTCCGGGCGCCGGAACAAGACAAAGGATCCAGGGTAAACCTTTGCGGTGTACCGCGCGACGATTTTTTCGGTCTTTTCCAGGAAATAAAAGAGTCTCAGAAAAGGCGGCAGACGGTATCCAAGGCTGAGGCAAGCTTCGCAAAACAGTTTTTTGGCAACCGTTTTCGAGCGCCCGAAGCGCCAGCTTAACCCCCTCAAAACCCTTCGGCAGTTCTGCCGAAGGGAGCTACGGAAAGAATGCACGTCGTTAGCCGCAACTTCCGGAGACCGGTTGAGCGCGCGACCAACGGGCGTGTTCTCCATCTCGTATGGCGCGCTGGGATCGATCAAAACCAGCAGGTCTATTTTTTCTCCTTGTTTCAGAAGCTCGTGGGCTAACTCGAACATCACGAGTCCTCCGAGCGAATAGCCGAGCAGGCAATACGGTCCGCTGGGCTGGATGAGACGAATCTCCGTGAAATAGTGCGCGGCCATTTCTTCGATCGTGTCCGGGATAGGAAAGCCGTTCATGCCATGCGCATCCAACCAGTAGAGTGGCTGCCCCTCGCCCAAATACCGCCCTAGATCCTCGCTCCCGCCGTGGCAGAAAACCGGCGGGCCGTCACCCTCTGTCTGGTACGGATGAATCAAACACTGCGATCTCGATGAATTCTTCTTGGTTCCGACCAGCCGGGCCAGACCTTCGATCGTGCGCGCATGAAACACGTCCGTGAGGGCAAGATTTACGCGCAATTTTTTCTCGATTTGATTGGCGAGACGGACCAACAGGAGAGAATGCCCCCCCAGCTCGAAGAAATTATCGCGAATGCCCGGCTTAACGCCCAACATGCCTTCCCATATCTCCGCAAGTATGGACTCGATCTCATTTCGCGGCGCGACAAAATCATTATCCAATTCGGCGCGTGTCGGTACCGGGGATGGCAATTGGCGGCGATCGACTTTGCCAGCGGAAGTAAGAGGCAGTTGCTTCAGAGGCACAAAGGCCCGGGGCACCATATATTTCGGCAAGCGAGCCCTCAGGAATCTGCGCAACATGTCCGGTGAAAGCCTTGCGCCATTTTTACCGACGCAATAGGCGACCAGTTGTCTTTCGCCCGGCTCATCCTCGCGAGCTATCACCACTGCGCTCTGTACTTCGGGGTATTGGTGGAGCGCCGTCTCAATCTCTCCTGTCTCGATTCGGTATCCGCGGATCTTCACCTGGTCATCGGTCCGACCGAGAAATTCGAGATTGCCATCGGGCAAGCGGCGGACCAAGTCGCCCGTCCTGTACAGACGGTCTCCGCGCCTTTTGCTAAACGGATCAGGGATGAACTTTTCCGCGGTCAACTGAGAGAGGTTCAGGTAACCCCGCGCCAACCCGGCCCCTCCGATATGCAGTTCACCGGGCGCTCCCGCAGGTACCCTGTTCAAACTTTCGTCGAGTACGTACGCTCTGGTATTGCCGATCGGCCGGCCGATCGGCAAGCAGTCCGTGCTTCCTTGCGTCGCGGCAGACGGCTCGTAGAGAGTTGCGGTAATCGTCGTCTCGGTCGGCCCGTAAGCATTGCACAGACGCACCCGTTCGCCGATGGTTTTCTGCCAAATCGAAAACTTTTCCGACAGCACCTTGTCGCTGCCAACCACGACCAGCCGTATAGTGGAAGGAATCTTGACTTGCGCCAGCTCCAAGACCCACTCGTGCCAATACGAAGCGGGCAGGTTCAATATCGTGATTCTTTGATCCTCGACGAAATCAAGAAAATATTTTATCGGAGCGACCCCGGAAGCTACCGGCCACAACACGACGGTACCACCGGCGAGCCAAGTTGGAACAATCTCTTCAGCGGCAACATCAAAGCTGAAGGACGCGAACTGAAGCACACGGTCGCTTGGCCGCAGCTCGTAAAGCCCGCCCATGGCAACGGCGTGGTTGACTAAGGAGCCGTGTGAAACAAGCACCCCCTTGGGTTTACCAGTTGAGCCCGAGGTAAAGATGACGTAGGCCAAATTGGCGGAGGTTAGCTCGATCGCCAAATTGTTTTTTGCCTGCTCTCTCGCATGAGACGCCTGGTCGTCTAGAAAGATCACCGGCGGAGTCGGGTTCGGCAGTCGGGATAGCAAATGGCGCTGCGTCAAAAGCGCGCCCGGCCGCGCGTCCGACAAAATCGTCCTCAGGCGCTCATCCGGATAACTGGGATCTAGGGGAATGTAGGCCGCGCCGGCTTTCAAGACAGCCAAAACACCCACGAGCATTTCCGGCGAGCGCTCGACGCAAATGCCGACTAATGACTCGGCTCCGACGCTAAGCGCCGCCAGTTTGTGCGCGAGAGCATTGGCGCGCTCGTTTAATTCACGGTAAGTCAACTGCCGGTCTTTGAAGATGACCGCGCAGGCGTGCGGCGTGCGTTCTGCCTGAGCCTCAAAAAGTTGATGAATGCACTTGTCGGGCGGCAAATCAATCGCGGTTTGCGTCCAAGCCAACGTGTGACTCTTCACGTTACGATCACGGGTGAGCGTTATCACCTTCTTTTTTGGTTGAGAATTCATCTTGAATAAAAATGCCTTAGCCCGCATTACTCATGGACGATGGAGAAGGAGCGACCACTGTGTTCCAGCCTTCGCGGGCGAGTCCCTTCCGGCCGCGGTCAATAAGCTACTACCTTGTAGGCCGCCGCCCGATCCTCTCTCCAATGGTGGCTACTCCACCGGTCAGGGCCTGAACCGACCTGCACGTCCCTGTGACCGCGGCCTCCATGGTTCGCCCCTCGGCCGAGGAAAGCCGGGACGATACGAAAGCCGGCGCAACTGAAACAGTATGAATAATGCAAGTTAGTGGTAGTTTCGCCCAGGGATTCCGTCCTGAGAACTTGTACCGTGGGGAGCGGTGAACTTTGATCAGGCCGGTTGGCCGGCGATTCTCAGACTCGGCGCCCCGTCCTTCTTCAACCATCGCCGGTTGATTTGATTTGCCGTTTCTTCGTTCAAGGGACGGAAGGTCGGCACCGTGTGATACAAGAGCTGGAGCGTCGCCCGAGACTGGCCGTTCAGCGCCAGATGCTCGAGTTCCTCGATCTTTTTGACAAAAGCCTCCCAATCCGGGATCCAACCGGACTGAACGCGTTGGATCTTTTCCACTTCAGATGGCACCAGCATTTCGTCCATCGCGACCAATTCCTCGCGCAATTTCTCTCCGGGGCGAAGTCCCACCAGGCGAATTGCAACGTCCTCATCAGGTATAAATCCCGACAACCGGATCAAGTGACGAGCCATGTCCATGAGTTTGATTTGTTCGCCCATCTCCAAAACGAAAATGTCTCCGCCTTGTCCGAGGGTAGCCGCCTGCAATAACAAAAGAACGGCTTCGGGAATGGTCATAAAGTAGCGGCTGACTTCGGGATGAGTGACGGTAACGGGCCCGCCCTGCTCAATCTGCTTTAGAAACAACGGGACCACGCTGCCGTTGCTTCCCAGGACATTGCCGAATCGGACCGCTGAGAATACCGTATCGCCTCTGCGCCGGTCCTTGGCCAGCGCCTGTACGTACATTTCGCCGGCGCGCTTGGTGGCTCCCATGACATTGGTCGGATTGACGGCCTTGTCTGTAGAAATCAAGACGAATTTCTGGACCTTGTGCCGAACGGCAGTTTGCGCCAGACGGTGCGTTCCGATAACGTTGTTCAGTACGGCCTCGCCTGGGTGATGCTCCATCATGGGCACATGCTTGTACGCCGCCGCATGAAAAACGATCTGCGGCGCCTGCCGCGCAAAAACATCCTCCAACGATCTGCCGTTCTTGATATCGATAAGAGCCGCAACCCGGTTTAGCGCGGGAAACGCCCGCTGCAGTTCCATGTCGATTTCGTAAAGCGCGCTTTCACTTCTGTCCAGGAGAACCAGCCGGGCCGGCTCATAGTTCGCGATCTGCCGGCTCAGCTCGGATCCGATCGATCCTCCCGCGCCGGTAATCAGGATTCTTTTGCCCTTCAGCAGGTTCTGCACCCGCTCTAAATCCATTCCGACCGGCAATCTTTCGAGCAGATCTTCGACCGAGAGGTTATGGATCTGGTTGACGCCCACTTTGCCGTTTCGGATCTGCGCCAAACTCGGGAGAGTCTTGATCGGAATTTTGTATGGCTCGAAAGTCGTTAGAATCTGCCGTACGAACGCGGGTGAAGCGCTGGGAATAGCAAGCAACATCTCATCCGGCTGATAGGTTTTGAGCATCTCGGGAATGCGATCGCGCGGACCCAACACAGGGACCCCGTGAATACGCTGGCCGAGCTTTCTGGAATCGTCATCGACAAAACCAACCGGCTCATAACGGCAGAAAGCGCGGTTGTTTCTGATGTCGCGAACGATCATCTCAGCGGCATCGCCGGCTCCATAGATCAGAACTTTCTTGTCTCCCTTGCCGTTGCGGAGCATAAGATGCAGTCGCCTCGACAAGCGGATGCCCCCCATCAAAAAGATCAAAACCAGCGCGTCGATAATAAAGATCGAGCGCGGATATTGCGTCAGTCCTAGATACCCGTGAACGAGGAAGTAGAATATGAGCGTGCTTGCCCAGACGCCGGCGATGATGTTGCGCAACTCGAGGATGCTCGTATAGCGCCAGAGCCCCTCGTACAGGCGAAATGGCACGAATACCAAAGCGCGAACTGTAAGGAGCCAAGGCAGCATGGCGAGAAACTGCGTAAATTCCTTACGCGGGATCACCCCGTCGAATCTTAACAAGAACGCAAAGTAATTGGAGAGCGCGATCAGCGCCAGGTGCAGGCAGACAACCGGCAAACGCCGATACGTCATGAGCAAGCCGCGTCCTCTCGCGCCGTTTTTTGAAGATGATTTTCCCATAGGAATACTGTGAACCTCTCAGACTGGGGCCTTAGCCCGGATTATTCACGAGGCCGGGAACACTATCAACGAACTGCCGTGTTCTCTCTCATTGCAAATTTCAAATTGTAAAGTGCAAAAGTCAAAATGAATAAAACCTTAACAGGTCGAAAACGAGGGACAGTTCCCTGCCCGGACATTTTTCAATTTGCAATTTGCACTTTGCATTTTGCAATCCATGAATAATGCAGGCTAGTCAACTATCGTTCTGATTCCCAGCTCGCGCAATTGCTTAGGGTCTACGGTGGCAGGCGCGTCGGTCAACATACAGACAGCCCGTTGACTTTTTGGAAATGCAATGACGTCTCGGAGGGATTTCGCGCCGCTCAACAACATCGCCAAGCGATCGATGCCGAAGGCGATTCCGCCATGCGGCGGCGCTCCGAAGCTCAGCGCTTCAAGAAAGAAGCCGAATTTTGCCTCCGCCTCTTCCGCGCCGATACCCATAAGCTGAAGAATCTTTTTCTGCAATTCGACTTGATGGATACGAACGCTCCCACCGCCGATTTCAATTCCGTTGAGCGCGAGATCATAGGCTTTGGAGCGCGCCTTGACCGGCTCCGATTCCAGCAGCGCCAGGTCTTCATCCATGGGCGCGGTAAAAGGATGATGCAAGGCGATGTATCGCTTCTCTTCCGGATCGTATTCCATCAACGGAAACTCCACCACCCACACCAGAGCATAGTCTTTCGCCGGAATGAGACCGAGCTTCTCGCCCAGGTAGAGGCGCAGGTTTCCCAGAACATCGTGAGCTACCTTCGCCGTGTCCGCCGAGAAGAGAATCACGTCGCCAGCTCGAGCGCCCGCGGTTCTTTCAATCTCTTTCTGTTCCGTCTCAGAAAGAAACTTGGCGATCGGCGATTGCCAACCCTCTTCCGTCAACTTCGTCCAGGCGATTCCCTTCCCTCCGAACGTCGAAACATAGGGAGTGAGATCATCCAAGTCCTTGCGCGAGAGATCGCCTCCATTCGGCACGCAGATGCCCTTGACCACTCCGCCCTTTTCAATAGCCGTGGCGAAAACCTTGGCCTTGCAATTGCGCAGCGCTTCCGTGAAGTCTCTTAGTTCAAGGCCGAAGCGCGTATCCGGCTTGTCCGAGCCGTAGCGGGCCATCGCCTCTTCCCAAGTCAACCGGGGGAACGGACGTTTGAGCTCGATCGACTTCAGCTCTTTGAAGAGGAGCGTCATCATCCCTTCGACCACCGCCATCACATCCTCCGGCTGGACGAAGGACATCTCCATGTCGAGCTGGGTAAACTCCGGTTGGCGATCGGCCCGCAGGTCTTCATCACGAAAACACTTGACGATCTGGAAATAACGATCCAACCCGCCGACCATGAGAATTTGCTTAAACAGCTGCGGCGATTGCGGCAAGGCGTAGAATTTCCCATGGTAGATGCGGCTGGGCACGAGATAGTCGCGAGCCCCTTCAGGCGTGCTCTTTGTCAGCACGGGTGTCTCAACGTCGATGAATCCCAGGCCGTCCAAGCAATCCCGGATAAGCTTCGTCATTCGGTAACGCAACAACAGATGCCCGAGGCTCTGCGGGCGGCGCAGATCGAGGTAGCGATATTTGAGACGCGTGTTTTCATTCGCTTCGGTCTCATCGTCGATCGTAAAAGGGGGAACCTGCGCCGCATTTAACAGCCGAATCTCCTTCCCCAACAGCTCTACTTCTCCGGTCGCCAGCTCAAGGTTCAACGTTTCCGGCGGTCGCTTCGCCAGCACGCCGCGCACGGCGATGACGTCCTCGGAGCGAAGCTGCTTGGCTTTTTCATGCGCCGTTGGGTCGAGTTCCGGGTTGAAAACGAGTTGCGCAATCCCGGTGCGATCCCTGAGATCGACAAATATCAGGCCGCCGTGGTCGCGCCGGCTTTGTACCCAGCCCACGAAGGTAAGCTCGCGCCCGACAGAGTCGAGTCTGGGCTCGCCGCAATAGCAGCTGCGCTTCCAATCACCCAGAGGATCGCTGAAGACTCTTTCCATTCCTATTGGCTATCTCTCCTCGACACCAGCTCCGCTTCAACCCGGTCCAGGGGCACTTCTGTTTGTTGTTTGCCAGCCATGTCTCGTACGATGACCGTCCGTTTATTGAGCTCCTCTTCGCCAACGATCAATACCGACGCCGCCTTGAATTTATCGGCCCGTCGCATCTGGCTCTTCAAGCTTTTATCTTCTCCCTCCATCTCTACAGCCATGCCCCGCTGCCTCAACCGGTGCACAAGCGGGAACGCCCACTCGCGCGCCTGGGCGCCTACCCAGACAACATACAGATACGGGAGCTGCGGGGTCGCCGGCCCGGTCATTCCCAGTAGCAGCGCCAAACGCTCGATACCGAGCGCAAAGCCGATGCCCGGTATCAGGGGCCCGCCCAAGTCTTCAACCAACCCATCGTAGCGACCGCCTGCCGCGACGGCATTCTGGGAGCCCAACTGATTGCTCGTCCACTCAAAAGTCGTTCGACAATAATAGTCGAGTCCGCGCACCATCCTGGGGTTGAGAGCGTATGTGATTTCAGCTTGACGGAGCGAGAGTTGAACTGATTCGAAGTGCTCACGGCAAGCGGCGCAGAGACTGTCAAGAATCGACGGAGCATCCCTGGTTTCGGCCAGACAACCCGGCTCCTTGCAATCCAACACTCGCAACGGATTCCGCTCCATGCGCCGGCGGCAATTGGCGCAAAGCCCCTGTTCTCTCTGTCTGAGGAAAGCCAGCAAGGTTTCCCTATAACGCGGGCGGCACTGGACACAGCCGAGAGAATTCAACTGCAGCGATAGCTCTTTTAAACCGACGGCGGTGAAAAAATCGTTGAGCAGCATAAGGATCTCCGCGTCGATAAACGGGTCGCCGCGTCCCAGCGCCTCGGCGCCGATCTGATGGAACTGGCGCAGTCTGCCCTTCTGCGGCCGCTCGCGCCGGAACATCGGGCCCATATAATAGAGTTTCCGCACCGGCTCGATCTTATACATCTCGGACTCGATATAGGCCCGCACCACGCCTGCAGTGCCCTCCGGTCGAAGCGTAAGGAGAGTCCCCTTCGAGTCGCGATCGACGAAGGTGTACATCTCTTTCTCGACGATATCGGTGGTTTCGCCCAAGGAACGGGTGAAGAGTTCGGTTTTTTCCAGTATTGGAATCCGAATCTCGAAAAAGTTGTAGGCCGCAAAGACTCCCCGCGCCTTCTCCTCGACAAACTGCCAGGTCTCTACCCCGCCGGGTAAAATATCTGAAAAACCTTTGATCGCACTGACTTTCATGCCGTAAAGCCTTCCTCCCCATACAGCATAAGAACCCAAAGAGGTCAAGTAAAGTTACCGAGGTAGAGACAGGTTGAGGTTAAGGTTGAGGCTGAGGTTGGGAAAAAAGCTCGGAGTTCGAGGTTCCCGGTTCGAGGTTCGAAGTCTCAACCTCAACCTAAGCCTTAGCCTGCGTTGCGAGATCGAACCAACTGTGGCGGAAATTTATTCAAGCACCTCGGGCCATTATCCGTTACCACGAAGCTATCGGCCAGGAACAGGCCTCGCGTTTGTAGTTTATCGACGATGTGCATCTGCAGCGTAAACATCATTCCCGTTCGGTAAAGGAGGCGCCCTCTTTCGTCGTACAAGTAACGGTCTTCCGCGCTTTGAGGCCGATCCGGGCCGATCTGCGGCTCGTGACGCGGGTTGGCGCCGAGCATCCCCTGAAGATAACCACCATAGGCGTTATAACCGGTGTCGTGAATGAACTTACCGGCCTCGACGGAATCGGTGCTGGTCTTGCCCGGCCATAAAGTCGCAGCCACGCGCTTGTAGCCCTCCAAAGCAACCTCAAACATCTCTTGATATTCTTTTGTTGGAGCCCCGGTTAAGACGGGCTTTCCCGTCTGCGCTTCGTATCCATTATAGAAGATTCCGAGTTCGTTATTGAGGATGTCCCTTTCGCCTATAACGCGGGTGACCGGCCGGGGCCGCTGGTCGTTCAGATCCGGATCGAGCATGGGCGCCGACGCAAGCTGAATCATCCCCATCTCGCCGCCCGCCTTCATCACCGCTTCGTGGACAATTCCGAAGACCTCGCCTTCGGTCATGCCACACTTGACTCGCTCGGCCATCGCCCGTATGCCGATGTCGCCGAACTCCGCCGACCTTTCCAACGCTTCAATCTCTTCATCGCTCTTGATCAAACGCAGAGCGATAAATTCCTTCGTGACGAAGACGAATTCGGCCCGCGGCAAGTTGGTTGTGAAAAAGTCCCAATGGTTCTTCGGAATAGACGTGTAAGGGTCGTACTCGACAATGCCGACCCGCCCAGTGTCGTAGCCCCGCTCTTGAATGGTCCGCACGATCGCCCCGAGTACATTCGGCTCGCCGACGATGATCTCCCGCACGGCGGTTCGTGCCAGCATTCCCCCGGCTAAAGAGTGTCCGGGCCGGACAATGATGCAAGGATCGCCCTCTTTCGGGAAAAAACAATAATTGGCCATTTCGGCTTTGCCCATCATATTCGTCACGTAGCGGAAATTGAACCAAAGCCGTCCATAAGCCGCGGATCCGCCGATAATCAGCAAGCAGTCGAGGCTCATCTCGCGCATCATCTTGCGAATGTTCTCATAGCGCCGTTGGTACTCGGCCTTGCTAAACCGGGGATAAGGAAAGCGCTTGTGCAGCCGTTCCAGTTCTTCTTCAGATAACAGCATCTAAGTTCAGGGGATTGCGTGAATTAGCAGCCGATACGGCGAGAAACGGGGTCGCTGCGTTTTTCATTGAACGTTGTACAGCCTGGCGCAATTGTCCCAAAGGATCTTCTTCCGGCTGCTATCGCCGAGTCCGTCGATTTCAAAAAATTCATCGAGCGCGTGCGGAAAGTGGGCGTCGATGTGTGGATAATCGGTCGAAACCACCAGGTTCTCATCGCCGATTCGCTTGACCACGTCCGTTACGAGATATTCATCCGGATCGATCGAAATGAAGCACTGTTGCAAGAAATAATCGCTGGGTCTTTTTGAAAGCGGCACATCCGCCAACGGCCCGTGCAGCTTTGCTCGCTCATCGAGACGATACAACAACCACGGTAACCAGGCGCCATTCCCTTCTAAGAAGGCGACGCGGAGCTTCGGAAATTTCTCCAACACTCCGCCCGCGCAAAAGCTCGAGACTGCCAGTATCAATTCCACGGGATTGCGCAGTGCGAGAGCGACGATGTCGGCGTTCGGATGGCCGAAAAACTTGTTCGCCACCTGATCTTGCTTCGGCCTTGCCGGCGGATGGAAACAAAGCGCTACGCCGAGTTTCTCGATCTCGGCCCACAAAGGGTCGTAATAGCGATCGTGAATGCGCTTGCCGTTCACCGGCTCCGGGCAGAGGGATAACCCGCTGGCTCCGAGCTTCCCAACCACTCTCCGAGCTTCTTCAATAGCCAGATTAACGTCATGCAGGGTAATCAGGGCTGAAGGCTTGAGCCGCTGCAAGTTTTCTTGGCGGAAATCCGCGATCCAATTGTTCCACGCTTTGCAGAGATCGTTTGCATACTCCGGTTCGAAGCTGTCATCGCAGTGCAACGGTGAAGTACGGAAGAGAACCGCGACGTCCAAACCTTCCATATCCATTGCCTGAACCTGGGAGACCGCGTCGTAGTCCCGCGCCACCGCAAAACCATATCGGTCAGCAACCCGCTTTTGCCCGTGGTCTATAACGTCCGTGATCGCCCGCAGCGCGGCGCCCCCGCCTAACTGAAACTGCACTCGCCCATGCTTGCCGTTTCGTTGCCCGCGCGGAATGCGATCGCCCCAGCTCGGCTCCATGTACCTCACGTAAAGATCCGCCGGATCGTAAACGTGCATATCACTGTCGAACGTCTTGAACCCGTTCTTCATCCGCGCTGCTCCTTCAATCAAAACTGGCCGATTTTATTCTAGTGCGTCCGCCTTGCGCATCCGTTCAGTTAACTGGCAAGCGATAATCGCAATGGATAAACGCTTAAGCCTTCACGCGCCGGTTTTTCGCTTTTTCACCCGTTTGGAAATATTCTCCCCGGACGGCGATCTCGGCCTCTTCCTCGTCCTCGGAAGTCCATGCCCCTAGATTGTATCCGAACCAGGGCTTTCGTGGCGTGAGCTCGGGAAACCCCAGTTCCTCCCAGATCTCTTTGGCGTTTTCCATAAATTCTTTCCGCGGCAACGAGACCGGGGGGTATGGCCACGGCCTCGTTGCATCGATTAAAAGCGCCGAAGTCAACGACATGCGACTCACATGGGTCGGAACTCCCGGGGGATAAGCCGATGGATCGAGACCCGGAGATTTGCCCCGCGCGATAACCACGTCTTGATCGGGTCTGACGTTGAAGCAAATCGCCCAATTGATCATGGCGGGATCCCAGATGTCGATGTCTTCGTCCACTGCGATGCAGATCTTTGCATAGCTCCCCACGAAGCCCGCGCTGGCATTCAAAGCCCGCCAGACGTCCCCGGCGCTCGTCTTCTTCATCTTGATCACGCAGTACGCCTGGCCGCTGCCGCTGACCTCGTCGTGGATGGCTACGTCCAGAACCGCCGGGTTGCCGCCATCGAAACGAAGATATTTATAGATGACTTTCTCGGTGCCCGTGTGTTTGATCTTGCTGCTCTCACTGGGTGGAAATTGGCTCATCAGCGCCGTATAGATCGCATCGCGCCGGTGGGTGATACAAGTTACATCCATAAAGGGAGCGATGCCGCGCTGACCCATGTAGCCGGGGTATTCGCCGAACGGTCCTTCGGGCTCGATCCATTCAGTCGAGATCTTCCCTTCGATCACGATTTCCGCCGTCGCGGGAACCAGCAGGTCTACGGTCCGGCATCGAATCACCTCGATGGCCTCGCCCGCGAGGCCGCCGGCCAGACGATATTCATCGAAATCGTACGGCAGCTTTGACGTTGCCGCGTAGGCAATCGCGGGTATCACGCCGATCACGATGGCCGCTTCGAGCGGAATGCCTCTAGCCTTGCACTTCTGCCAATGCATGCCCATGTGCTGTGAGAGAAAGAGCCCGCCGTTTCGGTTCGGAGCTTTGATCTGACTTCTATAATTGCCGATGTTGTAAATTCCGCTGTCCGGGTCCTTGGTCACCCAATTGGCCGACGTGAGATAAGGAGCATTATCGAAGCCGGGCGTCGAGATCGGCACCGGCAGCATGTCCAGCCCATGACCGTTCAAGAGCTCATCCCCTTGCCAGATAACCTCCTGCGCCGGACCGGAAGGAACTTGGACAGGTTCGATCGGACGCATCTGCGCATGGGTCCAGCGTTCGTGAATCTGGTCCGGCTCGCATTTAAGACCGATGCTGTAAATCTCGGTCGAGGCCGCAAGCGTTCCTACGCTAACCGGCATGGCATACCTTCTCCCTTTGACATCGATGACGTTCTCAAACAGAAACGCCTTTCGCTTGCTTTCCTCAAGGCCGCGAAATTGCCACCGTACGAGCGGCATCAGCTGCGTGTCTTTGTTGATTTGCTTTTTGACCCGGACAAGCTTTCCCCGCTCATCGATGGCCGATAGATGTTCTCTCACGTCTTTATAGTAATTCTCTTTTTGCATGAATGCTCCCTTTGATTTGACCGGCTAGCCCTTTCGCTTTTTATATTCCTCGGCCCCCTCGATAATCGAGTTGGCAATGGCGCCATAGGCGCCGCAACGGCAAATATTTCCCGCCAACCACCCGGCGATCCGCCGTATACGGTGGCCGGCAGATCCGGGAGATCTTCGATGTACTCCGCCCGACCCGTTACCTTATCTCGAAGATCGATTCTGGGATGCTCTTCCTGCCGGTTTTCGAATTCGGATTTTGGATTTTCGATTTTCGATTCCAACCCGGAACTCCGCTCGACCCTTTAACCCTTGAGCGCTTTAATTCACAGGAAAGTTGACAACTCTGTCGGCGTTCGGTTAAGTGTCCTCACTGCCGCGATATGCCTATCGAGAAAGGAATCATGCAGTGGCCGAACATATCAAAATGACCCCTCAGGAAGCAAAGCAAAAAGCCGAAGCGATTAGAAAAATCATCCTCGACACCTACCATCAAGAGGTCAAGCCGTCCCCATTCTTTAACGATCTCCGGGCCGGCACTCTATCCCGTAAGCGCCTCCGGGGCTGGATAACGAATTGGTATGCTTTCGCGCTCGAAGTCAACACCGGCATGGCCACGGTTTATCATCAATTCGTCGGTTTCTTCAAAAGGCACCCCGAGTTGGAAGATCGGATCGCGCAAAAGATCGGCGAGGAATTCACCACTCCGGCGATTGGCGGGCACGCTCGCATGCTGCCGGTTCTGGGCAAAGCCCTGGGCGTTCGACCGGTGGAGATGATTGAGGCCGAATTGATTCCCGAGGCCCGCGGCCTCGTCGACTTTTTCGTTCGCTCGTGGATCGATGTGCCGCTGGCGGAGTGTTTCGCAATTCACATGGAGGAAGAGATTTTCGGCTTCATCTCGCAAGATTTTCGTCAAAGCCTGCCGAAATACGGGCTTACCGAAGAAGACATGAAATATTTTCGTATTCACGAAGAAGCCGATCTCGATGAGGACCATGGCGGCACCAACCAGGCGATTTTGGAGGTGGCATTGCAGGAGGGCTATGGCAATGAACGCGCGGGATGGCCGCTGGAATACTGCGGCCGCATTGCCGTCCAGATGATCGGCAATTTTTATGATGGGGTTTACCGGCGATATGCCTGAGCCGTTCTGACAGGAGGGCCCGAATGAAGTTTCCGAATGAAATCGAAGAGCTTAATCATATACTTCGCGACCGCTGGGTTTCCGGCCTCTGGAATCTCGATCATGCCGAACGGCAGCCCGATCCGAAAACGCGGGTCAAGCCGCACCTTTGGAAATGGCATGAGATTTACGACAGCTTGCTTCAAGCGCGGGAGAAAATCTCGGTAGCCAGCGGCAACGTCGAAAGACGGGTCATACGGCTGGTCAATCCGGGGATGCCGGAGACCGACATGACCAGCCATACGATGCTCCTGTCCTTCCAGCTGATTCAACCGGGTGAGGTCGCGCCCGCGCACCGCCACACCATGGCCGCCATCCGATTTATTCTTCAAGGCAAGGGCGCTTACACAAACGTCGATGGACAGAAAATGGTTATGGAAGACGGCGACCTGATTCTTACTCCCCAGGGAACGTGGCACGAACATGCCCACGAAGGTAATGAGCCAATGATTTGGATCGACGGTCTTGATGTCCCCTTCATTCAATCGCTGCAAGCGATCTCGTTTCAGCCCTATCGGCAAGGACGTTTGCCGGTCCATGAAGGAATCGATCCCCGCGATTACTACGGCATGACTCGGCCGGTCGAGCAGAGCGCGCAAGAGCGAATGCCGCTCCTTCACTACCGTTGGGCCGAAACCTATCCAACGCTCCAACGCCTGGCCCGGGGCCATGCTAACCCTTACGAAGGCATCGCGCTGGAATACGTGAACCCGGAGACGCGAGGAGCGACTCTGCCGACTCTCTCTTGCTGGATTCAAATGCTTCGACCCGGCGAGCGGACCAAAGCCCACCGCCATAACAGTACGAGCATCTATCACGCGTTCCGCGGCAGCGGCACAACCACGATCAACGGGGAGCCGTTCCATTGGGAAAAGGGCGACACCTTCATCGTACCCCTATGGTCCTGGCACGAACACCTAAACCGATCGTCAACCGGCGAGGCCCTTCTTTTCTCCATGCATGACTTGCCGATTCTCAAGGCATTTGGTTTATACCGGGAAGAGGAACAACAATATCGGCTACTAGGATGAAATTCGGAGTGTTTTTACCGATATCCGGCAGAGCTGCCAGCCGGAAAACGTTGTTGCAAGCGGCACAGCAGGCGGAAGCAGTAGGATACGATTCCGTCTGGAGCGCTGATCGAATCATCATTCCCTGGGAGATCAAGACGACCTATCCCTATAGCAAGGAAGCAACTTTCATCGTTCCACCTGATCGACCCTTCTTTGAACCGCTTACTTGTTTGGCCTTCTTGGCAGGTTGCACCGAAAAGATCCAGTTAGGCATGAGTGTCATGGTTCTCCCTTACCGCCACCCCCTCTACTGGGCCAAGATCGCCACGACTATCGACCATTTGTCCACGGGAAGATTGATTATGGGCGTCGGTGTCGGCTGGATGGAAGAAGAATTTGCGGCGATGGGGGCGCCGTTCAGAGAGCGTGGAAAAGTGTCCGACGAACAGCTTACCCTGCTCGATCAACTATGGAAGGATGAGCACATCACCTTTCATGGCGCGCACTACCGGGTCGACGACATCGCTTTCGGCCCCAAGCCTTTTCAAAAACCTCGCGTGCCCATTTGGGTAGGGGGCGAAGGCAAAATGGCCCAACGACGAGCCGGCACATACGGCGACGCATGGTTTCCCTATTTCGTCAGAATCACGCCTGACGAGTTAGCAAAGCGCTTCGACAACGTCCGCTGCTCTGCCGGCGACGCGGGCCGGAACCCGGATCAGGTCACCCTCGCCTGCTGTCTCCCGATCGAGCTGACGCCGAAGGATGTCCCGCAAGAAGAGGATTATCTCAAAGGCAGTCCCGCGCAAGTCGCCGATGCCCTGAAGAAGTTTCAGCAGATCGGCGTCCTCCACATCGGTCTTCAGTTCATGATCCCGCACTGGCCGGAACGGCAAGAACAAATCGAACGATTCGCCAAAGAGGTCCTGCCCGCGTTTCAGGGCTAGCGACCGCCTCGCCTATAGCCTAGTGTAGTGCGTCATAAGTCTCTTTACTTTGGTTGTCATTCTGAGCGAAGCGAAGAATCTCGCCCTTTCAAATGCATAGACCCTTCACTTCGTTCAGGGTGACACGTAAAAGAATCTCTTTCAGAATCCTGCTAATGTAAAGAAGCGTTGGACCCACCACTAGATTGTTTTCTGCCTTGGCGTCCTTTGCGCCTTTGCGCGAAAATTCAGGCTGGAATTTCACCGTGGCTTACGATATGAAAATTAACCGAAAGGAATATTCCATGGGCAACTTACCGCGTGTCGCATTGATCATCACCGGCGGAACCATCGATTCGGTCGGCAAGGACCGTTTGGATCTCGCGTGGTACATCGAAGCCGGCAAACGACTGGGAGACGGCGAACTTTTGCAGCAATTGCCTGAACTGAAAAGCATCGCGGAAGTCCAAGAAGTTCCTTTCCGCCGCCTGCCGAGCCACGCGCTGGTCGATAAAGATTGGTTGGACCTCGTGCGCACGATCCATTCCATATTCGATCAGGACAAAGCCGACGGCATTGTCATAACTCACGGCACCAACACCATCGAAGAAACAGCTTACTTTCTTAACGTGACGCTCAAGACCGACAAGCCGGTGGTCGTCGTCGGCTCCATGCGGCCGTCGTCGGCGATTAGCGCCGACGGCTATCTCAACGTCGTCAATGCCATCAAAGTCGCCGCCGATCCGAGTTCCCCCGGCCGGGGCTGTTTACTGGTCATGAACGACACCATCTTTAACGGCCGCGACGTGACCAAAAACGCCACTTATCGTGTCGAGGCATTTCAATCGCGCGATCTCGGTCCGCTGGGATACGCGGACGGAGACGGCAAAATCGTCTACTACCATGCCCCGGTAAAGAAGCACACGTTGGCCACCGAGTTCGACGTTCGCAACATGCAAACGCTCCCGCGGGTCGATATCGTAGTCTCCTACGTGGGCGCGGACGGCAAGATGATCGAAGCCGCGGCGGCAGCCGGCGCCAAAGGGATCGTGAGCGCGGGTACCGGCGCGGGACGGCCCACTCCGGCGGAAGACGAAGCATTCGACCGCATGTTCAAGGAAACCGGAATGATCATGTGCCTCTGCAGTCGCGTCGCCTCCGGCCGCGTCGTTCGCAGTCCCGGCCTCGCTCGCCGCGGCTTTGTCGCCGGCGACAACCTCCAGCCATGGAAAGCGCGACTCTTGTTATCGCTTGCGCTGGCGAAGACGAACAATGCCGATGAAATTCAGCGCATGTTTGACGCGTATTGATTTTCAGCTAGTCGGCGAGCCACCGGCTACAATCCCAACCAAGGACCCGTTCTAGATCTCGAATCTCATATTCGAAAATGTGCCGGAGATAATCTCTTTCTCTAACACCCATCGGCCCTGAGTACGGGTACCGCGGCTGGTGCTCCACAGCGGGCTTGAGCTCCGGTAGGGGATTGATTTCGAGGAAACGACAGATTTTATCCACAACCTCCTGTGGCCTCCTGCGTAGGTCTTCATTTCGAAGAATTAACATTTGTTTCTGCTCAAAGTAGGTCCAAAGCCTTCGCAATTGTTCGAGGTAAAAACCTCTGTCCACGTAGGAATACGACCTGTGCTGGAGGGGAAGAGCAGAACGACACCGCTCACGTTCGTTCTGTATCGCTTCCCAAAAAGACACGTTAGGCGTGCGGTGGCGGAGCAGATTCCAGTGGGAGTAAGCCCGATCGATCGGATTGCGCAAAATTATAATCAGCTTGATACTTGGGTTATATTCCCAGATGCGCCTCGGAGCATCATACCAGTACATGTATGCCGGCGTGGCCTCACCCAACACCTTGTGCGAAGATTGTGGATTGAAGAACGAATGATATTTGGAGTATTGCGGCTTTCTGCGAAAGTGCCTTTCCGAATCGAAATAATGGACTTCCTTTCGCCTGGCCCAGCAGATTTCGGGATGTTCTCTCACGTAACGATACAAGGCGCTCGTTCCTCCTCGCTGCGTTCCACAAATCAGAAAATCGACCTTTCTTTTTCTCTGCCCAAAGAATCGGTCCATGCCTACCAACATCGATAATTACCTCCGGCAAACATCGTGAGTAGCTATCCGCTACAAACGAGAAAAAATTTCGCTAAATTTATTATTCGTCAGACAGTTGTCAAGTCTTATGCATTCCCGGGAGTAAACTCATTTTAGCTGACAGTCGAAGGATTCAGGATGACAGCCCCATGAAGTGTCATTCTGAGGCGTTAGCCGAAGAATCTGGGTTTTGCGAGAGTTGAACGGGCAGTGGCGCACCAAAATGAGTCACTGTCTCTATCTCTGTCTCTATCTCCGTCTCTATCTCGGTCTCTGTCTCTGTCTATTCCGCTTACACCGCTCTTAACGCCTGAATAATATCCAGCCTCGCCGCTCGAACCGCCGGCAGGAAGCCGCCGATCAGTCCCATCAGCAGGGAAAATCCGAGCGAAGTCGCGACGATACCTGGAGACAGAGCAAACGAAAAGGCGAGTTCGGAAAAAGAGCCGAAGTTCAACGTTGAGATCGTGAAAAATTGCAGCAACGACGCAAGTCCGAGCCCGAGCAGCCCGCCCGCGAGGGAGAGCACGAACGACTCCCCCAAAAACGCTATCAGGATACTCCGGCGATAAAAGCCCAAAGCACGCAACGTGCCGATTTCAGTCGTCCGGTTGGCCACGGCCCCGTACATGGTTATCATGGCGCCGATGGACGCGCCGGTGCTGAAGATAACCGTAATGAACAATCCAAGTATGCGGATGAAGGTTGCCATCATTTCGGACTGTTCCTCAAAAAACTTTTTTTCTCTTTTTGCGACGAAATACTGCAAACGGTTGTCCGCTTCAAACGCCGCCAGCATACCGGATAAATCATCGGGATCTTTCAGGCGAAGGGTCACGGTTGAAAAGGAAGACCGCTTAAAGGCATCCATGATTTGATTGCTGTCGCCCCACGCCTCGGACTCAAAGCCGCTGCCGCCGGCATCGAAGATGCCGACTACCGTCCACAAATCGCCGCCGAACTTGATCTTTTCGCCGATCTGGGCGCCGGCGAACCTGTTTGTAATGCCCTTGCCGACGACCACCTCCCGAGCGCCCCAACGAAACATCCTGCCCTGGACGATTTGCACCTGGGACCGCAGATGAAAACCCGTCTCCTCCACGCCGCGTACGGTCACGTTGCTGATCCCTTCGGCGCCAAGCTTATTCAGGTTGATGATGACCACGACCTCTTTGGAGCTCATGGACCGTCCATCGGCGAATCGCGCCACCTGGGGCATGTTGGTGATGATGCCGACGGCTTCACGATCCAGAATGCTCATGATTTCACTCATTGCCGCCTTGCGAATGATGATCACGTTCTCGTCCGATCCGGTCGACCGCAAGGTCTGCTGCACCCCGTTCGCCATCATCAGCACCGCGGTAAAAACGAACACGACGAGCGCGACGCCGAGCATGGTGAAAACCGTCGTCAAGCGGCGCGACGAAGAGCTGCGGACGATGTATTTGAGCGGCACTCGCATGATTAGCCCACGTATCGCAGACCTTCGACTATTCTCGTCGTCATAACTCGCCGATGCGGTATGAGAGAAGCCGCGAGACCCACGAGGAGGCCTGAAGCGCAACCCATAATGATCGTCTCAGGCTTGATATAAAATACCGGGAACCATCCCTTCGGCAAGGTCGCCTGAAATCCCTCGACCGCGGGAAACGTGACCAGCAGCCCCAATGCGCTGCCGAAAAGCGACAGAATCAGGGACTCGCCCGCGATCAGGAAAAGCAACTGTAAACCATTGAAGCCCAGAGCCTTCAATACGGCGTATTCGTGGGTTCGCTCGCGCGCCGACATAATCATAGTATTTCCGACGACGAGAAGAATGATGCCGATAATCACGAACGACATGATATTCATGGCGGTGATGATAGCGCTGGCCGCCGATAAAAAACCCTGCTGAAAAGCGCGCTCCGTCTCGGTTTTGGTCTCCGCTCGGGAATTGGCAAACAGCTTGTCGATTTCTTCCGAGATGGCGGCCGAATTTTCAGGGTCGTCGATTTTGACGATGAACCAGCCGATCTCGCCGGACCTCTCCGGCATTTCCTGTCTGACCCTTTCGTCTACGTATTGGTAATGAAACATCATCGTCGCCGGATCGGTGCTCTGGTCCCGCGGCTCGTAAATCCCGCGCACGACAAATTCCCACTGTCCGGGGAAGACGTCACCCTCTATAAGCATGATGTCCCCGATCTGAAGATTGTACCGTTTGGCGATATCGATCCCGATGATGCAGGCATTGCGCTCGCGCTTGAAGGCGTTAAATTGCTCCTTGTCGATAAGAAACTCCGGGTAGACGTCAAAAAAAGTATCCGAGTCCACGGCAAGGCGGGCGAAGAACTGGTTTTTGTCGATATAGACGCCCGAAAACCAGGTAGCATAAGTTACCTTGTTCACTCCCGGGACGCGCGCGATACGGTCCCGATAGGCGAGCGGCAACGCAAACACGAAAGAAACCGCGTGCCGCGTAATCAGCCGATCGGCAGCCGACGCCTCAACCCCGGCGTACCAGGCGGTGACGACCGTGCGTAACAGCGCAAAAGCCATGACCGCCACGCCGACGCCCAGGATGGTAAGCGCGCTGCGCAGCTTGTGGCGCAACGCGTTTCGAAAAAGCAGCCGGATCAATTCCAACGGGGGACCCCTCAGGCGAGTTCGCCTTTTTCTAGGTGGCGCGTAGAACGAGCGCGCTCCGCCGCCCTGGGATCGTGAGTCACCATGAGAATTGTCTTGTTCAGTTCGCCGTTCAACCTATCCATCAAACCGAGCACCTCATCAGCCGACGTTTTGTCGAGATCGCCCGTCGGCTCGTCCGCGACCAGGATCGCCGGGTCAGTGACAACGGCTCGCGCGATCGCCACCCTCTGTTCTTGGCCGCCTGAAAGTTGACGCGGGTAATGATGCATTCGCTCGGCTAAGCCGACAACCTGCAAGGCAGTCTCCGCGTGAGCGCGCCGTTCTTTCTTAGATAGGCCCGTGAGTATCAACGGCAGTTCGACGTTCTCGATAGCGGTAAGCACGGGAATGAGATTATACAACTGGAAAATAAACCCCACGTTTTGCGACCGCCAGACCGCAAGCTCGGTCTCGTTCAGCTCGGTAATATCACTCCCGGATACGAATATCTGCCCTGACGTGGGCTTGTCGATGCCGGCGATAAGATTCAGCAAGGTAGTTTTTCCCGATCCCGAAGGCCCCATGAATGCGATGAACTCGCCCTGCGCGACGGTCAGAGAAATGTTCTTTAGAACCGGGATTTCCAGGCTCTCGCGTCGGTAGGATTTCGAGACGTTTTGAATCTCGATCAGCGGTGAATTCATATTGCCGGAAACAAGGCTACCGGCCCTTCTTGGGCCCTCGATAAGGCGCGCTTGCTTCGTTGCCGCTTCGGTCGCGCATCCTCACGTACTGCCCGTGTACGCTCCGGTGCGCGCCCTCGCGCCGCCTTGCACCCATCGCCTTCTCGAGGGCCAGGGTTTTTAACGGGTTTGAGGTTACCTACGGCTACCGGTCCTTGAGAACGACTTTGCTCCCGGCCCGGATATCATCGTCAACCTTGCCTATCACCTTGTCACCCTCTTCCAGGCCGCTCTTGATCTCGAGCCAACTTCCAAGTGTCTGTCCCGTTGTCACGGGGATTTCGACAGCACGCTCCTCTTTGACTTGGTAAACGACTTGCCGGCCGTCACGGTTGGTCACCGCCGAAGCCGGCACACTAAGCACCGGCTTGGCGTTTGCGTCGTTACTCGACCCGGGGGCCAGAAAAGTGATTTTGGCGCTCATCTCCGGCAGAACACGTTTGTCATAGTCTTTGAATCTGATCTTGACCATGACCGTCGCCTTGGCTCGATCGGCTGTCGGCACGATCTTGCTCACGTAGCCGGAATAGCGCTCCTCAGGATAGGCGTCGAGCCGGATCTCGCATGGCTGTTCGGCCTGAACTCGGGTAATGTTCGCTTCCGATACATCCGCATCGACCTCGAGCGACCGCATGTCGGCGATTGTGACTACGGCCGCGCGCGAACTCGCTGCTCCGGCCAGCGGCGCGACGATCTCGCCGATATCTGCATTCTTGCGCAACACCGTTCCGTCGAATGGCGCGATAATTCTGGTGTTGTCGACGGCCACTTCAGCCTCAGCCACCGCGAATCGCGCGCCCTCGATGGTAGCCACCACCCGTTTGTAGCGAGCCTCCGCGGCATCGTATTCCGCCTCGGAAACGAACTGTTTTTGCACCAGTATTTTCTGACGGTTGAGCGATTCTTTCGCGTCGTTGAGTTCCGCTTCCGCGGCTCTTAAATCGGCCCGCGCCCGCCTCAACGCCGCCAGCACGTCTTCATTCTCCAACCGGGCGATGACCTGACCTTCCTTGACTCGATCTCCCTCTTCAACGCCGAGATAGACAAGGCGGCCGGTGCCTTTGGATGCCACTGCCGCCTTTCGTCGCGCGACAACATACCCGCTGGCCGAAAGCACCGCATTGGCTTGCGCCGGAGAATTCAGAGAGGCCGTTGCGAGCTGCACTTCAATTCCAGGATTCAACAAATCCTTGAAAAAGATAAAGCCGGCTGCGAGCGCAATAACGACGAGCGACCAAAGAGCAAGTTTTCTGACGAGCCTCGATCGCCGCGGAGCCCTGATGCCTTGAGATGAACGGTCGATCCGCAATGACGCAAGATCGACATTTTTGTTGTCCATTATATCCGTCTTAGTAAGCCGGTTAATTCGCAGTTTTTCAAGCCAAGTCTGAAATGGTAAATTCGCTTTGTCATGGGAGAAACCACATTCTGGAATCCGGCCAGCTACGCCAGGAACGCGCGCTTCGTTTCTGATCTCGGAGAGCCGCTCTTGCAATTACTCGACCCGAAGCCGGGCGAAGTCATTTTGGATCTCGGCTGCGGCGACGGCGCGCTAACCGACAAAATCGCCGCCTTCGGCTGCACGGTTTACGGCGTCGATGCCAGCCATCCCCAGATTCAGGCCGCGCGAAATCGGGGCTTGCAAGGGCTCGTCATGGACGGCCGCCGGCTCGGTTTCAAGCGCTCCTTCGACGCGGTTTTCAGTAATGCCGCGCTCCACTGGATGAAACAGCCGGAACAGGTGGCCGCCGGCGTGTCGAATGCATTAAAGTCAGGCGGACGATTTATCGGCGAGTTTGGCGGCAAAGGAAACGTCGAAACCATCCATTCAGTCCTGCATGCAGCGCTCCGGTGCCGAGGCATCGATCCGGTTTCGATCGACCCTTGGTATTATCCTTCTCCCGAAGAGTATACGCGCCTCCTGACCGCGCTCGGATTCAACGTCGGCTACATCGAGCTCATTCCTCGCCCGACTAAACTCCCGGGAGACATTCTAGGCTGGCTCGAAGTTTTCGCTCAACCATTTATCAAAGCGCTCCCCGAAAACGATAGCCCGCGCTATTTGACAGACGTCCGCAACGAACTAAAGGAGCGCTTGCGGGACTCGGAAGGAAATTGGGTCGCAGACTACGTCAGGCTTAGATTCAAAGCTTCAAAATAATCGTTAAAGCTTGTTCTGCGCGAACTGCCGATAGATTACATCGGTCTTTGCGGCCATGATGAAGTCATTACGGTGCAGGTTCTTGATCTTGTGCGTCCACCAGGTGACCGCAACCCTGCCCCATTCTGTGACAATGCGCGGATGGTGCCCTTCTTCCTCGGCTGCCGCGCCAATCGCGTCGGTGAAGGCGATGGCGTCTTTAAAATTCTTGAACTTGAACGCACGGTCCAACTTCGGAATGCTGTCCTCGGTGATGATATGCCACTCCGGCACCTTCGGCTGAAATTCCGCTATTTCATCCGCTGTAACCGATGGCGCGCCCGCCCGGCAGGCTTCACATTTTTGTTCGGTTAGCTCTTCCATGATTCGACTCCTCTCCTAATCAAGGATTGTGAGTCCTATCTAACCACGAAGTGTGTCAATCACAGCTATCCAAATCCTTCGTGGCCTTCCTTCCTTCGTGCTCTTCGTGTGCTTCGTGATTAAATTTTTTACCCTTTTTGGTTGCGGCTCGCTGATTACATTCTCGGCATGACTTCGGCCGCAAACTGCCGCATCGATTCCGCGACCAACGCATGCGGCACATTGCCGATGTTCATCCAGATCAGAAAGTGGCTAGCGCCTGTCTTGTTGGAAAGCTCTCGCAGAGCTTGTAGAGCAGATTCGGAATCCCCCACCACGGCATGGCGCGCGCAAATCGTCTGGAACGGTTGCGACTGCCCGGCTGCCGTCCTCAGCCGCGCCGGCAATTCTGCGCCGCGGCGGGTGAGCCAATCCGTATAGTCGCTGCGCATGTCGGCAATGGTTTTAAAGTAGCTCATGATGCCTTCTTCGGAGCGAGCCTGCGCCTCTTTCATGGTCCGAGCAAGATGCATCGGCACCAGAAGCCCCAGTTCCTTCTCTTTCCGGTTATGACCGTATGTCGCCAAACCCTTCCAGTAGGCGTTCGCGAACTCCTCCACCTGCGCAGGCGTTCGCGTGTGAATGGGAAGCAGTAGATTGATGCCCAATCGGGCCCCCACTTCCACACCCTCCAAAGAGCTCGTCGCCATGTAGAACGGCGGCGGCGGATTTTGCACCGGCTTCGGATTTACGACCACTTCCGGAATCTGAAAATACTTGCCTTCGAAAGTGAGAGTTTCCTTGGTCCAGCTCTCGCGAATGATCGCCAACCCTTCCGCCATAATCTCATGGGTGATCTTGTGATCAGCGCCGAAGCACTCATAAGCGCGGCTGTGCGGGTGCCCGCCGCCGGCGGCGAAGTCCATCCGCCCGTTGCTCACCAGATCGAGCATGGCCGCCTGCTCGGCCAGCTGAACCGGATGATGAACCGGTAGGGTGTTGACCGCGACACCGAGGCGCAAGCGGCCCGTCCTCTGGGCGGCGGCCCCCAGGACGATATAAGGAGCTGAGAGCAAAGAAAATCTCGGCTGGCAATGAATTTCGGCGATCCAAAAGCCGCGAAAGCCGAGACGATCAGCCAATTCCGCCTGATCCAAGAATTCCTGCAATCGCGCATCCGGTGAAGACCCCTGAGGGCATTGGATCTCGGTGAAGAGACTGAATTTCATACGGAGCGCCGGAAAATGCAGGTTTAGGTTAAGGTTCAGGTTAAGAAAGAAAAAAGCCGGCTACTTAGGCTAAACCTCAGCCCCCTTACTAGAATACAGGTTAAGGCTTAGGTTGAGGTTGAGCCCCCCTTAACCTTAACCTCGCTTTAATTCTTAGTCTAAACCTAAACCTCAACCTGCTTTTGACTCTCGAACCTCGAACTTCGAACGTATTTATTCTTTTCCCTCAACCTAAACCTTAGCCTCAACCTGTATTCTAATACCCGAGCGCATAGCCCCCTCTCCTGGGATCCGCCCCGGCCATGTAAGTAGCCATCTCGGATTCCTTGACTATGATCTTGGCGCTGCCGAACGACCAGCGATCAACGACGGAAATCTCGTGACCCTTTTTTCGCAGACCGTCGATCACCTCTTTTTCGAATCCTTCTTCGATTCTGAGCTGTTCGGGGAGCTGCTCCCGCGGGGGGGTCCCTGGCTGGTGACTCCACCGTGGGGCCTCGACCGCGCTTTGAGGGTCCATCTGTAAATCGATGAGATTGTGGATGACCTGGAAATTTGTTTGCGGCTGCTCGTCGGCGCCGGGACTCCCTCCCACGGCGAAAAATTCGCCGCGGTTGAATACCATATAGGTATTCAATGTATGCGCCGGCCTCTTTCCGGGCTTCAATGAGTTCGCCTTGTTCGGGTCGAGACCGAAACTGCAGAGTCGATTATTCATAATCACTCCCGTGTCGCCGGCGACAACACGGGATCCAAACGGCGCAAAGACACTCTGTATAAAGGATATCGCGTTCCCGTCTCGGTCCGTGGCGCACAAGTAGGTCGTGTCGCTACTTTGATTGACCACAGCGGCTTGCGGGCGGCTCAATATCTCGCCGATCAGCTCGCGCCGTTTGGCCGCATGATCTTTGGAGATCAACTGAGAGATCCTGGGGTCGCCGAAGCGAGGATCCTCGAGATAGCGAATGCGATCTTCGAACGCCAACTTCTTGGCGCCGATTTGATAGTGGATCATATCGGCCCGGGACATCTGTCCTCGATGAAACGGCCATGCCTCCGCGATGTTGAGCATCTCCAGGACCATAAATCCCTGCGATACCGGCGGCTGTTCATAAACAGTGCAATCACGATAAGTTATGCTCAGCGGCTCAAGCCATTGTGAAACGTTGCGTTGCAGGTCCTCCTCCGCCAGTATCCCGCCCTCCCCTTTGAGCGTCTTGCAGATGCGCGCGCTGACCTCGCCGCTGTAGAACCCATCGCGCCCCTCCGACGCAATTTTCACGAATACATCGGCTAACCCTTTCTGGACCAGAATCTTCCCCGGTGTGGGCACTCCAAAGGGCTGCCGGTAACATCGATCCACCCAAGGGAAGTCGGGGCTGAATTCCTCGACAGCCTCGGCGAATTCTCGGGAAATCGGAAAGCCCTCGCGCGCGATCCGAATCGCGTCCGTCATGAGTCTGCCCAACTCTTTCGTACCGTATCGCCGATGTAGTTCCAGCCAACCGTCGACCGCCCCGGGAACCGCTACACTCAGGGGCCCGGATGTCGGAATCCTGTCCAGTCCTTGTTCGCAAAAAAATTCTATGCTCGCTTTCGCCGGCGCGGGACCGCTCGAGTTAAGCGCCTCGACTTTCCCCGTCTCCTTCATGAAGATCAAAGCGAAAAGGTCGCCCCCGGGACCGCTCGCCTCGGGTTTAACCACCCCCATCACGAAAGCTGCGGCTAACGCCGCGTCAACGGCATTGCCCCCCTCTTGCAAAATGTTCACTCCGGCGAGAGAAGCGAGGTGATGCCCGGCTGAGACCATCCCGTTTCGCCCCATGACGACCGGTCTTGCTGCCTTGGTGAAATTCATGACGCTCCTAAACCAAGGATCCCGGCGGCGTTCTCTCCCAGGATCTTCACTTTGTCGTTCCGGCTGAGTTGCAGCTCATCGATGGCTTTAAGGCTGTTCTTGACAAGAACGCAGCCTTCTTCAGGACCGTAAGGATAATTCGTCCCTAACACCAGCCGGTCAACGCCGAAGAAGTCTTTGACGCATTTCAGTGTCGATGACGGATGGTCCGCCGTATCCACATAGAATCTGCGAAACGAGTCGAGCGGGTTTTCTTTCAGCCCATATCTCTGTCTGATCTCTTCGGTCCGGCCGGCGTAGATGTTGGTCGCGCGCTGCGCGAAGAAGGCCAGCACGCCTCCGACGTCCGCCACGACAAAACTAATCTCCGGGAATCTCTCCAGCACCCTGCCGTAGACCAGCCGTGTCATGGCTACGGTACTGTCGAACGCCCAGCCGAAAATCAAGGTCGGCATAATGTCGATTCCGGTCGCCTCTGTCGCCAGCGGGGCGGTGGGGTGGATGTAAACCGGCAGCTTGTACTTCGCCAACCGCTCGTAGATCGGAAACAGTTCCTCGCGATCCAGAGGCTTGCCGTTCAAGTTCGAAAAGCAGCCGAATCCCTTGAGTCCCAGCTCATTGACTGACCGTTCCAGCTCGTCGATAGAGGCATCGATGGAAGATGTCGGCAAGGTAAACAACCCGACAAAACGTTTCGGATATGTTTTGCAGATCTCGGCGATCGCGTCGTTCGCGACGCGCGCCAGCCTGACGGCGCCTTCCCCTTCGTATCGGTCCGCTCCCGGCGCGGGAATACTCAGCACGTGAACGTCGATTCCCAGGCGGTCCATGTGCTCGAGGCGGCGGCCGATATCCCGCCCGTTAAAAGTCGCGGTGTTGATGCGGCATTGAAGCTTCTTGTCATAGAAATAACTCATGCCGCTGAAGGGATCCGGCGGTTCCAGCACGACGCCGCCGTCCAGCCGGTTCATTTCCTCGATGTAAACCTCCGGAAAAACGTGAGCCTGAAAATCAATCAACATAA
>JBOHVS010000038.1:0-4205 GCA_050735975.1 Binatia bacterium | reverse complement strand
ATGCTTGTCTGTTCGAATCCGTCTGACGAGGTAAACAAGTGCCTCCGCGCGACCGGATGTGAGGTCATTAGGGTAAATGATGGCGAGACCGCGATAGTTCAGGCGCAGCATGCGATCTTTGATATGGCGGTACTCGTCTCTACGGGAGAGGCGATGGATTTGGCTGAAACAGTCTTTAATTTGAGAGACATTAGCCGAGCGATGCAAATTATTATTATCTCTGACTCCCATGGCATCGAGGAGGAGGCTCCGGCAGAGATTATTGCCCATGCTTCTCCGAACACGCGGGCGCTCACCGTGGACGAACTGGCGGCATATTTTGGAGTATCCGGAAGCTCATCTAGTAGATGATATTGGGAGTCATCAGTAAAAAATACAAAAATAAGCAAGATTAGGAGGAATGTGCCATGCGATTATCTAGAAACATAAAAGCTTTCCAGGCTTTCTTGTTGGCAAGTAGCTTAGTTATGTTTTCCGCCGTGTGGTTCACCGGGAGTATTTTTGCCGCATCCTTACCGGAAGAGATGACGGGAATTATCAGGGAGAAAACCGTTCAGGGCGTTGCGTATATGACAGGAGGAGTCGGAATCGGCGAACGAGAAGCGATGGAGAACTGGGGTAAAAACTACAATCTGAAGCTTTCTTTCGCGGAGAAGTCCGGCGTATATCTTGCGGATGTAGATGTCGTCGTGGAGGATCGAAATGGCAATGAAAAAATCAAGGTAATGACCAACGGGCCATGGTTTTATCTGCAGCTTCCTCCCGGCGCGTATACGGTGAAAGCCACTTTCGACGGTGAGACAAAGCAGATCAAGAACATGCGTCTACCAAGCGGTGATCGCGTTACGCGAGTTATGCGCTGGGACTTAGAGGAGGAATTTCCGATTTACGCCCGCATGGAGACTCGATAGAAGTATTTCTCTTCCTACATCACTCAGAGCGCCCCCGGCTTGTCCTCTCCCGTTTGCAGTCGCGGAAGTGCAGCAACGTTGGTAGCGCGTTTTCCGCCGATTGCCATAGGTTCAAAAGGTTCAAACCGTTCAAGCTGTTCCAGCGGTTCAAATCGTTTAAAGTGTCAGCCGGTTTGAACGATTGGCACTGTTTGAAAGTGAGCGGTACTTTCGCTCAACGCATGCCTGAGCTTCGCGCGTAACAAATATGCACAGGAAAGACCTCTACAATTTTCTTCCATATTCCGATGACTAGACCGACTTCTGCTGAGTACGTCGCCGCAGGCGGCCTATCCGTCCCGTCGTTTGTGCATAAATTGTGTACCCTCGGCTAACGCATCTTGGCTAGTGTGAAAGTTTTGCACACGCGCTCTGATCATGATCCCCGGCTTCGCGTCAAATCTCTCCTAGTCGTCTGTTTTTTCACGCGAATCGTTTCCTGGCATTGCAGTTGCTCTCTATTAAAATGAACAAGAATGAACAGGAAGGTCCGTAAGCAACATAGCTCTTTACGCCGCGATGTTGGGAGAACGAAAGCATCATTGCAGGTGAGATAGTAAAGCGTTCCTTAAGGGAGGTCCCACATGAAACGGGTTCGTATTGACGCAATTGTTTTCGCGTTGGTTTTTGCCATTGTAACGATGGCTTCCGGAAGAGCAGAAGCCAAATTCACTATGGCTTACATCTCCGATTCTCCGAGTTCTTCCGTGCCGTTTTGGGTGGCTAAGGAGACCGGCCTGTTTAAAAAGCACGGCTTGGACGTTGATATGCTTTTTATCAACGGCAGCACGCGCGGTATTCAGAGCCTCATCGCCGGTGATCTGAACTTTACGGGCGCCGTGGGAACCTCGGCGATCAATGGACGGCTGGCGGGCGGGGACATCGCCATCGTTAATAGTCTCGTCAACACGCTCCCGTACTACATCATAGGAAAACCCGAGATCAAATCGCCCGAGGATCTTAAGGGCAGGTCGGCTGCGGTCCACATACCCGGAACATCGGCGGACTTCGCGCTGCGCCTCGCCCTTAAACGAGTTGGCATCCCCTACGAGGAAATCAAAGCGGTTATGATTGGAGGCTCTCCCGCGCGAGTGGCGGCAGTGTTGAGCGGGCAACTCGATTTCACCATGGTGACCGAACCGGGAAAAATCAAGGGCGAAAAGGCCGGGCTCAAGGTTATTATAGATATGGCTAAGCTCGAGATCCCCTTCCAGTTTACTTGCTCGGTGACGACCGGCCGGATGATTCGCGAGCATCCCGAGAAGGTCATGGCCTTTGTCAAAGGAATGGCCGAGGCCGTTCACTTCTACAAAAACAACAAGGAAGAAGTCATCAAGATCATGCAAAAATACACGCGAGGACAGAAACGGCCGATCCTGGAGGGCGCGTATGCGGCCTATGACGAGCTGTTGGTGAAAGATACCCACCCGACCATAGAAGGGCTCAAGAACACCCTCGAGATCCAGGCGTCATGGGATCCCAAGGCTGCCAACGCCAAAGTGAAAGACTTTGTCAACTTGCGCTTTGTGAACGAGATCAAGCAGAGCGGCTTCATTGACCGGCTCTATGGCAGCAGTCAAGCAAGCAAGTTCTAGGCTGGCAGACGCGTAGTATCACGAAGGCTGATGGAAAATGTCTCAAGATTGTCTGCTTTGCAACGAAACGGGGTCTGAACAGAGCCTCGTCGTCCGGATGCCCCGGGACTTTACTCCTTTCCCCTGGGGCTCGCCTGGGGTTTCTGGAGGAGCGGCGCGCTCGCGCCTGGCGCAATTCCGATCTTGTGGAACGTAACACGATCGGGCTGCACTGCTCCGAAGGATACTCCCAGGCGGAAACCGGAAGAGGGAATGGAAAACGAAAAAACAATACAAAACAAAAGTCGGGTCCAACAAGGTAGTCACGGCTAACGGCTCAACTCGTTAGCCGAGAGCCTGATGGAGGGACGCCATGAAGAAGAAAATCGTTTTGTCTATAGCGATCATTGTCGGGCTGGTTTTTCTAGGCGATTTGTCTACAACCAGAGCCGATGAATTCTACCAAGGGAAAACCATTCGCTTCATCGTAGGCTATGCGGCCGGGGGCGGTTACGACACCTACACCCGAGCCATCGCGCGCCACATTGGCAATCATATTCCGGGAAATCCCGCGACCGTCGTCGATAACATGGAAGGCGCCGGAAGTCTGTTAGCGGCGAATTACATGTTTAACAAGGCGGACCCCGATGGCCTGACGGTCGGCGTCTTCAACAGCGGTATGGTTACCCAGCAGTCCCTGGGATCAAGAGGGATTCAGTTCGATGCGCGGAAGTTCGGCTGGGTTGGCGCTCCCGGTACGGGGTTTCCTTCATGCCTGGTCATGGGATTTACCGGTCTCAAAACCCTCGACGATGTGATCAAGTCGAGCGACAAGCTCAAGTTCGGCGCCACAAGGGCGGGGGCCTCATCGGATGACGTGCCAAAGCTCATGAACGAGCTTATGGGAACCAAATTTCAGATTATCTCTGGATACAAAGGGACCTCTCCGATTCGCGTCGCCCTGCAGCGCAGAGAAGTGAATGCCCTTTGCTCCGGTTGGGAATCGATGCGGGTAACGGCGGTTTCCATGTTGAGAGCTCAGGGGGGTGATCGATTGATCCCTTTCATCATTCATGGCAAGCCGCAGGACGAAGAGGTCAAGGACCTTCCCCGGTTTACCAAAGTGATCAAAGGCGAGGAAAACGTCGCCGCCTTTAAGGCCTGGGCCAATCAGTATGATTTTCAAAGGCCGTTGGTGGTTCCGCCGAACACCCCGAGAGAGAGGCTGCAGATGTTGCGCACCGCCTTGCAAAAGACGCTGGACGATCCAAAATTTCTATCGGAGGCGAACAAATCCAAGCTGGTCATCGGCGACGTCACTGGGGAGGATGCCGAGCGCGCCGTGGAAGAGATCTTGTCGATCTCGCCGGCGATCAAGAAAAAACTCCAGTTTCTCGTGACGACGAAGAAAAAATAATGATTCTGCTGAAAATCTCGTTCACCCTTCGACCATGCACAGGGCGAACGGGAATCGCAATCGACAGTGTTGACAATTTTTCGTTCATGCCGATTTCTAAAGCGAAGAGAAAAAATCTAATACACAGGAGGGTGAAATGAAATACCGAATCAGATTATTTGTGGTCGCGATAGCTGCGTTGCTCGTCGCGCCCTATGCACCCAGCGCTTTTGCCAACGATTTCTACGCGGGAAAGACGATTCGCGTCATCGTCGGTTTCTCGGC
>JBOHVS010000037.1:0-10372 GCA_050735975.1 Binatia bacterium | reverse complement strand
TGGGATATACGGAAAATCCTCCGGGTCTTCCCTGCACCATGAAATCGACGGGAACGAAACCTTGAAGAAGAGGAATCGGCAGTTGGACGCCGCCATAAGGGCTTCTATGATCGCCGCCGATGGCGATCTGGTTGCCCCAGAGGCCGGTCGGTAACGTGCCGGTCATGCTGAAGCGGCTCGCCGAAATGCTTCCCTGGATCGGCGGGAGCTGGTACTTGGCGGCGGGATCGCGCTCGTTTTCGCTCAACAACTCATAGTCCAGAACCCGTGGATGCCTAGGCGCGCGGCCGGCGGCCTCGCGCACAAATGAGAAAGTGGCATCGTCTTTATCTTGCGGTCCTTCGGCTCCTTTTCCCAGCCTGCCCTGCAGAATAGGGGCCGGCAGGTTCTTGATTCCTCCGACACTCCCTTTCGCCCGCTGGTTTGCGTCTGCGAGCGCGATTTGATGGTTCTTTTTCCGCAGTGTGGCGAAGAACCGTTCGGCCGAGTGTTTCGCGATAGCGTAGTTCTGACTCCGCACGCCCCAGGGCGTTTGATAGTAGACGACCAGCTCGTTGTCGTTCAGGAGATTCACGCCGCGGTCCGCAAGTTCTATGTTGCTGGGATTGCCGTCGAAAAGAGATGCTTTCAAACCCAGCCCCATAGGTCCATAGATCTCCGGGTTGTCGATGAGAAACTGTTTGCTCATGCGCAGCCCCTGGTTATCGCGCTGCGCCAGCGCGGCGAGCTTCTTGGTTGCCTCCGCGGCGGCCGGACCCTCCGGGTACCGGTCAATCAATGTCGTGAGGTAATATTCCTGTGTGCCGCGGGATTTGCTCTTCGCGGCCGCATTGAGCAGCGTTTTTGCCGCTTTCTCTTTGAGGCTGGCGATCTTTTCTTGCGGCGTGCCGGCCAGCGCGTGAAAATTGATTGCCTTGTCCAACAGGCCGCGTTCCTCGTAGGCGTCGGCGAGTATCTTATAGACCTCCGAAGCGCTGTCGGATTGCGGATGGCTCCTGATGTAGGCAACTCCGGCGTCGATCACCGGCTGGGCTGAAATCGGATTGTTGGTGAGGACGTTGATCAGATTATTGCCGATCATCAAAGTATTGACAGCCCCGAGGGTGACGGCGCCCGCCGGGCCGGCGGCGGCAACTGCGCCCGCCGCATAAAGCAGGTTCTTTTTTAGCACGTCCTCGCCGAGCACGACGTACTTCATGGACTGGGCGCGGCGCTCGCTGCGCGCTTCATTGAAGGAAGCGAGCAAATTGTAATCCGAGCTCTCGAGCAGTGCCGCGGCCCGTTTCTGCGCGTCGGGATCGGAAGAAGAATGCGCCAATTGCTCGAGCAATTTCTTGGCCACGTCGTGCCTGCCCCTGATTTCCATCGCCACCGCTTCCGCGTCGAGCGCGCCGGCCGCTAGGCGGGGGCCGGGATTCATTTCTTCCAGGTCGATCGCGGCCCGTTCGATCCGGGCAGGATCGCGCAGGCTGAGCGCGCTCAGCAGTTGCCCCACGTGCTCTTCGTGCTCGTTAGAGATGGGCTTTTCCTGCGCTGCAGCGAGTCCCGTCTTGCGAGCTTCGTTGTGCTTCTGACGAAGCTTGGTTAGCTCTTGGACGATCTTCTCAGTCTCCTTTGACGCCGGATTGAGGTAAGCGGCCAGCACCGCGTGAAAAAGGGCGCGCTCCAAGTCTCCCTTGCCGGCCGCCTCTTCCGCTTTGTCGATTTGCTTTTTCATCAGCGCGTTTGTTTTGGTTCTCTCGAGCTTTTCAATCTGTTTCCGGATCTCGGTATTTCGGGGATCGTTGGGAAAACGCTTGATGTGATCGAGATGCCGCGCGAGCGCACGCCGCTCTTCAATCGACATATCGTGATTTGCGAGACTGTAGAGCCGGCTGATTACGGTCTCGGCCGCCGCGCCGATATAGTTGCCGGAGGCAACGCCGACCAGATCCAAAGAACTTAACATGCGGTTGAACAATCCAGCCCATCGATTCGAGGAATTCCGGCGCATGAGTTGATCGGCTTGATTGAGGTCGTCGTGGTTGATAATCGCCTCGAGATACTTCTTCCGCGCCGGCGATGAAGCGTTGTTCAAAGCCTCTTTCTGCGCGTTCAGAAAGCGCTCCCGATCCCGGATCGTATTGTTGACGATATCCTGCGCGTGTTCAGTCAAGCCGGTTCTTGTCTTGCGCTGTTGATACAGACGGATGTCTTCTTCTTTGAAGAATTTCAGGTGGTCCTTGAGGGAGTGTTGCTGGTGGTTGGTGAGCGCGTCGATAAGAAGCTCGCGGGACCTTTTGTCGACCGCGTCCGGGAAGAACTGCGGCGCAGCGACGGGCTTTTCAAAAGGGTCGTAATCGGGAACCGGATTGAGAATCCGTTCCAGCACCAAATCAAAATCCTGAGAGCGGGAAGGCTGAGCCGAAGCGAGCAAAAGCGAGAAAATGAGCAGGATTACCGGGAACCCGGACGGTTTTCCTCTCATCGGTTTAACCTCGTAACCTTGTCGAATAGGCCACGCATCGCTTCGATTTTTCCCTGGGCTTCGATTTTCTCCACGATTCCATCGACTTGGACAACTTCGGTATAAAGTTTTAGGGCGGATTTTGCAAACTGATCAAAGGTCTTTAGATCGAAGTCCAGACCCTCGGGATCGTACTGAGCGGCGTACTCTTTTGCAAGCACGGTGTAGAAGTCGCCGAAATCAAGCAGAAAGCGGTGGATGTTCTTGCTCTGCCTATGTTTCGTGACCAGTTGCGTATAGCCTAAGATGACGATTTGATTGCCTTCCTTTAATCGGTAGCGGTTGGCTTCGACGAAGGCGACCTTGGCCCGGTCGACTCGCTCTTCCTCCACCCGCGCGAGAAATTCGTAAACGGACCCTTGATATTTGCCGATCAGTTGGTTCCAGGCGCCTACTTTTTCGTCCAACCCCTTGATGTATTCAAACGGGTCGTCGGTGGGAAGAGGCTTATAGAGTATGCGCTGGAAACCGTCTATGATCTCGAGGTTCTTTGCGGCTTCGGCGCCCAACCGCCCTTCAGTTTCGGCTACTTTTCGATAGTAGGAGGCGGCCTGGTCGTACTCTCTGAGGCGCTCGAGGGCCAAGGCTTTATTGAACTGCACGATATCGGCGAACTTGCCGGGGTTCTTTTTTTCGTAGTCTTCAAGCCGCACCAAGGTCGCTTTCATCACGTTGATACCGGTCACGTCCTTGGGAATGGGGAAGCGGTATGTGTCCTCGCGCGCGAGACGTTGAAAATCTTTGACGATATCCAGCAAGTCGCCGGCGGGAACGTAACGCGGTTCCGGCGCGGCGGTCCGCGTTGAGCAGCCGCTGCTCAACATCGCGGCAAGTGACAGCAAGGCGCAGAAACAAATTTGAAATCTTGTAACTGGGAAAGTCAAGGCGAGTTTTCTTCGGCGGGCGGCCCTTCTTACGTATTGTCTTTTTACGTCGATTCCCCAGGCCGGCTCCCGAACGGTTTCAAAGGCCTTTAGATCTCTCCACTGGATCTTTTCCGAAGATGCAAAGGATGTCAAGATTACGCAAGATAAAATCTCAGTAGCTGCGCGGGCGGAAATTGAGATAATATAGAACTCTCAGGCCGCTTGGCTGCGAAGCTGCGTTTGCGATACCTGCGGTCTGAAATAAACGAGCCTGAAAGGATTCAGCATGAGTTATCACCGAGTTTTGGCTGCGCTAACGCTGGCTGTTTCGTTGATCGGTTGCGCGCCCGGCAATCCGAAGTTTCCGTGGCGGTTCGGCGCTCCGGGGCCTGACGCCCGCCCCGCGCCGGCGCCCGCGATGCGCCCATTCCTGATGGGCTTCACTCCATGGCCGGCGGATCTGTCCGAGGCAGGCTTTCGCGCGGCGCAAGAGTTTGCGCACGCGCATGGCGATATTGTTTCAATCATGTTTATCGGCGGCGTCCCTTGGCCCGAGGCGCTCGAGGGCAAGCCGTTTTCAAAGGCCATCCAGGAGAACTTGAGCTATCGACCGCCGGCGGGAAAGAAACTCTTCTTGTCCATCTCGCCTCTCGATAAGGATCGAAGAGGTCTGGCGCCTTACTGGGCGGATCAAGATAGTTTGCCGCTGCCCAAGCCGTGGGACAAGGAGCGTCTCGACAGCCCGCGCGTAAAAAAAGCGTTCCTCAATTTTGTTTTGCGATCCGTGCAAAGCATGCAGCCAAACTATTTGGCGATCGGAGTGGAGTCGAACGTGTTGCTATCTCGCGAGCCCGCGAAGTGGGCGCAATTGAAGGAACTGCACCGCGAAACTTATGCGGCGGTAAAGAAAGCCCATCCGGCGCTGCCGGTTTTCTTTACGACCGAAGTCTTGCATTACAAGAAGCTCGCGAAAAATTCGAAAGGGACGGATCAGGAGCGCGAGGTCGCGAATCTCATGAAACACAGCGATCTGTTTGCGATGAGCGTTTATCCTCATATGAGCGCTGAATTGGCGCGCCCCATACCCGCGAGCTTTTTCGATTTCGCTTCGCGTTTCAAAAAGCCGATCGCGGTTTCGGAAAGCGGCATGACATCCCGGAATGTGCCTTTGAGATCCTATGGGGTAACCCTGCAGGGCTCCGATGGCGAGCAACAATATTTTACGGAATTGCTGCTAAAGACAGCGGCTCGCGATAATTACCAGTTTGTCATCAACTTCGCGACGACCGACTTCGAAAAGCTCGTTGCCAGGCTACGTCCGCCCCTCAACGAGATCGCCGGCATCTGGGCCTTCACCGGCATGCAGACCAGCGGAGAAAAACCAAAGCCCGCGTTAGCTATATGGGACGCTTATCTCAGGGCGAAGCTTGTTCGTGGCGGGTGATACAAGGTTCCGGCCGTTCAAACCGTGCCAACCCGCGGTTGAATGGAGGACATTTCGCCTATCCTGTTTTGATCAACGAGTAGAATAAAACCAGCTCGCCGGTCTTTCCGGCGGCAAAATCATGCGGTGTTCCTTTGGGAATATGGCAGATGATTCCGGGTTCGAGCGGGATACGCCGGCCGTTTGCACGCAGTCGCCCGCGTCCCTTTAAGACTTGACAAACGACGTCCTTATCGTCGTGATTGATTTGTTTTGCATCCGAGTGTTTGCCCGGCCGGAAAGCGATGAATCCCGTCGTGAATGTTTTTTCGTCGAAACAATTCTTGTAGCGGATTTCTTCGTTAAGTTTGCGAAGTCCTTTGAGAGCCCGTTGGATTTTAATGGTCTTCATACCTTAACATTAGGCATTACGGGGAGCACTCTATGCTCCGTGCTCCATGCTCCTTGCTCTTTGGATTCATGGCTCTCGGACCGCGGCGACGATCTCCCGGATCGCCTGTTCGGCCTGAGCGTTTGGCACGCGGCAGGAGCCGACCACCTTGTGACCGCCCCCGCCGTAATTGCGTAGCAGCTCGCCGACATTGACGTTGGACGTGGCGTTAAAGATGTTGTAGCCAACCGAAATGGCCGTCGTGTTTTCGCGTTGCGGGTCCTCCGCGACTTTCACCTGAATGTTGCCTTCCGGAAATAGCGTAAAAATAAGAAATCGATTACCGTCCGGTATATCCTTGATGCCGCGCAAATCGACGTAGATGACGTTGCTGTTCATGGTAGTGCGTTCGAGAAGGATGGCGCGGAGCTTCTCTTGTTCATCGACAATCATCCGACAGCGGCGTTTTACTTCAGGATCATCAAGCGTAACCTCTAAAGATTCCTCTCGCAGCAGCTCTATAACACGTAGCCAATAAGGTTCGTCCCCGGCGTGCCGGCCGTCGGTGGTCATGGAGATCAAGACGTAGCCTTGCGGATTCAAGACGTCTTCTCTGGTGAGTTTTCCCGCGTCGATTTTGTCGGTTTCTTTGAGAAGGTAGATCATTCTGTCAGTATTCAAGAAAGCCAGTCGCGCGCTACCCTCGGCATCACTTTCTTTGGATGTCTCCGCGTAGTATTCGCAAACGACGCGAGCTGCGCTGGGGGCGAGGCGAAAGCCTCCCCTGCCGGGTATTATGGGTGTTGGAAAATCCGGTGTCGTGTTGGTGATATGATGGTCGAACCACAACGTGCAGTTCGGATGATAGGGGAGATTGGCGATGATATCGCCGCCGCGAATCTCGACCAGACCATCTTGCATGAACTTGGGTTCTACGAACAAATAGGCGTCGATGTTTTCGAACTTGGTGATCAGCGCGCCGCAAACGAGCCCGTCAAAATCCGCTCGCGTGACCAATCTCATGCGCGAATCACCTCCTCGATAGCCGTCACCGGTAGATTAAAAGCGGCAGCCACTCCCGCATGAGTGACTTTGCCGTCGTAAGTGTTGAGGCCGCGCGCGAGCGCGGCGTTGCGGCCGAGAGCCTGTGGGATCCCGCGATTGGCGATTTCCAGACCGTACGATAGCGTCGCATTCGTCAACGCGTACGTCGATGTGTTGGGCACGATGGCCGGCATATTGGTGACGCAGTAATGAACGACTCCTTCTTCGACGTAGATCGGATTGAAATGGGTCGTCGGACGGGAAGTTTCCGCGGAGCCGCCTTGATCGATTGAGATGTCCACAATAGCGGCGCCGGACTTCATCAGCTTTACGAGATTTCTCGGGAGGAGCTTGGGCGCTTTGGCGCCGGGAATCAGAACTGAACCGATCACCAAATCCGCGTCGACGACTTCTTCCTCGACATTGGCGCGATTCGACATGAGCGTCGTTACGTGGCCTTGCAAGATATCGTGGATGTATCGAAGCTTTGATGGGTTGATATCGAGAATGCTCACGTAGGCTCCCATGCCGCTCGCGATCTGGCAGGCCGCGGAACCCGAAATGCCGGCTCCGAGAATGACCACTTTGCCCGGTCTCACGCCGGAAGCTCCACTGAGAAGAATCCCGCGGCCGCCATTCTCCGCTTGTAGACACCAGGCACCAACCTGCATCGCAAGCCTTCCGGCAATTTCGCTCATCGGCGTGAGAAGCGGCAATGAGCTATCCTCGAGTTGGATCGTTTCATAGCCGATTGCAATGACCTTACGGTCAAGAAGCGCGCGGGTTACTGTCTCACTGGCGGCAAGGTGCAGGTAGGTGAAGAGGATGAGGCCGTTCCGGAGAAGAGCGAACTCTGATGGGTGCGGCTCCTTGACCTTCATGATCAGGTCGGCGCGCCTCCAGACTTCTTCCGCCGAATCGACCAGGGCTGCGCCCGCTGCTTCATAGGCGCGATCGGCGAGGCCGCTCCCCGCGCCGGCTCCCTTTTGAATCACAACTTTGTGGCCACGAGAAACAAAACCGGAAACGCCGGTGGGAGTCACCGCGACGCGATTTTCCTCTTCTTTGATTTCTTTGGGAACGCCGACGACCATGAAGTCAAAGTACTTTAAGGTGTCTGGCGAGTCAACGCGAGAGAAACGGAGAAGAGGGGCATTGGAGTACAATCATTTCCGTTCGTGCTGAGCTTAGTCGAAGCACAACGGCCTATGTCTAACGCCAGGCGGCCCAGGCGAGGAGGAGCCAACCTATGAGAAACGCGACTCCTCCTAACGGTGTGATCGCGCCGAGCCAGCGAACGCCGCTGATGCTAAGCACATACAGGCTGCCGGAAAATATGATGATGCCGGCTAGAAAGAACCAGCCGGCCGTATTGGCGGTGCTCTGCGGCCAATGTGCCGCCGCCCAGGAAACGGCTAAGAGCCCGAATGAGTGATACATATGATAACGCACGCCGACCTCGAAGATGTCGAGCATGTCGGGTGTGAGTCGGGCTTTAAGGCCATGCGCGGCAAAAGCGCCTAAAGCGACGGCAAGAAACGCGGAGATCGATCCGGCGGCGAAAAAGAATCGTTCCATGGGTTCATTGACGGGGGCGGATGCGCATGCGCCTGGGGGCGAGGGCCCCCTCGCCCCTACAAACCGTAAAATTACACCGATGCGCCCCTATGCAGCGAGATGACCATGTCACCCTTCTGCACCACGATCTGGCGGTACTCCGAGCGCCTGCTCAGCTCATCGAGTAGCGTGACGATCGGTTTGCGCGCGGTGAGGTATTCTTTGGGCGCGCCGGCTGCCCGCATCTCTTCGATCTCGTCTACGTTCAGATTCCACCGAAGCAGAAAGTCTTCGTCCGAAACATTTTCGGCGTTCATTTTCTTCCGTAATTCCTGAACCGTGGGTTCGGGAGGCTGGCGTTCCGCCCATTCTTTGGCGCGCGGACGGTCGAGGATTTTCGCGCTCACGGCGGAGTCCATCAACTCCGCTCCTTCGCGACCCCAATAGCCGAGAGCGTACTGAATGATCTGATCGGTTACTTCTTTATAGCGCTCGCCGACAATAACATTGATAGCGGCCTGGCTGCCGACGAATTGGGAGAGCGGCGTCACCATGATCGGATAACCGAGCTCGGCCCGCACCCGCATGGTTTCTTCGAGCGCCTGGTCGATCTTATGCTCCATGCCGACCTTGCGCAGTTGGAAGCGCAGGTTCGAAATCATTCCCCCGGGCACCTGGTGCTGGTATTGCGAATAATCGTATTCCACCGGCGCGCCGATCGGAAAGCCTTCGCGTTTGGCGATAAAAGTGAAATGATCCGAAACCGGTCTCAGCAGCTCTTCATCGATCAGTGTGTGATACCCGAGCGCGCGCAGGTTTTTTGCGACGTTGAACAGGGACGGATTGGACGACCCGTCCGCCAGTGGCGGTAAAGCGGTGTTGACGATCTTGATTCCCAGTTTGACCGCTTCGAGACAGCACAGCGGCCCGAGTCCCGTCGTACAGTGGGTGTGAAGCTCGACCGGAATACCTTTGGCGTTTTTAAAAATAATCGGCACGAGGGTGCGCACGCGCTCGGGCGTGAGAAGTCCGCCGGGATCTTTAAGGCAGAGCCGGTTCACTTTAAGCGATGCGGCGTCGCGGGTTCTGCGGGCGAAGTACTCGTCGGTATGCTTCGGTGAAACGGAATAGATCAGGTTGATGACGGGATTGATGCCTACGTCCCGGGCGACCTGCGTTTTCCACTTCCAACCATCAAGCTCGTTCCACTCTTCGGAGATGCGCGCCTCGCGAATGCCGTTGGCGGCCATCCGTTCCATAAACAGCCGGTACATCGACCTGGGCGTGATGTCGAAAGCGCTGAACCTGCCGGCGTTCAAGCGTAGCGGCGTGCGGCTGATTCGTTCGCTCATCAACTTGACGCGCGCCCACGGATCCTCTTTGAGCTCGCGGACGCATTTCTTCAGATGAGAGCTGGAGATGAGCTCGATGGCGTCAAAGCCTGCCCGATCCAGGCGCTCCGCGATTGGAAGCATCATGCCGGTGGTCATATTTTCGGCCCACAGGCTCTGATGGCCGTCGCGAATCGTCGTGTCTACGAATTTGATCCCTTCGTCAGTCACTCGTGAAAACCCTCCGATGCCATAGACCAATGAAACTTACCACGAAAGACACGAAGATTTTTTTATAACCCCTTCGTGCTCTTCGTGTCCTTCGTGGTAAATCCCGTATTCACTACTACTCTAAAGCGACAAGCCGAAGAATTTCACTGCGTTATCGAGCATAATCTTTTTGCGCACTTCCGGCTTGACGTTGCATTGCTGAAATTCTTCGAGCCAGCGCTCGACGCCGATGGCCGGCCAGTCCGAGCCGAACATCGCTTTGTCCTGGAGCAACGTGTTGATGTTGTGAAGCAGCTCGGCGGGGAAGTACTTGGGCGCCCAGCCTGAAAGGTCGATGAAATAGTTGGCCTTGTGGCGCGCGATGGCCAAGCTTTCGGCGGTCCAGGGCCAGGTAGGATGCGCGCTGATAATCTTCAATTCCGGAAAATCGGCGGCGACCTCGTCAAGATAAATCGGCTGGCTGTATTTCAGTTTGATGCCCATGCCGCCTGGAGTCCCAGCTCCGGCGGCCGCCATACCGCCGTGAAACAAGATCGGCATTCCCAGCTTGGCGCATTCTTCCCAAAGGGGATAGAAGCGAACATCGTTGGCGAAAAAGTGTTGGCGCGCGGGATTGAGCTCACCCATGCCATGCAATCCCAAATCCTTGCAGCGACGGATCTCGTCCAATGCGAGCTTGCCGGTCCAGGGATCGATGGCGCCGAAAGCCAAGAACACGTCGGGATGTTTTTTGACTGCGCCGGCGACATGATCGTTCGGCACCGGAGCCAAGCCGGTTACGGTCTCATCTCGTGTGTTCATCAAAACGGCCATCATTTTGCGCGCGCGATATTGATCGGCCAGCTCGTCAATAGAGACCGGCGGTCTCTCGCGGCCGAAGTACTTGGCCATCTGTGCGGTGCGGGATCCTTTCGCCTTCTGTGTCGTTTCATCGGAAAGGTGAATGTGCACGTCGATTGCGACGATATCCGAAGCCATAAATTGGTATCCTCCTTGTGTTATTCTCGGCCGGCGATGACTCAT